>NZ_CADFEF010000015.1:0-185987 GCF_902833125.1 Burkholderia sp. BCC1640 | reverse complement strand
CGGTGTCGGTCAACTCGCGCGTGTCGGGCCAACAACAGGCTCTTTTGCATTGGAAACGCGCCGAAAGCGCTACGCAAGAGCCAGTGCAGACCCTCGTCCAGGCTCCTGTTCCATTGGAAAGCGCTCGCGTCCGGCGTTTAAACTTCGTTGACAATCGATCGGACGAAAGTTTGTCATCATGGTCCGCATGCGACGGGGCCATCATTCAGCCGTTCCACATCGTCATCCAATAAAGAAGCGTCGCGGCGCGACATGCAGACACATGCAGCACGCCGCGACCGTCAATCCGCCACATCTCAGGGCAGCGAGCCGACCTCACGACGCATGACGTCGCCGCCGTGTCTCCATACGGACCACGCACGACGCATGCCGCCGCGCGACAGAACGCACAGCATCCGGATTGCCGTTTGGCAAGCGCGTTAACAACTTGTTTCGGAATCGCCGGAACCGCATTTGTCCGATGCAATCTCACAAGCACGCAGTTCTGCTGCGCATCCCACTCAATCAATCACGACTCGAGGGAGATAAACGTGAACGTGAAATACTTACCGCTCATCGCATTGACCGTGGCAATTTCTGCTCACGCGGCCGATCCGGCCGCGCAGAACGTGGGACAAAGCCAGAAGGCCGCCCCGGAAGTCTCGGCGTGCATCGCCAAGACCTGGGCCGACAAGTCGCAGCAACAAGTGATCTCGCAGAACGTGCTCGCCAACGGCCTCGCGACCGATGTCTACGCACCGGGCCAGCAACCGCCGAACGGCGCGGCCGCGATGGTTCGTCCGTCGCCGAATCCGGGCGCGAAGACGTGGGTCGCCGTGCGCGGCGACGCGGCCGCCGCCGGCGACATCAACGCCTGTCTGTAAGCACCGCTGCCGGACGGCATTGCGCCGCCCGCATGCAAAAAGCCCCGCTTCGGCGGGGCTTTTTGTTTAGGCGCATGGGCCGCGCGCACGCGCCGCGACCTTGCTTGCGCGCTTACAGGTAGCTGCAGACGTAGTCGAGCGTCTCCAGCACCTCGATGTCGAAGCGGCTCTTGCCCGGGACCGAGAACGATTCGCCGGCGCCGTAGGTTTGCCACTCGCTGCTGCCGTCGAGCTTCACGCGGCACTTGCCGGCCTGCACTTCCATCAATTCGGGCGCGTCCGTGCCGAAGTTGAGCGCGCACGGCAGGATCACGCCGAGCGTCTTGCGCGTGCCGTCCGGGAAGAGCACGGTATGCGACACGCACTTGCCGTCGAAATAGACGTTCGCGCGCTTGACGACCGATACGTTGTCGAATTGGGTTGCACTGGTCATGTGATGCCTCTGATTGCTGGATGCCGGATGGCGTGTTGTCGAAAGCCGGCCGGGGCGGCAGGCCGGCCGCTATGATACCGGCTCGCGGCAGGCGGGCCGCAAGCGGGATGGACTCGAGGCGGGCGACCGATAATCAGGATCACTACCCGATGCATTGCGTGGCCCGCATCGAGCGGCTCATCTGAGTCCCTTGCGGCGCGCGGAATCGCGCAGGCAGTCGAGCAGCATTGCCGCGGCCGGCGTGAGCGGACTGTCGCGGCGCGTGACGACCTGCACGGACACGCCGGGCAGCCGCTCGCGGATCGGCAGCACGGCGAGCTGGTCGCGCGCCCACTCCCCTTGCAGCAGCTGTTCGGGCATCGACGCGATCAGGTCGCAGCCCGTCATCAGGCTGTGCGCCAGGCCGAAGCTCGGGCATTCGACGACCCGCTGCGGCACCGGCAGCCCGTATGCGATGAACGAGTTGAACAGCACCTGGGTCGAGCTTTCCGGCGACGGATTCATCAGCCAGTCGGCCTCGACGAGATCGGCGAGCGACGTGGCCGACGCGAGCGGATGCCCCTTGCGCGCGACGATCAACGATCGGCTCGCGTAGAGTTCCGCGTGATCGAACTCGGCCGCCAGCAGTTCGGGCACGACGACGGCCACCGCGAAATCGAGCGAGCCGTCGTGCAGGCGCGGCAGCGCGACGCCCGGGAACCCTTCGATCAGACTGACGCGCGCGACCGGAAAGCGCCGCCGGAACGCGCGAAACGCGTCGGGCAGGATCGTCACCGCGGCGGCCGGTGTGATCGCCGCCGCGACCGAGCCCGTCATCGCGCCCTGCGCCTGCTCGATGTCGTCGCGCGCACGCTGCATCTCGGCGACGATCAGCCGCGCGCGCACCTGCAGTTGCTGGCCGAACGCCGTGAGCTGCACGCCGCGCGCGGTGCGCACGACGAGCGACACGCCGAGCGCGATCTCCAGTTCCTTGACCGCCTTCGTCAACGCCGCCGGCGACACGTTCAGGCGCCGCGCGGCCGCGCGGATGCTCCCTTCGTCCGCGACGGTGACGAACGCTTTCAGCTGATGGTATTTCATGGCGGCATGCGTGATTCGTGGAAACCCCGTGCAGCGCGGCGCATGCAGGATCAGGGTATTCCCGAGCGGCAACCGGTGGTGTGCACCAAAGCAATTTAGCAGCTTCTGGTGCGCAAAAGAAATTTATATCCTTTCACGTCATATGCGCGTCAAACGTCCACCGGACCCACAGGAGACACCATGCTGCAAGCCGTGAACCCCGTCATCCCCGGCATCGCCGCGATCGCCCCGGACCTCATCGAAGTGCGCCGCCGCATCCACGCGCACCCGGAACTCGCGTTCGAGGAAACGCTGACGAGCGATCTCGTCGCCGAACTGCTCACCGGATGGGGCTACGAAGTGCATCGCGGCATCGGCAAGACGGGCGTCGTCGGCGTGCTGCGCGAAGGACAAGGCACGCGCAGCGTCGGCCTGCGCGCCGACATGGACGCGCTGCCGCTCGCGGAGGCCACCGGCCTGCCCTACGCGAGCCGCCATGCGAACAAGATGCATGCGTGCGGTCACGACGGCCACACCGCGATGCTGCTGTGCGCGGCGCGTCACCTGGCCGCGACGCGCCAGTTCTCCGGCACGCTGAACCTGATCTTCCAGCCGGCCGAGGAAAACTTCGGTGGCGCGAAAGCGATGATGGACGATGGCCTGTTCGATCGCTTCCCGTGCGATGCGATCTTCGCGATCCACAACATGCCGGGCCGCGCCGCCGGCGACATGGCATTCCGCACCGGCGCCGCGATGGCGTCGGCCGACCGCGTGACGATCACGCTGCGCGGCGTCGGCGGTCACGGCGCGATGCCGCACTTCGCGCGCGATCCGATGTCGGCCGCGGGCAGCATCATGGTCGCGCTGCAGACGATCGTCGCGCGCGAAGTCGACGCGCAGCACGCGGCCGTGATCACGGTCGGCAGCGTGCAGGCCGGCGAGACCTTCAACATCATTCCCGAAACCGTCGTGATGAAGCTGTCGGTGCGCGCGCTGAACGCTGATGTACGCGCGCTGCTCGCCCGCCGCATCGAAGCGCTCGCGAAGGGCCAGGCGGAAAGCTTCGGCGTCGCCGCGGACGTGGATTACGACTACGGCTACCCGGTGTTGGTCAACCATCCCGAACCGACCGCGTTCGCGGCCGACATCGCGCGCCAGATGCTCGGCGCCGAGCGCGTCGAGACCGAAGCCGCGCCGCTGATGGGCAGCGAGGACTTCGCGTTCATGCTCGAAGCGCGCCCCGGCTGCTATGCGTTCATCGGCAACGGGGTCGGCAGCAAGGGCGGCTGCATGGTGCACAACCCCGGCTACGACTTCAACGACGACATCCTCGCGATCGGCGCGAGCTACTGGGTCCGCGTCGCCGAAGCCTGGCTCACGGCCTGACGGCCCTTCATCACGCAGTTCCGCGCTTCAGCAGGGGAACCCCATGGAAACGTCCGCCCTCCCGTTCGCCGGCTCGTCGGCCGATGCCCGCGCCGCCGCGAAGAAACGCCGCCTGATCGCGGCCGCCGCGGTCGGCAACGCGCTCGAGTTCTACGACTTCACGGTCTACAGTTTCTTCGCAATCCTGATCGGCAAGCTGTTCTTTCCGGTCCACTCGTCGTTCGGGCAGCTGATGCTCGCGGTCGCGAGCTTCGGCGTCGGCTTCGTCACGCGTCCGCTCGGCGGGCTCGTGATCGGCATGTATGCCGACCGCGCCGGCCGCAAGAAGGCGATGATCCTGACGCTCTTGCTGATGGCGCTCGGCACCGCGACGATCGCGGTCGCGCCCACCTTCGCGCAGGTCGGCATCGCCGCGCCGCTGCTGCTCGTGCTCGCACGCCTGCTGCAAGGGTTCGCATCGGGCGGCGAAGTCGGCGCGTCGACGACGCTGCTGCTCGAACAGGCGCCGCAGCACCGCCGTGGCTTCTACGCGTCGTTCCAGTTCTCGAGCCAGGGGCTCGCCGCGCTCGCCGGGGCGCTCACCGGCGTCGCGCTCACGTCGACGCTCAATACCGCGCAGCTCGAAAGCTGGGGCTGGCGCGTGCCGTTCATCATCGGCACGCTGTTCGTGCCGCTCGGTTACTGGCTGCGCCGCACAGTCGAGGAAGTGCCGGCCGCCGCGCCCGCCGCCGCGCATGACGAGCCGGTCGCGTCACTGCCGCTCGCCGACGTGCTGCGCCACCACGGCAAAGCCGTGTTCGCGGGCCTCGGCGTGACGATCGGCGGCACGTCGATCCATTACATCATCGTGTTCTACATGGCGATCTACGGCGTGCAGGTGCTGCATCTGCCGACCTGGTTGTCGATGACGGCCGGCTGCGTCGCGGGCGCAATCCTGATGCTCGTGACGCCGATCGGCGGCCACCTGTCCGATGTCTACGGGCGCAACCGGATCGTCTGGTGGACGCGCATCGTGCTGATGGCCGCGATCTATCCCGCGTTCATCGCGCTGAACCGATGGCCGGGCGCCGCGTCGCTGCTGTCGATCATCGCCGCGCTGTCGGTCGTGCACGCGATCAACATCGGCGCGACCGGTGCGATGCTCGGCGAGCTGTTCCCGCGGGCGGTGCGGGCGACCGGCGGCGCGCTCGTGTACAGCGTGGGCGTCGCGATCTTCGGCGGCTTCGCGCAGTTCTTCGTGACCTGGCTGATCGCGGCGACCGGCAATCCGAATGCGCCTGCGTGGTATGCGATCGGCTGCGGTGTGTTGACGCTGCTCGCCATTCGTTGCATGGACGAGAAGGCCGGGAAGGCGCTCGATTGAACGGCGGGCAATGCGCGGCACGTGCGCGGCCGCAACGTCGTCGATCCACTGACCTCGCCGGTTTCGGCGAGGTCTTTCCTTTTGCGTGATCGATAGCGCTCACATGAACCGGCAGTGCCGACAATACGTCCATCGCCGTCAACGCAACAAGGCACGGGCCATCGTCACCCGTGCCTTGCGTGCGCTACGCCCCGCTCAGAACGTATGCATCATCCCCACATACGCGCCCGTCTGCGACTCGCCCGTCATCGGGCTCGTGCCCGACGTCGCGTCGCGCGGTGACGCGAGCAGCGAGAAGTTCGAGTTGCCGCCGTTGCGCACATACGCGACCGTCCCGTACAGGAACGTGCGCTTCGACAGGTTGTACGTCGTACCGAGCACGTACATGATCGCGTGCCCCGACGGATCGTGCGACGCATCGCCGCCGCCATCACCGACCTTCACGTAGTACCCGCCGCCCGTCACGGCCCACTGCGGCGTGGCCGTGTAGGTCGCGCCGAGCCAGTAGTGATCGGCGCGATCGGCGACGCCCGCCGGGCTGTCCGGCGCCTGGTAGTGCGTATAGGCGCCCTGGATCTTGAACTTCGACACCTTCACGTTCGCGCCGACGAAATACTCGCGCGACGCGGTGAAGATGTTGCTGAACTTGCCGTTGTTGTCGCGCAGCTCGTCGTAGATGCCGCGCACGTCGAGCACCGGAGAGTGATACGAGATCATGATCCCGTCCGAGCGGCCGAAGTCGTCGGCCGCGCCGTAGTTGAAGCCGCGCGACTGGTTGCCGAACGCATATTGCGCCTGCACGTCGAAGCCGCCGATCACCGGGCTGTGATATTCGATGTTGTTGCTGCTCTGCTGCCAGTTGCGGCCGCGCACGAGCGATGCGGACGAAAACGCCTGCTGCACGAACGGATCGAATTCCCACACGCCGTCGCTGTCGATGAACAGGTTGCGGCCGGCCTGCAGCTGGCCCCACGTGTCGCTCTTCAGCCCGACATACGCGCGGCGCGACCACATGCGTCCGCCGCCCGTCGTGCCGTTCATCACCTGGAACGCGGTTTCCAGGTTGAAGACCGTCGACATCCCGCCGCCGAGATCCTCGACGCCTTTCAGGCCGAACATGCTGGTGCCCCAGTCGCCGCCTTCCGCGCTCCAGCGCGTCGAACTGCCATTGGGCGTCGCGATGTGGTTCAGGTATTCGACGCCGCCGTCGATACGGCCGTACAGCGTCACGCTGGTCTGTGCAAACGCGGCCGCCGGCGTGGCGGCCACGATCAGCCATGCGAAATGTTTGAGTCGCAAAATGATGCCCCCTCGGAGTCTCGACCGTCCGGCACACGCCCCATGCACGCGCCGGCGGTCCGTTCACCCGCGATCGATCGAAAAACGCCCGGGGCCCGCCGCGCAAAGCGCGAGCAGGCCGCCCGAGATCGCGATGTTCTTGTAGAAATGAATCATGTTGTCGATCTGCTCGCCGCCCGACATCGTCCAGTAGTGATGGCCGATGAAGCCGGTGCCGATCGTGTACAGCGCAAGCAGCAGCGCGAGCGGCCGCGTCTGGAAACCGACGAGGATCGCGATGCCGGCGAACAGCTCCATCACCACGGAGATGGCCGCCGAAACGATCGGCGCGGGCGCCCCCTCGCTTCCCATGAACGCGATCGTGCCGGAGAAGTCGATGATCTTCTTCCAGCCGAACATCACGAACAGGATCACGAGCAGGATTCGGGACAGCAGCAGCAGCACATCGCGCTGGGACGCGAGAAACGGTTGATTCGGTGTCATGGTGTGATCAACGAAAGCGGTGCGCGAAACGCGCGCACCGGATTGCCTGTGAACCGGGACGGGCGACCGCCAGCCGCCCGCCCCGCTCTGCAACAACCGGCATCGGGGCCCGCCCGATGTGCTGTGCTCCTCCTCTCGTCAGTGTTGCCCTGCTTCATGCCGCGTCGCGCCTGGCGTCAACGCGCCTTCGCGACGTCCTGCTCGGTCACCTTCGCGGCCGGATTGCCGAACTGGCCGGTCAGGTAGTTCGTCAGCGCGGCGATCTGCGCATCCGACAGCTCGTTGCGGAACGCGGGCATCCCGACGTCCTCGCTGCCGGCCTTGCGCTGCACGCCGTTCAGGATCACCTGCACCAGGTTCGCCGGATTCGGCGCACCGACCGTCGAGTTGTGGAACAGCGACGGGTAATAGCCGTCCGGCGTGCCCTTGCCCTGCATCTGGTGGCACGTCGCGCAGTTGCCGAGATACAGCCGCGCCGGATCGATGCCCGACGCTGCGAGCGCCACGCCGCGCAGCTTCAGGCCGTCTTCCGCCGGCTTGCCCCACGACGAGCGCGACTGCTTCGCGTCGCCGCTGGCGACGGCCGGCACCGTGCGGATATACGTCGCGATCGCGCCGATGTCGGCGTCGGTCATCTTCGAGAAGCTGTGCTCGACCGCCTCGGCCATCGGACCGGCCGCCTGCGCGACACCCGGCACGCTGCCGGTACGCAGGTACTGGACGAGCTGCTGCTGCGTCCAGCCGCCGATCCCCGCGTTCGGGTCGGACGTGATGTTGTAGCCGTCCCAGCCCGCCAGCACCGAACCCGACAGGAAGCTGCCGCCCGTCTCGTCGAGCGACTTCTCCTGCATTGCGATGCCGCGCGGCGTGTGACACGTGCTGCAGTGCGCGAGGCCTTGCACCAGATACGCGCCGCGGTTCCACTCGGCGCTCTGCGCCGGCTTCGGCTGGTACGCGCCGTCCTTCAGGAACAGCCAGTTCCAGATCTTCAGCGGCCAGCGCATGCTCAGCAGCGCGGGAATCTCGTTCTTCGGCGGCGTCTGCTTGACCGGTTCGACACCGTGCATGAAGTACGCATACAGCGCCTGCACGTCGTCGTCGTTGATCTTCGTGTACGACACGTACGGCATCGCCGGATACAAGTTGCTGCCGTTCTTCGAGACGCCGTGACGCACCGCGCGTTCGAAGTCGTCGAATGTCCAGTTGCCGATGCCGGTGTCCGGGTCGGGCGTGATGTTGCTCGTGTAGATCTTGCCGAGCATCGGCACCGGCATTCCGAGGCCGCCGGCAAACGGCTTGCCGCCCTTCGCGGTGTGGCAGGCCATGCAGTCGCCCGCGACCGCCAGATATTCGCCGCGCTTGATCTGCGCGGGATCGGCCGAGTCGGCCGCGCGCACGAGGCCCGGCAGCGCAAGGCAGCCGGCGAGGAGGAAGGTGAGAGTAGATTTCCGCACGGTCAGACTTCCTTCTTCAGCGTGTCCGACATCCGCAGCGCCAGCGCCGCGATCGTCAGCGTCACGTTCACCGTGCCGACGGTCGGCATCGTCGAGCTGCTCGAGATGAACAGGTTCGGATGGTCGAACGTGCGGCAGTCCTTGTCGACGACCGAGTCGCGCGCATCCGCGCCCATGATCGTCGCGCCCGTGATGTGGTTGTTCGGCGCGAACTCGTCGTTGAACACGACGTCCGTGCCGCCCAGCACCTGCGCCGCGGTCGCATAGACTTCGCGCGTGTGCACGGCGCCGCGCTTCACGTAGTCGTCGATCGCATAGGTGATTTCCGGGCGCGGAATGCCGATCGCGTCGGTGGCCGTCTTGCTTGGCACGATGCGGTTCTCGGGCTGCGGCAGGATTTCGTGGAAGCAGTCGAACTGCACGTAGCGGGCCGAACGATCGCGGATCTGCGCGTCGAGCTCGTCGGACTTCATCAGCTTGCCGGCCTTGAAGATCTTCTGCGTTTCCTGGTTGATGCGCGACATGTTCGACAGGTGGATCTTCTTCGCGGCTTCGGTCGCGCGGAACGGACCGTCGCGGAAACCGATCAGCGACGTCATTTCCTGCGGGCCGCGGCCCGGCCACAGCTTCTCGCTCGCGTAAAACGACACGCCCGTGCCCGGGTGATCCATCAGGTTGCGCCCGACCATGTCGGAGCTGTTCGCGACGCCGTTCGGGAAGTCGCGGTTCGCCGACATCAGCAGGATCTTCGGCGTCTCGATGCCGTTCGCAGCGACCACGAAGTACTTGCCCTCGACGCGATGGTCGGCGCCCGTCTTGTCCTTGTAGATCGCGGCGACGATGCGCTTGTCCGGCCCCGTCTCGAGCTTGTAGACCACAGCGCTGTCGATCAGCTTCGCGCCGGCCTGCTCGGCCTTCTCGACGTGCACGATGCCGTTGTACATCGCGCCGATCGGGCAGATCGGCATGCAGTTGTTGTTTCCGCAACAGGTTGGCCGGCCGTCGTACGGACGGCTGTTGCGCGCGACCGGCTCGGTCACCACATGGAACGTCGGGTCATGGCCGTTGAGCGCGCTCTTGATCGTCTGCTCGTTGAACGACAACGGCAGCGGCGGCATCGGATACGGCTGCTTGCGCGGCGAGTACAAATCTTCCTCGGGGCCGGGGCCCCACACGCCGAGCTCTTCCTCCGCGCGCTGGTAGTAATGCTCGAGGTCGTCGTACTGAATCGGCCAGTCGCGGCCGACGCCGTACACGGTCTTCATCTTGAAGTCGTTCGGGATGAAACGCCATGCCGACGCGGCCCAGTGCCACGTCGTGCCGCCCACCGCGCGGATGTACTGCGAGTTGAACTTGTGCTCGCCCTTCAGGACCAGGTAGTCGTTCGGCGGGCCGTATTCCGGATGCGGCGCCCACGGGCTCGACGGGTACGGCGCCATGAAGTCCGTCTTGTCGGGCTGGTTGCGGAAGCGTTCGACGATTTCCCAGCGCGGCATGCGCGGGCCTGCCTCGAGCAGGATCACCGACTTGCCGGCCATCGCGAGCTGATGCGCGACGATCGCGCCTGCGACACCGGACCCGACGACCACGACGTCGGCTTTTTGCGTATCGGTATCGGCCATCAGGCTTGCCTCTCGATCGGTTTTTCGGCCCAGAAGCCGGGTTTGTTGGGGCAATACGAAGGAATCACGAGCGTATCGGACACGACGCTGAACATTAACGCTTCTTCGTAAGTAATCACGACGTTGTCGACGATGCCGAGATACCACGCTTCGAGAATCGACAGCGCAGAGGCCTGCTGATCGGGATTCAATGAACCGGACGCGAGCGCGCCCGCGAGTTGCGAGAGGCCGTCGGCGGTCTTGAACGAGCCCTTCTGCAAGGCCTGCAGGAAGCGGTCGCCGAGCACGCGGCTCAGCCCTTTCTTGCCTGTCAGTGCCTCGGAGAGCGTCATGAATGTATCGAGCGGCGCGGAGCCGGGATTATCGGCCAGGGCCCGCAACGCCAGCGAGCCGGTGAGGCCTGCCGCCGTCAGCGCCAGTGCGCCCTGCAGCCATTGACGCCGCGTGATGCCGGATGCGGCTGCGTCGCGATCGCGACGCGAGTGGGGGGTGTTGTCGTTGTGCATGTTTCCTTCTCTCGAACACCGGATTCGGGAAAACCACGCTTGATATTTCTCAAACTTTCGCGCGGCCCTGAAATGTACGCGCACAATTCGAATTGAACAATGCTTTTATAGTCCAATAAATGTTCCGCAATCCGAGACAATCGACATTTCGCTGCATTTTTGTGTCGTCGACGCGACAATTCTGCTTCCGGATGCCGGTGTGTCGCGAGCTGGCGACACGCCGCCTCCCCCTCCCTTCATCTGCTCACATGCGCGTCGGTTAGAATCGCGTGCAATCAAACAGAAAGCTTCCCTCCGAGGGCATCGAGCGATGAAGCAGCACAACAAACACAACAACACGAATTCAACCCGTCACACCACACGGCTGCTCTGGCGCATTGGCGCGGTCACGGCGCTCGGCGCTGCCGCGGCACTGTCGCTGCATGCGGGCGCCGCACGCACGGTGAGCGTGTCGCCGCAAGGCACCGTCACCGAAGTCCGGCAAAGCGTCGTCAAGTTCGACGAACCGATGGTCGCGTTCGGTTCGGCGTCCGCGCCGAGTCCCGCGCGCATGACCTGCAACGACTCCACCGCCGCGCGCGGCCAGGGGCACTGGCTCGACGACAAAACCTGGGTCTACGATTTCGAGAACGACCTGCCGCCCGGCGTGCGCTGCTCCGTCGCGCTCAACGACACGCTGCGCTCGGTCGCCGGCAACGCGGTCAGCGGCCCGCGCCGCTTCACGTTTCAAACCGGCGGCCCGTTCCCGGTGACGGTGCGCCCCGGCACGCGCGAGATCGAGGAACGCCAGGTCTTCGTGCTGAAGCTGAACGGCCCGGCCGAGCCGCGCTCCGCGCTCGCGAACATCTGGTGCGAAGCGGTCGGCATCGGCAACCGCATCCCCGTCACGGCCGCCGACGACGATACCCGCAACGCGCTGCTCGACCACTTCGGGCTGAAGAAGGACGCCGCGCGCGTGCTGACGCTGTCGTGCGCGCAGGCGCTGCCCGCGAGCGCGAAGATGCAGCTCGTCTACGGCAAGGGCGTCGCGAGCCCGAGCGGCATCGTGAACGACACCGAGCGCCGCTTCGACTTCACCGTGCGCGCACCGTTCGCCGCGAGTTTCTCGTGCGAGCGCGAAAACGCGAAGGCGCCCTGCACGCCGCTGCGTCCGCTGACGCTGTCGTTCAATGCGCCGATCTCGCGCAAGAACGCCGAGGCGATCAAGCTGCGCGGCCCTGACGGCTCGCTTTCGCCGACCTTCGCGGCCGACGATCACAGCGACGAAGTGACCACCGTCACGTTCAACCCGCCGCTGCCCGCGCAGGCGAACCTGACGATCGAGCTGCCGTCCGGCCTGCGCGACGTGACGGACCGCTCGCTCGCGAACGCCGACCTGTTCCCGCTCGCGACGCGCACCGCGCCGATGCCGCCGCTCGCGAAATTCTCGTCGGGCACCTTCGGGATCGTCGAGCGATTCGCCGAACCGGATACGCCTGCGCTCGTGCCGGTCACGCTGCGCAACGTCGAGGCCGACCTGCATATCGCGGGCCTCAACACGAGCGGCGCGCAATTCTCGAACCTGAAGGTCGACGATGACACCGCGATCCTTCAATGGATGCGCACCGTCGAGCGCTTCGACAACTGGTCGATGACGGCCGGCACGATCGACGAGCGCATCCCGGGCCTGCTCCGGCGCAAGGGCCAGCACCCCGTCTACGTGCCGCTCCAGGCCGGCGAGAAGATGCCCGCGCCGCAGAACCGCCGCATCGACGTGCGCTCGCTGTCGCTGCTCACCGGCGAACCGGGTGCGCAGGCACTGACGCTGCCGAAGGCCGATCCGAAGGCGCTGCGTCCGTTCGAGGTCGTCGGCGTGCCGATCGAAAAACCCGGCTTCTACGTGCTCGAACTCGCGTCGCCCGCGCTCGGCCGCTCGCTGCTCGCGAAGCCGTCGAGCATGTACGTGCGTACCACCGTGCTCGTCACGAACCTCGGCGTGCATCTGAAACAGGGCCGCGAGAACAACCTCGTATGGGTCACGACGCTCGACAAGGGCAAGCCCGTGCCGAACGCGCGAATCCGCGTGTCGGATTGCAACGGCGACGAAATCGCGTCCGGCAAGACCGACGCGCAAGGCCTGCTGAAGATCGACGGCGCATTCGAGCCGAAGCATGAATGCAGCCAGTCGGAACGCTTCGACGACTACTTCGTGTCGGCGCGCGTCGACGATCCCAAGACGGGCCCGGACATGGCGTTCGTCAGCTCGAACTGGAACCGCGGGATCGAATCGTGGCGCTTCAACGTGCCGACCGACACCGCCAGCGCGCCGACCGTGCGCGCGCATACGGTATTCGACCGCACGCTGCTGCGTGCCGGCGAAACCGTGTCGATGAAGCACTTCCTGCGCACCGAGACGCTGCAGAGCCTCGCGTTCCCGGCGCAATACCCGACGCGCGTGACGATCCGCCATCTCGGCTCCGACCAGACCTACAAGCTGCCGCTCACGTGGTCGGCCGACCATAGCGCCGATACGCAGTTCACGCTGCCGCCCGCGGCGAAGCTCGGCGAGTACAGCGTGTCGCTCGAAGGCGGCCCGGACGATGCGCCGACCGCCAGCTACTACAGCGGCAGCTTTCGTGTCGAGGCGTTCCGCCTGCCGGTGCTCAAGGGGACGATCGGCGCGCGCGACGCGCAGAAGAGCCCGCTCGTCGCGCTCAAGGAAGCGCCGCTCGCGGTGCAGATCGATTACGTGTCGGGTGGCGGCGCATCGAACCTTCCCGTGCAGGTGTCGGCGCTGATGAAGTGGGCGTCGCCCCCGTTCGCGGATCGCTTCGAGGACTTCAGCTTCACGCCGTATCGTCCGGAACGCAGCGACGGCAATGCCGACGACGATGCGCAGGACGGCGACAGCGCATCGGCCGCGAACAACGATCCCGACTCGACCCGTCTGATCGCGGACAAGCTGCCGCTGACGCTCGACCGCAACGGCGCGGGCACCGTCACGCTCAAGGGCCTGCCCGACGTCGACGCGCCGAAGCGCATCGCGCTCGAGGCGACATTCGCGGACCCGAACGGCGAAGTGCAGACGATCCGCGGCGACACGATCCTGTGGCCGGCCGCGGTGGTGGCCGGCATCAAGGCCGGCCGCTGGGTGTCGGTCGGCCAGCGCGTGCCTGTGCAGGCGCTCGCGGTCGACCTGCAGGGCAAGCCGCGCGCATCGGTGCCGGTCGAGATCAAGGGCGTCGCGCACATCACGACGACGTCGCGCAAGCGGATGGTCGGCGGCTTTTACGCATACGACAACAAGAGCGACACGCGCGACCTCGGCGTGCTGTGCTCGGGCAAGACCGACGACAAGGGCCGCATGGCCTGCGACGCGACGCTCGAACAGGCTGGCAACATCCAGTTGATCGCGGTCGCGAAGGACGGCGACGGCCGCACGTCGAACGCGTCGACGTCCGTCTGGGTCACGCGCGAGGACGAACTCTGGTTCGGCGGCGACAACACCGACCGGATCGACGTGATCCCGGAGAAGACGTCTTACGAGGCGGGCGAAACGGCCCGCTTCCAGGTTCGCATGCCGTTCCGCTACGCAACCGCGCTCGTCGCGGTCGAACGCGGCGGTGTGATGGAAACGCACGTCGTCGAACTCAACGGCAAGAACCCGACCGTCGACCTGAAGGTCGGCGAGTCGTGGGGGCCGAACGTGTACGTGTCGGTGCTCGCGTTGCGCGGCCGGATTCGCGAAGTGCCGTGGTACTCGTTCTTCACCTGGGGCTGGAAGGCGCCGGTCGAATGGGCTCGCGCGTTCTGGCGCGAAGGCCGTCACTATGAAGCGCCAACCGCGTTCGTCGATCTGTCGAAGCCCGCGTTCCGCTATGGCCTCGGCGAGATCAAGGTCGGCACGGGCGTGCATCGTCTCGGCGTGTCCGTGACGACCGACGCGACCCGTTACACGGTGCGCGGCAAGGCGCAGGCGCACGTGAAGGTCACGCTGCCGAACGGCCAGCCGGCACCGGCCGGCACGCAGATCGCGGTCGCGGCCGTCGACGAGGCGCTGCTCGAGCTGATGCCGAACGACAGCTGGGACCTGCTCGACGCGATGCTGCAGCGACGCGCGTACGGCGTCGAGACGGCCACCGCGCAGATGGAAATCGTCGGTCGCCGCCACTTCGGCCGCAAGGCCGTGCCGGCCGGCGGCGGCGGCGGCAGCGCGCCGACACGCGAGCTGTTCGACACGCTGCTGCTGTGGAATCCACGCGTGACGCTCGACGCGAACGGCAGCGCGACCGTCGCGGTGCCGCTGAACGACGCGCTCACGCGCTTCCGGATCGTCGCGATCGCGGCGGTCGGCCCCGACCGCTTCGGCACCGGCAGCACGTCGATTCGCAGCACGCAGGATCTGCAGCTGATTTCCGGCCTGCCTCCGCTCGTGCGCGAAGGCGATGCGTTCCGCGCACAGGTCACGCTGCGCAACACGACCGATCGCGCGATGCAGGTCGTCGTGACGCCGCGCGTGACGGGCCTCGACGTCGCGCCGCAAACCGTGTCGCTCGCGGCCAATGCGGCGACGGAGGTTGCATGGACGATCACCGTGCCCGAGCAGGCACTCGACGCGGCCGGCGCGCTGAACTGGCGCATCGAGGCGGCCGAGCAAGGCGGCAAGCGCGCGTCCGACGCGCTGGCCGTCGCGCAGAAGGTCGTGCCTGCGCTGCCGGTCACCGTGCAGCAGGCCACGCTCACGCAGGTCGACGGCACGCTGACGGTGCCCGTGTCGGCCCCGGCCGGTGCCGTCACCAACGCACAGGGCGCGCCGCGCGGCGGCATCGCCGTGTCGCTGCAGTCGAAGCTCGCTGACGGCCTGCCCGGCGTGCGGCGCTGGTTCGAGCGCTATCCGTACCGCTGCCTCGAACAGCAGACGTCGCGTGCGATCGGCCTGCACGACGCCGCGCAATGGCAGGCGCTGGTTGCACGCATACCGGTGTACCTCGACAGCGACGGACTCGCGAATTACTTCCCGCCGTCTTCCGACGATGCGCACTACGGCAGCCCGACGCTGTCGTCCTACCTGCTCGTGGTCGCCGACGAGGCCGGCCGCCTCGATCCGCGCTTCGCGCTGCCGGAAGACCTGCGCACGCAGCTCGAGGCCGGGCTCGCGCGCTTCGTCGACGGCCGCATCGAGCGCAACGCGTGGGCGCCGCGCCAGGATCGCGATCTGCGCAAGCTCGCCGCGATCGAGGCGTTGTCGCGTTACGGCGCCGCGCAGGGCCGCATGCTCGGTTCGATCGAGATCGCGCCGAACCAGTGGCCGACGTCGGCGTTGATCGACTATCACGCGATCCTCACGCGCGTGAAGGACATCCCGCAGCGTGACGAGAAACGCGCGCAGGTCGAGCAGATCCTGCGTGCGCGCCTCACGTATCAGGGCACGCAGCTCGTGTTCTCGACCGCGCGCGACGACGATCTGTGGTGGCTGATGACGAGCACGGAGACCAACGCCGCGCGTCTCGCGCTGGAATTCGCGGGTGACCCCGCGTGGAAGGACGAGATGCCGCGCATCGCGACCGGCCTGCTCGCACTCCAACGCCAGGGCGCGTGGCAGACGACGACGTCGAACGCGCTCGGCCAGCTCGCGATCGAGCGCTTCTCGCGCACCTACGAGAGCACGCCGGTGGCGGGCACGACGAAGGTCGCGCTCGGCGGCAACGAGCGCGCAATCTCGTGGTCGCAGGCGCCGGCACCCGCCGACGCCCCCGCATCGGCCACCGCCGCGACCCGCGCCGCCGCCGCGCGCAGCGTGCTGATGCCGTGGCCGCGTGCGGCGCAGGCACCGGCCACGCTGTCCGTCACCCAGGACGGCACGGGCCGCCCGTGGGCGACCGTCGAAAGCCTCGCGGCCGTTCCGCTGCGGGCGCCGTTCGCGGCCGGCTACCGGATCACGAAGACCGTCACGCCCGTGTCGCCCGCCGTCAAGGGCGTGCTGACGCGCGGCGACGTCGTGCGCGTGCATCTCGACATCGATGCGCAGAGCGACATGACGTGGGTCGTCGTCAACGATCCGATCCCGTCCGGCGCGACGATCCTCGGCTCCGGCCTCGGTCGCGACTCCGAAGCCGCGACGCAGGGCGAGAAATCGCCGGACGGCGCATGGCCGGCGTTCATCGAACGCGACTTCGACGGCTACCGCGCGTATTACGACTATCTGCCGAAGGGCAAACTCTCGGTCGAATACACGGTGCGGCTGAACAACGTCGGCACCTTCGGGCTGCCGCCGACGCGCGTCGAGGCGCTGTACGCGCCGTCCGTGTATGGCCTGTGGCCGAACCCGCCGATGACCGTGAAGCCGGCCGACGCGGGCAAGTAACGAGTACGTGATGATCGATCGTGTATCGCCGCGGCCGGTGCGTTTCGCCGGCCGCGTATTCGTCGCCGTCGTGCTGGCCGCGCCGCTGGTCGCGCACGCGCTGCCCGGCTACGACGACGTGCGCCGCAACTGGCGCAGTTCCGACTGGGTGCTGCTCGCGCGCGACGGCACGCCGCTGCAACGCACGCGCGTCGACCTCACCGAACGGCGCGGCGACTGGGTCTCGCTCGCCGACGTGTCGCCCGCGTTCCGCGAGGCGATCGTCGTGTCCGAGGACAAGCGCTTCTACGCGCACAGCGGCGTCGACTGGCGCGGGATCGCCGGCGCGGCGTGGGGCAATCTGTGGAACGAGCGCACGCGCGGCGCGTCGACCGTGACGATGCAGCTCGCCGGGCTGCTCAGCGATTCGCCGCGCCGCTCGGGCCAGCGCTCGCTGCCGCAGAAGGCCACGCAGGCGATGAACGCGCTGCTGCTCGAGCGCGGCTGGCGCAAGGACCAGATCCTCGAGGCCTACCTGAATCTCGTGCCGTTCCGCGGCGAGACGGTCGGGCTCGCCGCGCTGTCGCAGGTGCTGTTCGGCAAGGCGCCGTCCGGTCTCGACGCGCGTGAAGCCGCGATCGCTGCCGCGCTGGTGCGTGCGCCCAACGCGGCAAGCGCGAAGGTCGCCGAGCGTGCGTGCCGGATCCTGCGCGACATGCATGCGGAACAGGCGTGCGCGTCGCTCGACGGCTACGTGCAGCTCGTGATCGCCCGCCCGGCCAACGCCGTGCGCGACGACGGCGCCGCCCTCGCCCCGCACTTCGCGCGCCGCATTGCGGCCGAGGTCAGACCGGCGGCCGGCGCGCAGGTGCGCACGACGCTCGATGCGCCATTGCAGCGCTTCGCGCGCGACACGCTGACGCGCGCGCTGACCGAGCTCAACGCGCCCGCGCACCGGCGCAACGTGCAGGACGGCGCGGTCGTCGTGATCGACAACGCAACCGGCGAGATTCGCGCGTGGGTCGGTTCGTCGGGGGCGTTGTCGGGCGCGCGCGACGTCGACGCCGTGCTCGCGCCGCGCCAGGCCGGCTCGACGCTCAAGCCGTTCCTCTATGCGCAGGCGATCGACGAGAAACGGCTGACTGCCGCATCGCTGCTCGACGACGCACCGATCAACCTCGCGGCCGGTGGCGGACTCTACATTCCGCAGAACTACGACAAGGATTTCAAGGGCTGGGTGAGCGTGCGCAGCGCGCTCGGCGGCTCGCTGAACGTGCCGGCCGTGCGCACGCTCGTGCTCGTCACGCCGCACCGCTTCGCGCGCACGCTGACCGCGCTCGGCCTGCCGCTTGCGCAGGAAGGCGACTACTACGGCTTCAGCCTTGCGCTCGGCAGCGCGGACGTCACGCTGCTGTCGCTGACCAATGCGTATCGCGCGCTCGCGAACGGCGGCGTCGCACGCCAGATCGTCGACCTGCCCGCGCCGTCGCCCGCTTCAGGCGCACCGGCATCGGGGCGCGCGGACAACAGCACGCGCGTTTTCAGCGAAGCGGCCAGCTTCGTCGTCACCGACATCCTCTCCGACAACAACGCGCGCGTGCGCACGTTCGGCTTCGACAATCCGCTCGCGACGCGCTTCTTCTCGGCGGTGAAGACCGGCACGAGCAAGGACATGCGCGACAACTGGACGGTCGGCTTCACGTCGCGCTATACGGTCGGCGTGTGGGTCGGCAATGCGGACGGCTCGCCAATGTGGGACGTGTCGGGGGTGACGGGCGCGTCGCCGGTGTGGTCGGCCGTCGTCGGCTACCTGCACCGCGACCTGCCGAGCCGGGCGCCACGTCCGCCGGCCGGTGTCGAAACGCGCCGCATCACGTTCGAGCGCGACGTCGAACCGTCGCGCGACGAGTGGTTCGTCGCGGGCACGGCGCTCGACACGATCCGGCTCGCGGCGCCCGTCACGCCGGGCAAGGACGGCGCGCGCGCACCGCTGACGATCGGCGCGCCGACCGACGGCACGATCTTCGCGATCGATCCGGACATTCCGCCGAAGAACCAGCGGATCTGGTTCGAGCGGTCGTCCGGACATGCCGCGCGGTTCGCGTGGCGGCTCGACGACAAGGTGATCGGGCACGCCGACCGCGTCGCGTGGATGCCGTGGCCGGGAAGGCACCGGCTCGAACTCGTCGACGCGCGCGGCAACGTGGCGGATGCGATCGGCTTCGAGGTGCGCGGCGCGTTCGCGAAGCCGGCTGGGCGCAAGCCCTGAGCGCCCGTGCCGGCCGCTTACTGGCCTGCTGCGTTCGCCTTCGGCGGCTGATTGGAGAAGTCGATGACGGGCGCGGTCGAGATCGCGGCTTCGTTCGCGACGCTGAAGTTCGGACGCGGCTGGTAGCCGAAGATCCGCGCAATCACGACGCCCGGGAACTGGCGGATCTGCACGTTGTACTGCTGCACCGTCTTGATGTAGCGGCCGCGCGCGACCGCGATGCGGTTTTCGGTGCCTTCGAGCTGCGTCTGCAGATCGCGAAACGCCTCGTTCGCCTTCAGTTCCGGATAACGCTCCGACACCACCATCAGCCGGCTCAGCGCGCCCGACAGTTCGCCCTGCCGCTGATCGAACGCCGCCAATGCGGCGGGATCCTTTGCCATCTCCGGCGTCATCTGCACGCTGCCCACGCGCGCGCGCGCCGACGCGACCTCGGTAAGCACGCGTTCCTCGTGCGACGCGTAGCCCTTTACCGACGCAGCAAGGTTCGGCACGAGGTCCGCACGACGCTGATACTGGTTCAGCACCTCCGACCACGCCGCGTTGACGTCTTCATCCGACGACTGGATCGCGTTGTAGCCGCAACCGGCGAGCGGCGCGAGCACGCAGCACACGAGCAGGATTCGAAACCAT
The DNA here is from genome assembly GCF_902833125.1 of Burkholderia sp. BCC1640. Lineage (NCBI taxonomy): Bacteria > Pseudomonadati > Pseudomonadota > Betaproteobacteria > Burkholderiales > Burkholderiaceae > Burkholderia > Burkholderia sp. BCC1640. The sequence continues at coordinate 166,295 of NZ_CADFEF010000015.1, read as the reverse complement.
TTCATTGTTTGTGACTTCCGGTTGAACGCTCCGGCTGGAGCGGTAAGTTGAAAAGAAACGTTCGCCCTCGCGCCGCGCACGGCGGCTACCAGCGGCCCGATGCCCCGCCGCCGCCGCTCGAGCCGCCACCGCCGGTGAATGAATCGGACGAACTGGAGCTGGACGAATCCGAGCCGGACGATGACCAATTGAACGACGAAGACGAGGACGTGGAGCGGGATGACGACCAATCGCTGCCCGTCAGTTTTTCGACGATCAACAGGATCCCCATCACCACGCAGAAGACCGTCAGCAGAACCTCACCGGGCGAATATCCCATCAGATGCCCGATCCAGATCAACGCCAGCAACGTCACGCCGATGATCGCCGTATTCTTTCGGACGCGTGCGGAGCGAACGAGACCGATGCCGAGGAGCCACGCACAGAAACCCATGCTCGTCGCGACGATCCCCAGCCCACCCAGCATCGCGACCAGATCGCCTCCGAATATCGCGCCGACCGGCAACATCGCAACCGGCACGATCGTCGCGACGAGAAAGCTGGCCGGCAACATCACCTGCCAACGCAGCTTGCGCCATTCGGTGACGACACCCAGCGCGACACCGGTCAGCCCGAGCAGTAACCAGAAAAGGAAGCTCCCGACGTCGGCTGAGGGTTTCTCCCGCAAGCCGTTCGACAACCGCTTCGCATCGCCGGACGTCGCACGCTGCGCGTCCTCGTCGGGCAGTGCGCTATCCGACGCCGCCATTTCAGGCGGCGTCATCTCGCGCACCAGCGCATCGACCGCATCGCTCACGCCGGCTTCGATACGCTTCTCGCGAAACGCCGGCACGATGCGTTCACGGATGATTCGCCCCGCGACGATGTCCGGAATCGCGTCTTCCAGGCCGTATCCGACCTCGATCCGCACGGTGCGATCGTTCAGCGCGGCGACCAGCAGCAGACCGTTGTCGATCTTGCTCGCGCCGAGACGCCATTTCTCGAACACCGTCGTCGCGAACTGCTCGATGGTCGCGTGGCCGGTCGAGCCCACCAGCAGGATCGCCATCTGCACACCGAGCCGGCGCTCGAGATCGGCGAGACGGTCGGTCAGCTCGGACGCACATGCGACACTCAGTACGCCCGTCATGTCGGTCACGCGGCCTGTCAGCGACGGCGCTGCTTCGGGGTCGTTGGCGACGGGATAGGCGGCTGCGGTAGCCACGTTCATGCAGGCCGACGGCGCACCGGCCGCCAACGGAATCGCGCTGGCGTCAGCCGCCGGCGCGGCGAAGGCCGCGCTGCACAGAAACATCGCCCCGGCCAGCAGCACGGCCGCCACCGCCTTGCCGGTGCCGGTCTTGCCGCGGATGCGGGCGGGCCGCGCCGCGTTGCGGGTCGTGCATGCCATCGATGCCGGATCGCCCTCGCAATCCGGGAGGCGTGACCGCCGCGTCAGTCGTTTCAGGTTCATGTCGGAAACGGCGCGCCGGTTCCGTCGGGAATGGCGCGTTCTCTCGTCGTTTTTTGATCGTCCCGCAGCATAACCAGTTGCGAAGGGAATTGAAAGGTTCCGGACCCGGGCGGTTGCCGATCGCGCCGGTGCTACGTGCGGCTCGCGCGAGCAGGATTGACAAGACTCATCTTCCGGCACGCGCTCCCCGCGCTCTGTCGAGAAAGCGAGCATGCACCGCCGGAATCCGAGACCTAGAATAGGAGCGACACCGCCTATCCGGCGTCCACCGGTTGCCACACTTGCCCATATGCCCGCGACCATGAACCTTCGCCATCCGCGCTTTCTCCGCCCCGCGCTGGGCACCGCCTGCGTCGCCGCCCTCGCGGCACTGGCCGGTTGCAACGGCGACGCCTGCTTCGGCGTCGATGTCTGCTTCAACGGCAACAACACGCAGACCGTCGCGCTGTCCGGCACGGCCGCCACAGGCTCCGCGCTTGCGAGCGCGTCGGTCACGGTCAGTTGCGCGCAAGGCTCGGCGACGACGCTGACCGACGGCGGCGGCAACTACCGCGTGACGGTGAACGCCGTGCTGCCGTGCGTGATCACCGTCGCATCGAGCGGCACGAGCCTGCATTCGCTCGCCTACGCGGGCGGCACCTTCAACACGACGCCCGAGACCGAGCTGATGCTCGTCTATCTCGCCGCGCAACTCGGTACGAACACGGCCGGGCTGATCGGCAATTTTCAGGGGAATGCGCACTTCCAACAGGCGATGGGCAGCCCGAACACGGTGCAGGCCGCGCAATCGGCGGTCGTGACGAATCTGCAGCAGCGCTATTCGGTCACGCTGTCGACGCCGGCCTTCCTGACGACGCCGTTCGTGGTCGGTCAACCGGGCGTCGACAGCGATCTCGACGCGCTGGCCAAGGCCGGCGCGATCGATTCGAACGGAATGCCGGATCCGGCCGCGGTTTCGCTGCTGGCGCAGGCGGGCGCGGGGCACCCGCTGTGAGCGGCCGGCGTGCCGTTGCGGCACGCGCTTGCGCAGCCTCTACGGCTTACGCGGCTTCCCCGCTCCCGCAAGCAACCCGCGCCGCCTGCTGCTGCGTGAGGTAGCGCAGCAGCTTCGTCACCATCCACACGACGATGAACGACAGCGCGACGAAGAACACCGCGAGCGGCGTCAGCACGTGAATCGACACGAACCCGGCCAGCCCCATCATCGCGGACGACACGAGCAGCAGCGCGCACCCGAGGATCGCGCTCGTCAGCCCCGCGATATGCGGAAACAGCGAATTGCCCTTGGCCATCAGCGTCGGATACATCGCGCCCGCGCAGAAACCCATCACGAGCACCGGCGTCGCGAGCGTCCACACGCGCAGGCCGACCGTCAGAGCCAGCACCAGCATCGCGACCGCCGCGCCCGCCATCACGCGTGCGCCGATGCGCAGCCGCTGCTCGGCACTCGGCAGCCCGCGCCCGTGAATCCGGTTCGACAGCCCACCGAGGAAATACATCAGCCCGATTCCGAGCGCGAGATAGCCGAAGTAGGTCGGCGGCTTGTGCAGCGTGGTCTGCACCATGAACGGCCCGACGATGTTGAACACCAGCAGGATGCTGTAGCACAGCCCCTGCGCGAGGAAGCAGCTCTGGAACACCGGGCTCGCGAGCACCTTGCCCGCGTTCGCCATCAGCGTGCGCGGCTCGAGATGGACCGGCTTCGGCAAGGTTTCGCGATAGCGCCAGAGCAGCGCCCACATCACCAGCGAGTACACCAGCAGGAACACGAGGCACGCGCGCCAGCCGAACCATTCCTGCAGGTGCGCGCCGATCACCGGCGCGATGATCGGTGCAAGCCCCCACGCGATCGACATGTACGTAAACGCGTGCATCAGCGCCTGGCCCGAGAACGAGTCGGTGATGATCGCCTTCGCGAGCAGGTTCGTGGTCGCGATCCCGAAGCCCTGCAGGCAGCGCGCGAGCACGAACGTCTCCAGGTTCGGCGCGCCGAGCGACAGCAGGCAGCCGATCGTGTAGATGACGAGCCCGAACGCGAGCACGCGCTTGCGCCCATACGCATCGGCGACGGGGCCGAAGATCAGCTGGCCGAGCGCATAGGCGGCCATGTAGCCGGATACGCTCGACTGGATCGCCTGCGGCGTCGTCGCGAACGAGCGCGCCATGTCGGGCAGCGCGGGCACATAGATGTCGATCGCGAGTTGGCCGGCGGAGGCAAACAGGCAGATCAGGAACAACAGGAAGCGCGGCGAGTTCGATTCGCGCGCGGGGGTGAGCGAGGCGTTCATGACAACCGGGAAAGATTCGGACGGCGGCGGCACGCGCCGTGCTGTTCGAACGACGAACAACGGTGCGCGGCGAAGTGCGTATTGTGCCTGTTGTTGCGCAGCGCGACAGGAATCCCATGGCGCGGGCACGGTTGAATGCCGATTTCGGCACAGTCGGCAACTGACGAACCGGCATTGCGCCGGCCGGAAATCAAGGTCTCACGCACGCTTGCGCCGCGCCAGGGATCGGGCCAGAAACGGAAGCCGCCAGCAGGTGCCGGCGGTCTTTTTATTTGCGGTGCGATACGCGGACGACGCGTCGATCAATACTGCGCCTGATCCGTCGGATTCCTGAACAGCTGCTTCATCTCCGGCGACAGCGGATAATTGAGGCTCACGCCCTTCGGCGGAATCGGCTGCATGAACCACTGGTCGTAAAGCTTCTCGGCCGCGCCGGAGGTCTGCATCTTCGCGATCACGCCATCGACCACGTGCTTGAACGCCGGATCGTCCTTGCGCATCATGCATGCGTAGTTTTCGTGAACGAGCGGCGTGCCCGTCACCGTGTACGCACCCGGATTGCGGTCCTTCGCGATCTCGCCGTACAGCAGCGGCTCGTCCATCACGAACGCGACCGCGCGCCCCGTCGTGACGTTCATGAACGCTTCGGCGTGGTCCTTCGCGCTGATGATCGTCATGTTCATCCCCTTCTCCTCGTTGAGCTTGCGCAGCAGGCGCTCGTCCGACGTACCGGCCGTCGTCGCGACCGTCTTGCCGGCCAGGTCCGTGAAGTCCTTCACGCCGGAATCCTTGCGCGTGCTGAAGCGGATTCCGTACAGGAAAATACTGTTCGAGAACGCGGCCTGCTTCTGCCGCTCCAGCGTGTTGGTCGTCGACCCGCACTCGAAGTCGATCGTGCCGTTCTGCAGCAGCGGAATCCGGTTCTGCGACGTGATCGGGATTTCCTTCACCGTCAGGTTCGGCGCCTTCAGCTCGGCCTTGAGCGCGTCGATGATGCGCGCCGCGATGTCGCGCGAGTAACCGATGTTCTTCTGCTGGTTGTCCGAATACGAGAACGGCACCGACGATTCGCGGATACCCAGCGACACGATGCCCGTGTCCTTGATCTTCTTCAGCGTGCCGGTGAGCGCCTGCGCGTGCGCGGTGCCCGCCAGCGCGCAGGTCAGTGCGACGGCCAGCCAACGGAAGCGGCGATCCATGCTTTTCTCCTGACGAAACGTTGATCGAATCGCGATCGTACGCCCGACAAAATTCGCACCTCATCAGGGAAAGCCGCAAAGCGCACTCCGTCGATGCCACCCGCGAACAATCGTTTCCGTGGCGCGCAAAAACGCCCGCGCCGCACGTTTCGCCCGGTCAACCGCCTCCAATCTTGCACTGCGTGAACAGATCATCCGTTCCAAACGCGCGTTCATGCTGCAATGCAGCGAGGCAATCGTTTGCGTGTCGCGCTTTTTTCACACAAAACATATTCAAGAAGCCGCCTCATCGGCCGTTACCCAGTGCATGGCGCGTCGCAGCAGTCTGCACGTGCCCGATAAAAAACAGGTCCGGTTTGCGCCGGGCAGGCACGACCGCCAGCACGACGGTCATCTACGAGGATCGAGTTTCACCATGAGAGCCAAACGATTCAATTTCGCGCTGGCCCGCTCCGCTCATGCGCGCATGCTCGCCGGCATGCTGTCTGCCGCAGCCCTGCTTCCGATCGCCGGTTGCGGCGGTGGCGGCGACGGCAGCAATCCGTCTTCCTCCAATGCAGCGCCGGCCCCCTCGCCGGCGCCCTCCCCAACCCCGACGCCCCCGCCCGCGACCAGCGGCAGCAATGCATGCACGACGCAGCAGGCCGCCGTGCAGATGGCCGCCCAGACGGCCGGGCCCATCGAGCCGCCGGTCGATCACCTGATCGTCCGGCTGAAGACGCCGACTGCCGCGCGCGCGATGGCGGCCCTCGACACCGGCACGCGGCTCGACGCGGTGATCCAGCGCTCGATGACGCGCTGGACAGCGCCGACGTCGAGCGGCGCCGCACGGACGTATGCCGCCGTGACGACATCGCAGGCACCACTGAACGTGCAGGTCGAGCGAACCCTGTCGGACGGTGCGGCCGTGCTGTCCATCGGCCAGCGCATCGCATCCGACGACGCGGCGGCGCTCGCGCAGGCGTTCGCGGCCGACGGCGACGTCGACTACGCGGAACCCGATCACCCGATGCGAATCCGCGACACGCCGAGCGACCCCGCATATGCCCAGCAGTGGTATCTGTCCGACGCCAGCGTCGGCATCAACGCGCCGCCCGCGTGGACGCGGACCAAGGGTGCGCCGACCGTCGTCACGGCCGTGCTCGACACCGGCTACCGGCCGCACCCCGACCTCGTCGGCAATCTGCTGCCCGGCTACAGCTTCATCTCGAACGCCAACACCAGCAACAACGGCCAGACGCGCGGCACCGATGCAACCGATCCGGGCGACTGGGTCACGCAGCAGGAACTGGACGACACCAGCGGCCCGTACTATCACTGCGCGAGCGAGCCGAGCACCAGCAGCTGGCACGGCACGCGCGTGATGGGCGTGATCGGCGCCGCCGCCAACAACGGCATCGGCGTCGCCGGCGTGTCGTGGCTCGGCCGGATCCTGCCGGTGCGCGTGCTCGGCAAGTGCGGCGGCAAGACGAGCGACATCGCGGACGCGATGCGCTGGGCAGCCGGCATCCCGGTCGCCGGCGTGCCGACGAACCCGAATCCCGCGAAGATCATCAACCTGAGCCTGGGCGGCGTCGGCGCGTGCAGCGCGACGTTCCAGCAGGCGATCGACGATGTGAACGCGAAGGGCGTGACCGTCGTCGTCGCCGCCGGCAACGATGGCCTGTCGACCGCGCTCGACCAGCCGGCGAACTGCCGCGGCGTGATCACCGTCGCCGCGACCGACGCGACCGGGCGCCGCGCGTCGTTCAGCAACTTCGGCTCCGACGTCGCGCTGAGCGCGCCGGGCGTCAACATCCTGTCGACGGCCAATAGCGGTACGACGACACCGGGCACGGACACATACGGCACCGCGAGCGGCACGAGCCTCGCGACACCGCAGGTGACGGGCATCGTCGGGCTGATGCTGTCGGTGAACGGCAACCTCACGCCCGCGCAGATCCAGCAGAAGCTGCAAGGCGGCGCACGTGCAGCGATGCTGCCGGCCAGCACGTCGTGCACCGCGCTGCCGGCCGGTTCCGGTATCGCGGATGCGGGCGCTGCCGTCACGGCGTCCACGCAGTAACCGGTACGTCGCCTCGATGCAACCGCGCGCATGCCTGCCTGGCATGCGCGCGGTTTTTTTCGTTCGCAGAGCCAGCGTCGTCGCACCGACGTATTGCAGGAATTGCCTGAAAAAAGGGCGGAAAAAGGGTTGACGCTTCGCACGACGACCCATTACCATCGCCCCCGTCTGATTACATGGAGTGTTCTGTGAACACCGATGCGAGTTGTAGTTGGTCCTCGACCAACTTGACTGCTGCCTGAGGAAACCGCGCAGAGCCTCGTCTTCTGCCGCATCCCGGGAAGCAGGATGCGGCGCCCTTCCGGCCTGACCGGCCAGAATCCCCCGCCGATTTTTTCGATATCGCCGCACGTTCGCGCTGCGCAACCGTGCGTTGCTGCGCGCATACGTTCGCGCCGCACGCAGCGCACGCTGCGTGCGTGTTCCGTTCGCGTGCCGTCCGGCCGCGCGCCCTCACGCGTGCGCGGCTACCGATCGCCCGTGCCGCCCACCCGCAACCGACAGGAGTGCAGATGAACTCAGACGACAGTAGTCGATTACCGCTCGCCGGTGCGACGCCGCGCTTCGTCCCTCGGACCGCACTCCACGCGCCGGCGAGCCTTCCTCCCTTCACCGATCCACAGCCGATCGCGCCCGGCGCGACGCGGCGGGGAGCGTTCGTGCGTCGATAACGTCACGGTCGCTTCCCGCCCGCCGCCGCGTGCGCAAGGAGCGATTCATGACACAACGAAACACCTCGCAAAAGAAACAGCGCGGCTTCATCAACGCCGGACCCGGTCAGCAGAACGAACCGCGTGTCATGCGCGCCGCGCAGGAAGCGGCCCGCCCGCTCGAAGAAACCTTCAAGTCGCTGCATACCAGCATGCGCGGTCTCACCTACGGGCAGGCCGCCGACCGTCTGCAGCACGACGGCCCGAACGAAATCGCGCACGACAAGCCGCCGCACTGGACGCGTCAGTTGCTGCATGCGTTCCACAATCCGTTCGTCTACGTGCTGCTGGTGCTGGCCGCGATCAGCTTCTTCACCGACGTCTACTTCGCGGCACCTGACGATCGCGACTACGTCGGCATGACGATCCTGCTGGCGATGGTCACGATCAGCGCGTTGCTGCGCTTCGTGCAGGAATTCCGGTCGCTGCGCGCGGCCGAAAAGCTCAAGGCGATGGTCCGCACGACGGCGACCGTGCAGCGCGCGGTGACCGACACGTCCGAGCCGGCGCGCCGCGAGGTGCCGATGCGCGAAGTGGTGGTCGGAGACATCGTGCATCTGTCGGCCGGCGACATGATCCCCGCCGACGTGCGTCTGCTCGCGTCGCGCGACCTCTTCATCAGCCAGGCCGTGCTGACCGGCGAAGCGCTGCCGGTCGAGAAGTACGACACGCTCGGCGCGGTCGCCGGCAAGTCGGCCCACGCGGGCATGGCGGGCGCGCCGGGCGCGGCGAACGATGCGTCGACGTCGCTGCTCGATCTCGAGAACGTGTGCTTCATGGGCACCAACGTGGTCAGCGGCACGGCGACGGCCGTGGTCGTCGCGACCGGCGAGGACACGTATTTCGGATCGCTCGCGCGCAACGTCGTGAGCCACAAGCGCATCGAGACGAGCTTTGACCGCGGCGTCGCGAGCGTGAGCTGGCTGCTGATCAGGTTCATGTTCGTGATGGTGCCGATCGTGTTCATGATCAACGGCCTGACCAAGGGCGACTGGCTGAGCGCGCTCACGTTCGCGCTCGCGGTGGCCGTCGGCCTCACGCCCGAGATGCTGCCGATGATCGTCAGCGCGAACCTCGCGCGCGGCGCGATCGCGATGGCGCGCCGCAAGGTCGTCGTGAAGCGGCTGAACTCCGTGCAGAACTTCGGCGCGATGGACGTGCTGTGCACCGACAAGACCGGCACGCTCACGCAGGACAAGATCATCCTCGAACATCATCTCGACTTGTCCGGCCACCGGAACGAGGACATCCTGCGGCTCGGCTGGCTGAACAGCTTCCATCAGAGCGGCCAGAAGAACCTGATCGACATCGCGGTGGTCGCGCGCGCCGACGAGATCGGCGAGCGCGTGAAGCCGCAGGGCTACAGGAAGATCGACGAGCTGCCGTTCGACTTCGTGCGCCGCCGCCTGTCGGTCGTCGTCGAGGACACGCACGGCGCACACCTGCTGATCTGCAAGGGCGCGGTGGAGGAAATGCTCGCGGTATCGACCCACGTGCAGGACGAGCATGGCGTGCGTCCGCTCGACTTCGTCGCGCGCAAGCGGCTGCTCGAACAGGCAAACGCCTACAACGAGGACGGCTTCCGCGTGCTGGTGCTCGCGACGCGCGCGATCCCGCGCGGCGACGAACGCGAACAGTACCGCACCGCCGACGAGCGCGACCTCGTCGTGCGCGGCTTCCTGACCTTCCTCGATCCGCCGAAGGAATCGGCCGCACCGGCGCTCGCCGCGCTGCGCGAGAACGGCGTGTCGGTGAAGGTGCTGACGGGCGACAACCCGACCGTCACGATGAAGGTGTGCCGCCAGGTCGGCCTCGAACCGGGCAAGCCGGTGCTCGGCGCTGAAATCGAGACGCTCGACGACGCGACGCTCGCGCAGGTCGTCGAACGCACGACGGTGTTCGCGAAGCTCACGCCGTTGCAAAAGGCGCGCATCGTGAAGGCGCTGCAGGCGAACGGCCACACGGTCGGCTTCCTCGGCGACGGCATCAACGACGCACCCGCGCTGCGCGACGCCGACGTCGGCATTTCGGTCGACAGCGGCGCCGACATCGCGAAGGAAACCGCCGACATCATCCTGCTCGAAAAGAGCCTGATGGTGCTCGAGGAAGGCGTGATCAAGGGCCGCGAGACGTTCGGCAACATCCTGAAGTACCTGAACATGACGGCCAGCTCGAACTTCGGCAACGTGTTCTCGGTGCTCGTCGCCAGCGCGTTCCTGCCGTGGGAGCCGATGCTCGCGACCCAGTTGCTCGTGCTGAACCTGATCTACGACACGTCGCAGATGCTGCTGCCGTGGGACAAGATGGATCCGGAGTTCCTGAAGAAGCCGCGCAAGTGGGAAGCCGGCAACATTGGCCGCTTCATGCTGTGGGTCGGGCCGACGTCGTCGGTGTTCGACATCACGACCTACGTGCTGATGTGGACCGTGTTCGGCGCGGGCGCGATGTATCACCTGCACGGCGGCTCGGGCGGCCAGATCGTGATGAACTCGGGCTGGTTCATCGAGAGCCTCGTGTCGCAGACGCTCGTCGTCCACCTGCTGCGCACGCAGAAGATTCCGTTCCTGCAGAGCACGGCCGCGCTGCCGGTGCTGCTGTCGACGTTCACCGCGATCGCGATCGGCTGCTGGCTGCCGTTCTCGCCGTTCGCGGATTCGCTCGGCTTCATGCACCTGCCGGGCACCTACTGGCTGTGGCTCGCCGCGACGATGGTCGGCTACATCCTGCTCGCGCAGATCGTCAAGACGATCTATGTGCGTCGCTACAAGCAGTGGTTCTGATTTCCTCCAAACGACGGCGTGCCGGCCCGCATGGGCGGCACGCCCACGACGCACTACAGGTGACGTGATGAAAAGAAGAATGCTTCCGCTCGCGGCCGCGAGCGCCCTCCTCGCGCCGCTGGATGCCTACGCGGCGCATCCGCTCGTCAGCGACGACACGGGCACGCAGGGCAATGCGAACTGGCAATTCGAGTTCAACGGCGAGGAAACCTCGAAACAGGACGAGAACGGCCGCCATCAGTTGTGGAACGCGACGCTCACGCGCGGGCTCGGCGAGCACGTCGATCTCTACGTGAGCGCGCCTTACACGCATCTGCAAACGCGCACCGACGAAAACGGCGCGGGCATCGGCGATGTCGAGATCGGCATGAAATGGCGCTTCGTCGAACGCGGGCCGCTGTCTCTCGCGCTGAAACCGAAGGTGACGATGCCGACCGGCAACGACGGTCGCGGGCTCGGCACGGGCCGTGTCGGCACCGGCGCGACGCTGCTCGCGCAAGCCGACGTCGCGCGCTTTTCGCTGCTCGCGAACGCGGGCCTCGCCTACCAGCCGAATCGCCAGGGCGATCTGCGCTCAGTCTGGGCCGTATCGGCCGCGGCGCTCTACAAGGCAACCGACAAGCTGCAGTTCGTGGCGGACATCGGCCTGTCGCGCAACACCGAAAGCACGGCCGGCGCAAATCCGGCGTTCGTGATCGCGGGTGCGATCTACTCACCGAGGCGCTGGCTCGATCTCGACATCGGCTACCGGCACGGGCTGAACGACCAGACCTACCGTCATTCCGTCATGGGTGGGGTAACGGCGCGGTGGTGATGCCGTGACGATGTGGCCGACGCCGCATGTCTGACCGTACCGCGACGGGCCGCCTTCGGGCGGCCCGTTTTCTCATTTGCCGTCGTTCGCGCCGAACAGTTGCTCGCACACGGCGCGCCCCGCTTCGGTCAATGCGGCGCTGCCGGTGCCGTCGTCGTTCAGCGTCGTCGCGCTCAGGCCGGCGGCGTCGAGTTGCGTCAGCACGCGGCGCAGCGTGCTCATCGGCAATTGCGTGCGCTTCGCGATTTTCGGCAGCGACCACGTCTTGCCGGACGGATCGGTCGCAGCGTCGTGCAGCGTCGCGAGCGTCGCAACGAGTGCGGAATCGAGCGGGGCGTCGTCGGATTCTGAAGTCATCGGTTCGGGTTCGCGTGCCGGCGCGGGACCGGCATTCAGGAAGGATGCAATCGCGGACACTATACGCCCGGTTACGCGCCCTTGATCGCGGCGCGCATGAACGATACGAAACGCGTGGTCACGGGATCGTCACGGCCGGACAGCCACGCCAGCCCGACGCGCCATTTCGCGTCCCTGCCGGCGAGCGGCAATACGGTCGCGTCGCGCAGCAGATACTGCGCACGCGAAGGAATGAACGCGACGCCGACCCCGGCCGCGACCGACGTGAGCACCGATTGCACGTCCTCCGCCTGCTGCGTGACCTGCGGCACGAAGCGCCGCTCGACGCACCACCGGTCGATCTGTGCGGCGAGCCCGGGGCCGCGTGCGCGCTGCAGCGCGATGAAGCCGATCTCGTTGAGCACGTCGAGATCGGCCGGCACGCGCTTGAAGCCGAGGTGCGGCGGCACCGCGAGCGCCAGCCCCTCGTCGATCACCTTGAACGACGACAATCCGTCATCCGACGGCAAACGCAGGAACCCCGCGTCGAGCTTGCCCGCGCGGAGCCGACGAGTTTGCTCGGACGACGACAAGTCGCTCAGCGTGACCGCGATGCCCGGATTGCGGCGCCGGAATTCCGCGACGAGTTTCGGCACGAGCGTCAGCACGGACAGGCAGATGCCGAGCCGCAAATGCCCGCGTTGCCCGCTGGTCGCCTCCCGTGCACGCGCGAGAATCTCGTCGGCGTCGCGCACGAGCGCCTGCGCGTCGGGCAGGAAGCGTTCACCGAACGGCGTCAGCTCCGCGCCGTGCCGCCCGCGCTCGAACAGCTTGCCGCCGAGGCTCGCCTCGAGCGCGCCGATCTGCTTGCTCAGCGCCGGCTGGCTCATGTGCAGCGTGTCGGCCGCACGGCTGAAATGGCTGAGTTCGGTGACTGTCAGGAAAGTGCGCAGCAGTTTCAATTCCATTCTTCAAAGGAATCATATTGATCGAAACATTCATTTTACTGATCGAATGGCGTGACGTTCAATACGGAAACGCCCCTTTCGGAGTTACCCACCATGCCTTTCGATCATGCGGCCGAGTGCCTGACCGACGTGTCGTGCGACACGGTCGTCGCCGGCGCAAGCGATGCCGGGCCCGACGCGCCGGCGCCCGAGCGTCGCACCGCACGCGGCGACGGCCGCCGCCGCTTGCGCTTCGGCAATGCGCTGGACGACGTGCGGCCACGTGCCGTCACCGGTTCGATCGCGATCAGCTTCGCGGTCGTGTCGCGGCGGAACTGGCCGCGTTGAATCGCGACGCCAGGCGCCCGCCGCCGAACGCAGGCGTTCGATCCTCCGCAAAAAAACCGCAGGAATCCGCGCGCATCACGCATCATTGCGCGCACATCCATCGTCATCGCCACGCGATCGACCTTATAATTTCCCGCACCCGCTGACCGCCCACACATTTCGCGCCGCCGCAACGCGCGAGAAAAGGAGACTTTCGCTTGACCGGCCTCATCGCGCGCCTGCCTCGCGCCCGGACCACCCTGATCATCGCCCTCTCGTTCCTGACACTCGCGTTCGCGACGAACGCGTCCGCGCAGCCGCATCGCACCGCGTCGCCGCATGCGCACGCGAAAGTCGTCAAGAAAAAGCCCGCTCCCCGCAAGCACAAGGCCGTCAAGCATCGCCGCCCGCGGGTGAAGCATCATGCGGTCAAGCGTCACGCGGCGCCCGCACCGCAGCGGCGCGCGAAACGCACGAATGCGGTTCGCCCACGCTCCGCCGCGAAGCCGCGCCTGCTCGCAAGCTGCGGCTATAGCCCGCGCGCGGTACGCTCGCTGCACTCGCGCGCGGCCTACGTGCTCGACGTCGACTCCGGCACGCCGCTGTTGGCCCGCAACGCACGCACGGTGCGGCCGATCGCGTCGATCTCGAAGCTGATGACCGCCGTCGTCGCGCGCGACGCGGACCGTCCGCTGAACGGCGTGCTGCGCGTCACCTCGCGCGACCGCGACACGATCAAGTTCACCGGTTCGCGGCTGCCGATCGGCGCCGAACTGTCGCGCCGCCAGATGTTCCATATCGCGCTGATGTCGTCGGAAAATCGCGCGGCCGCCGCGCTGAGCCGCGACTATCCGGGCGGCCGTGCCGCGTTCGTGAAGGCGATGAACCGCGAGGCGCGCCGGCTCGGGATGCGCCATACGCATTTCCGCGAGCCGACCGGCCTCTCGCCGCACAACGTGTCGACCGCCGAGGATCTCGCGCGGCTCGTCGCCGCGGCCGCGCAGGATCCGCTGATCCGCTATTTCTCGACGGACACGTCGACCACCGTGCAGGCCGGCGACGGCGAGCTGCTGTACGTGAACTCCGATCCGCTCGTCCGCCACGGCCGCCTGCCGATCCGGTTGCAGAAAACCGGCTTCATCAACGAATCGGGGCACGGCGTCGTCATGCGCATGCACGTGAAGGGCCGCCGCGAAACGGTCGTGCTGCTCGGCGCGCCGACGCGCGCCGGCGTGTCGAGCGATGCCCTGAAGATCCATCGCTGGCTGGCCTGCTCGATCCAGTAAGCACGACGCGCGCGGCCCGCGTACTCATCCACGAAGGAGCGATGCCATGCCGGACGAATACCGTTTCAACGCATTCGGGCGCCTGCTCGCCGTCGTGCGTTCGAACGGCCGCTGGACCGTGTTCGATCTCGGCACCGACGGCAAGCGACGGCCGGCCAACCTGCAGATTCCGTCCGCGCTCGCCGCGGACGAACTCGCGCAATATCTCGGCGACCTGCTGCACGAGAATGCATCGCCGAAGTACAACGACGTCGTGCCGATTCCGTCGCCGCGCCGCACGTAACGCGCTGCCCACTCCCGCCGCACCGACACACCGCGCATCTCGCACGCCCGCCAAATTCGACAGCCAAACTTGCAAGTTAAACTGTCGTGTTCTATGATTCGCCGCATGACACCGCCACGCATACCCGGCGTTTCCGCCGATACCGTCGCCGCCGATCTGACCCTCGCGGTCGGGCAGTTGATCCGCCGGCTGCGTTCCGAGATCGAATCCGAAGGGCTCGGCATGTCGCAGACGAGCGCGCTCGCGCGGCTAGAACGACAAGGCCCGATGACGACCGCCGATCTCGCCCGCGCCGAGGCGATGAAGCCGCAGTCGATGAAGGCAATTCTCGCGAGCCTCGAGGAAGACGGGCTCGTCGAACGCGAGCCTCATCCGACCGACGGCCGCCAGATCCTGTTCCTGCTGACCGCGGCCGGCCTCGCGGCGCGTCGCAAGCGCGACACCGCGAAGCACAAGTGGCTCGGTGCCGCGATCGAGAAGCTCGCCCCCGAAGACATCCGCACGCTCGCCGCCGCGATTCCGCTGATCCGGCGCATCGGCGAGCAATGACCCGCATGCGTGCCGCGCGGCATCCGCGCGCACGCTTTCCTTCGCCCACTTCACGGAGCATCACGCCATGAGCACGACCCGTCTCGACACGCAAACGGCACTCGTCGTCATCGACATGCAGAAGGGCATCGTCGCGCTGCCCACCGCCCACCCGGTCGCACCGGTGATCGAACGGACGCGCGAGCTGCTCGACGCCTTCCGTAGCCGCGGCCTGCCGGTCGTGCTCGTCAACGTCGCCGGCAGCGCGCCGGGCCGCACGCAGCAGCAGGTGCGTCTGGATGCCCTTCCCGCCGACTGGGCCGATCTTCTGCCCGAACTGAACCGCCAGCCAAGCGACCATGTCGTGACGAAGAAGACCTGGGGCGCGTTCACCGGCACCGGTCTCGACGCGCACCTGAAAGCCGCCGGCGTCACTCAGATCGTGCTGGCCGGCATCGCGACGAGCATCGGCGTCGAATCGACGGCCCGCCAGGCGCACGAACTCGGCTACAACGTGACGCTCGCGGTCGACGCGATGACCGACCTCAACGCCGACGCGCATACGAACAGCATCGAACGGCTGTTCCCGCGCCTGGGCGAGACGGGCCCGACGCAAGCAATCCTCGCGCTGCTCGACCGGCGCGGCGCGTGAGCGACAAACGCGCTCAGCCGGCGCCGGGCCATGCGGCCGGCCGGCTCGATCCGTCGATCTGGAAAGTCAGCGCCGTCGCGACGCTCGGCTCGCTGCTGTCGCAACTCGACGCGACGATCGTCAACGTATCGCTGGCGAGCCTCGCGACCGATCTGCACGCAAGCCTGTCGACGATCCAGTGGGTGACGAGCGGCTACCTGCTCGCCCTCACACTGGTGTTGCCGCTGAACGGCTGGCTGGTCGACCGCATCGGCGCGAAGGCGCTGTACCTGTGGTGTTTCTCCGCGTTCACGCTGACGTCGGCGCTGTGCGGGCTCGCGTGGTCCGCGCCGTCGCTGATCGCATTCCGCGTGCTGCAGGGCGTCAGCGGCGGGCTGCTCGCACCGATGGCGCAGATGATGATCGCGCGCGTGGCCGGCCAGCAGATGGCACGCGTGATCGGTTATGCGGCCGTGCCCGTGCTGATCGCGCCGATCCTCGGGCCGGTCGTCGCCGGTGCGATCCTGCAGCACGCCTCGTGGCGCTGGCTGTTTCTCGTGAATCTGCCGGTCGGTGCACTGGCGCTTGCGCTGGCCGTATGGTTCCTGCCCGGCGACCGCGACGAAACGCAGCGGCGCGAACTCGACTGGGTCGGCCTCGCGCTGCTGTCGCCGGCGCTCGTGCTGTTCCTGTATGGCGCCGAGCGCATCGACGCGGTGCCCGGCATCGCCGCGATCATGGGTTCGGTGCTGCTGCTCGCCGCGTTCCTGCGCGTCGAGCGGCGCAAAAGCGAGCATGCGCTGATTGATCTCGCGCTGTTTCGCTCGCGCGTATTCGGCGCGGCCGCTGCCACGCAGTTCCTGTCGAACGGCGCGATCTACGCGGGCCAGATGCTGATTCCGGTGTTCCTGATCAAAGCGTGCGGCCGCTCGCCCGGCGAGATGGGCTGGCTGCTGGCGCCGCTCGGGCTCGGCATGCTCGTCACCTTTCCGTCGATGGGCGCGCTGACCAGCCGGTTCGGCGTGCGCCGGCTGGCCGCCGCCGGCGCGCTGCTCGCGCTCGCCGCGACGCTGCCGTTCGTGTATCTGGCGCTGGCCGGCTACGATCCCTACGTGCTGGTGCCCGCGCTGTTTCTGCGCGGAATGGGCCAGAGCGCAATCGGCGCACCGTCGATTTCCGCCGCGTATGCGTCGGTCGAGCGGCGCAACCTGCCGATGGCGACGACGTCGCTCAATATCGTCCAGCGCCTCGGCGGCCCGACGTTCACGACGATGTGCACGCTGTTTCTCGCGTGGCGGCTGCAGGCCGAATCCGCGTCGACGGGTGGCACGCACGGGGCCGCCTACGCGTGGGCGTTCGGCATGCTTTGCGCACTGCATGCGGCGAGCTTCGTGACGACGCTGCGGCTGCCGCGATGGTCGAGCGGCGCGGGCGGGCGACCGGCGGGGGCCGCGCGGGCCGGTTCGCGGTGAATGCCGGGGCCGCTACTGCAACCACATCGGCACGATCGACGCCGCGAGCAGGATGCCCAACCCGGCATTCACGCAACGCCACTGCCGCTCCGTACGCAGCACGCGCGCGAACAGCAGCCCGGCACAACACCAGAGCGACAGCGACGCCATCGCCGCCACGCCGAATGCCAGCCCGAGCAACGCACCGAGCCTCACGGGGCCGGACGCCAGCGCGGCGAACGACGCGGCCGCGCCGAGCGTCATCGCCCAGCCCTTCGGGTTGTGCCACAGCATCCAGACGCCGCTGACGAACCCTTGCGGCCGTTGCACGGCCGCGGCGACGCCCGGCTTGCCGCCGCGCGCGATGCGCGCGGCCAGCCACACCAGATAGAGCGAGCCGAGCACCTTCATCCCGAGCTGCAGCGCAGGCAGCGCCAGCAACACGCTGCCGAGCCCGGCCGCGGCAGCGGCGGCCATCGATGCCAGGCCGGCCGCGATGCCCCCCATCATCGGCAACGAACGCCGATAACCGAAATGCGCGCCGGATGCTGTCGCCAGCGTCGTCGCGCCACCCGGCGTCACCGTGGACACGATCACGAACAGCATCAGCGGCAAGTAGTCTTGAAGCGGCACGCGGGCTCCCGGTCGTGGTCGTCGAAGCCCCGTTTTACCCGCGATCCACGCATTACCACAGCGAAAGCTTTTTATGCCTGTCATTAGCATCCATAATGCGATCCATGGTACGTAACCTCGACATCGCCCTGCTTCGCGCCTTCGTCACGGTCGCCGATCACGGCAGCATGACAGCGGCGAGCCGCGCGCTGCATCTGACGCAAGGCGCGATCAGCCAGCAGGTCGCGCGGCTCGAAACGCTGTCCGGCCCGCTGTTCGTGCGCGAGCATCGCAACCTGCTGCTCACGGCGGACGGCGAACGTCTGCTCGCGCAGGCGCGCCGGCTGCTCGCCGCGCACGACGCGCTGCTGACCGACATGACGGCCGGAGCGATGGAAGGCGCCGTGCGGATCGGCGCGCCGCAGGATCTCGTCGGCAGCTGTCTCGCGCCGATCCTGAAAGGCTATGCGCACGCGCATCCGCAAGTCACGCTGTCGCTCGTGTGCGCGGCGTCGCCCGAACTGCGCAAGTCGCTCAGGCAGGGCGAGATCGATGTCGCGTTGATCGAGGCGCCGGTCGGCCCGTCGCGCGGCGAATGCGTCGCCGTCGACCGTCTGGTCTGGGTCGGCGCGAAAGGCGGCAGCGCCCACTTGCGGACGCCGCTGCCCGTGTCGATGGTCGACCGGACCTGCGCGTTCCGCCCGACCGTTCTCGACGCATTGCGTGCCTGCGACCGCGCGTGGCGCACGGTGTTCGAGAACGGCAGCATCGACGCGACGGCCGCGACCGTGCGCTCCGATCTCGCGGTGACCGTCTGGCTCGCGTCCACCGTGCCGGCCGATCTCGACATCCTGCCCGCCGACTGCGGCCTGCCCGCGCTGCCGAACTTCGCAATCAACCTCCATCTGCCGCGCGGCCAGCACACGCCGGCTGCGGCGGAACTGGCCCGTCACCTGCGCAACGGCTTCGCGCGCGTGCGCGCGGCTGCCTAGCCTTCTTCCCCGCTCGCCGCCACGCGACATGAGCCTCGCGCGGGCACTGCATGGCGAACGCGCAATGTGTTGCGCCGCATGAAAACAACGCAGTGCGACGTAACGCTGAAAATGTTCCGGAGCCCTACGTCATGCGTTCGCGACATCAGGCCGGAACCCGATGGCACAATCACGGTCCCTTACATGTGCCCTTCATCGGGCGCACGCCGCATCGCGGCGCAGATTCAACACACGAGAAGGACCCTGCCTGACCTTATGACCCTGAACGAATCCTGGTTTGCGCCGCTCGTCGGCATCCTCATCCTGCTCGCTGCCGCCGGCGCGATCACGGCCACCGCCCATTTCCTCCTGTTCCGCGTGGTCGCGCGTCTTGCGCGGCTGTCGGCCACCCGCATCGACGACGCGCTGTTCGAGTTCGGCGCATTCAAGTGGCTGAACCGCATCGTGCCGTTCGTCGTGATCAAGCTCGGCCTCGGCGCGGTGCCCGGCATCCCCACCGTGGCCGCGCAAGCCGCCGACAAGGTGCTGTTCGCGCTGATCGTGTTCCTGGTGTCGATGACGATCAGCGCGACGCTGTCCGCGCTCGAGCACACGCATCGCACGAGCCGGCGCGACCAGCCGCGCCTGTCGCTGAAAGGCGCGATGCAGCTCGTCAAGCTCGTGATGTTCATCACGGCCGCGCTCGTCGTGATCGGCGACGCGACCGGCAAGCAGATCGGCCTGCTGCTGTCGGGCATCGGCGCGATGTCGGCGGTGCTGATGCTGATCTTCAAGGACACGCTGCTCGGCCTCGTCGCCGGCGTGCAACTGTCGTCGAACGACATGCTGCGGATCGGCGACTGGATCACGATGCCATCGGCCGGCGCGGACGGCACCGTCATCGACATCACGCTGAACACGGTCAAGGTCGCGAACTTCGATCACACGATCATCACGGTGCCGACCTGGAAGCTGATCACCGAGAGCTACCAGAACTGGCGCGGGATGACCGAGGCCGGCGGGCGCCGCATCAAGCGCGCGCTGTTCGTCGACGCGACGAGCGTGCGCTTTCTCGGCAACGACGAGATCGAACGGCTCGAACGCCTGACGCTCCTGAAGGACTACCTGGAAGACAAGGTCGATGCGATCGCGCAATGGAACGGCACGCTCGGCGCGGCCGGCGAATGCCAGGCGAACCGCCGCCAACTGACGAATCTCGGCACGTTCCGCGCGTACGTTGCGAACTATCTGAAAGGCCATCCGCGAATCCGCCGCGACATGACATGCATGGCGCGCCAGCTGCCGCTGACGGCCGAGGGCATTCCGCTCGAACTGTATTGCTTCACCGACACGACGACCTGGGTCGACTACGAGGCGATCCAGTCCGATCTGTTCGATCACCTGATCGCGGTGCTGCCCGAGTTCGGGCTGCGCGTGTACCAGCATCCGTCGGGCTTCGACATGCGCCGGATGGCCGGCGCGGCGCAAGCCGAACTGTCGGCGCCGCACGCGCGGTAATGCTCGGCGCGACGGCCCGCAACGGGCCGGTGCGCTCGCCACCGCATCGGGCCGCTCACCGCCCCGCGCACTCGGCCGCGAGCCGCCCCACCACCTTCAACGCGTCCTCGATCTGCCGCGACCACGGATAGCTGTAGTTGAGCCGGATGAAGTGCCGGTAATCGGCGGTCGCCGAGAACATGTGGCCAGGCCCGATCGTGATCCCCTGCGCGAGCGCGCGCCCATACAGCTTCATCGCGTCAACCTGCGGCGGCAGCTCGACCCACAGCACGTACCCGCCCTGCGGCTGCGACAATCGCGTACCTTCCGGGAAGAAGCGCCGCACCATCGCGCTCATCAGGCTCGCCTGCTGCGCATACTGCTTGCGCATCCGCCGCAGGTGGAAATCGTAGCCGTCGTGCTTCAGGTATTCGGCAATCGCGAGTTGCTCGATCGCGGGCGTCGCGAGCGTGTTCAGGAATTTCAGCTTCTCGACCTGGTCGCGGTAGCGGCCGGGCATCGCCCAGCCGATCCGGTAGCGCGGCGACAGGCTCTTGGTGAACGACGCGCAATGCAGCACGAGGCCGTCGCGATCGTACGACTTCAGCGCGCTCGGCGTCGTGTCGCCGTAATGCAGCTCGTGATAGACGTCGCTCTCGATCGCGGGCACGTCATGCTTCGCGAGCAGTTCGACGAGCGCGCGCTTGCGCGCATCGGGCATCTGGAAGCCGAGCGGATTGTGGAAATTCGGCATCACCATGCATGCGGCGATGCGCTCGCGCGCGAGAATCCGTTCGAGCGCGTCGAGATCGATGCCGTCGCCCGGATGGGTCGCCACCTCGAGCGCGCGCATGCCCATCCGCTCGATCGCATGCAGCATCGCGTAGAACGTCGGCGACTCCACCGCGATCGTGTCGCCGGGCTTTGCAACGGCCTGCAGGCACAGGTTGATCGCCTCCGTCGCGCCGATCGTCACCACGATCTCGCCCGGCTCGACCGGGATCCCGCGCTCCGCGTAGCGCCGCGCGATCTGGCGGATCAGCTCCTGGTTGCCGGGAGGCAGGTCGTCGATCACGCCCCAGCGCGTGCGGCGCCGGCCGATCGCCTGGGCGTAGCGCGCGAGACGCTGCACCGGGAACTGCGACGCATCGGGATACGGCGAACCGAGCGGCACCGCGTCGTCGCGCGCGATCGAGCGCAGCGTCGACAGCACGAGCCGGCTCACGTCCACCGCCGACGGTTCGGCGGTCGGCGCCGACACGTGCAGCTCGGCCTGCGCAGGCGCCGTGGCCCGCGCCCGCACGAAGTAGCCCGACTGCGGCCGGCTCTCGATCAGCCCACGGCTCTCGAGCACGAGATACGCGCGCAGCACGGTCGTGACGCTGAGCTGCTGCTGCCGGCTCGCCTGGCGCACCGACGGAATCCGCTCGCCGGGCCGGTACACGCCGCGCTCGATCTGCGCCTGCAGATCGTCGGCCAGTTGTTCGTAACGCTTCACGCGCCCCCTTTCAACATCCCTTCGAAAACACAGTTGCGGCCGCCACCACCTGACTGGCCGCAACTGTACTCTTTTTTGAAGACGAAAGGTGTACACACAGCGGCCGCCGCACCGCGCGTACTCTCCGTGCATCGACCCCGACACACGCATCATGAAAAAGAAATCCGCCGCCGCGCGCATCGAACCGTACACCCACCCGGCCGCCGGCTGGGGCGCGCTGAAAGCCGTCACGATCAACCTGATCAAGGAAAAGGTCAGTGGCGGCAACTACCGCACGCTGCTGCGCCAGAACCAGCCGGACGGCTTCGACTGCCCGGGCTGCGCGTGGCCCGACCGCCAGCATGCGTCGACGTTCGAATTCTGCGAGAACGGCGTGAAGGCCGTGGCCGCCGAGGCGACAAGCAAGCGCGTGACGCCCGAATTCTTCGCCGCGCACACCGTCGCCGAGCTGCTCGAACAGACGGATTTCGAACTCGAACAGCACGGCCGCCTGACCGACCCGATGGTGTACGACGCGCGGACCGACCGCTACGTGCCGATCGCGTGGGACGACGCGTTCGAGCTGATCGCACGCCACCTGCGCGCGCTGCCGGACCCGAACCAGGCGGCGTTCTACACGTCCGGCCGCGCGAGCAACGAGGCGGCGTTCCTGTATCAGCTGCTGGTGCGGCGCTACGGCACGAACAATTTCCCCGACTGCTCGAACATGTGCCACGAGGCGACGAGCCGCGGGCTGCCGGCGTCGGTCGGCGTCGGCAAGGGCACCGTCACGCTCGACGATTTCGAGCACGCGGACATGCTGCTGATCTTCGGCCAGAATCCGGCGACCAACCATCCGCGGATGATGGGCGAACTGCGCGAATGCGCGAAGCGCGGCGCGACGATCGTGTCGATCAACCCGCTGAAGGAACGCGGGCTCGAGCGCTTCGCCGATCCGCAAAGCCCGCTCGAGATGCTGACGATGTCGGGCACCAACATCGCGTCGACCTTCATCCAGCCGACGATCGGCGGCGATTTCGCGCTGATCAAGGGAATGGCGAAGCGCGTGCTCGAACTCGACGACGCCGCGCGCGCCGCCGGTGCGCCGCGCGTGCTCGACACGGCGTTCATCGGCGAGCACACGGTCGGCTTCGATGCGTTCGCCGACGATCTGCGCAACGAAAGCTGGTCCGCGCTGACGGCCGAAAGCGGCGTGTCGTACGCGCAGGTCGACGGCCTCGCGCAACGCTATGCACGCAGCGAGCGCGTGATCGCGACCTGGGGGATGGGCATCACCCAGCACAAGCATTCGGTCGCGACCGTGCAGATGCTGACGAACCTGATGCTGATGCGCGGCAACATCGGCCGTCCCGGTGCGGGCCTGTGCCCGGTGCGCGGCCACTCGAACGTGCAGGGCAACCGCACGGTCGGTATCGAGGAAAAACCGTCGCAGGCGTTCCTCGACCGGCTCGGCCACGTGTTCGACTTCGAGCCGCCGCGCGAGCACGGCTACGACGTCGTCGAAACCATCGAAGGCATGCTCGAAGGCCACGTGAAAGTGCTGATCGGTCTCGGCGGCAACTTCGCGATGGCGACGCCCGACACGCCGCGCACGTGGGAAGGCATGCGCCGCTGCGATCTCTCCGTGCACATCACGACGAAGCTGAACCGCAGCCACCTGATCCACGGCCGCGATGCGCTGATCCTGCCGACGCTCGGCCGCACCGAGATCGACCTGCAGGACAACGTCGCGCAGGGCGTGACGGTCGAGGATTCGATGAGCATGGTCCACGTGTCGTACGGGATGAACAAACCGGCGTCGCCGAACCTGATGTCGGAGCCCGCGATCGTCGCGCACATCGGCCATGCGCTGTTCGGCAGCGGCGAGATCGACTGGCTCGCGTACAAGGACGACTACGCGAAGATCCGCGACGCGATCGAGGCGACCGTCGACGGCTTCTACGACTACAACACGCGCATCGCGCGGCCGGGCGGTTTCCACCTGCGCGTCGCGTCGCGCGACCGCGAATGGCTGACGCCGACGGGCAAGGCGAACTTCATCGCGCACGCGCTGCCGACCGACACGCCGATCCAGCGCGCCCGCGCGCTGCACGGCGAGCGCCTGATGACGCTGATGACGACGCGTTCGCACGACCAGTACAACACGACCGTCTACGGGCTGGACGACCGCTATCGCGGCGTATTCGGCCAGCGCCGCGTGGTGTTCGTCAACCGCGACGACCTCGCGATGCTCGGCCTGAAGGCCGGCGAATGGGTCGACATGGAAACCGTGTGGCACGACGGCAACGAGCGGCGCGCGGACGGTTTCCTGCTCGTCGAATACGACATCCCGCGCGGCTGCATCGGCGCGTACTACCCGGAAACGAACCCGCTGGTGCCGCTCGACAGCGTCGGCGACGTGTGCAACACGCCGACGTCGAAGTCGGTGCCCGTGCTGCTGCATCGCGCGGCCGCGCCGGCGTCGGCCGCCGCCTGACGGAGCGCCGCGATGATCGTTCGGCCGCGCGAGCACTGGCTGCGGATGCTCGATGCTCGCCTCGACGATCTCGTGTCGATGGCGAGCGGCTGCGAGCGCATCGCATCGACGCCGTAATAAAGACTTGCAATCGATACAGCCGGAAACGTCAACAGCCGGGGCCCGCACAGCGTTTTTTTCGACAAGCGCGCACGTTTCGTGACGCGCAACGACAGGAGAAAACGTCATGCGAGCCCTTACCCGCCATCTCGCGATCGCCGCCACCCTGATGTCGGTACTGACCGGCACCGCGTTCGCCGAAACGCCGTGGCAGCAAGCGCATCCGCGCCGCGAAGAGGTCAACCAGCGTCTCGCCAACCAGAATCGCCGGATCCATCAGGAAGTGAAGGAAGGCGAGATGTCGCACGCCCAGGCCGCGCGCCTGCACCGTGACGACCGCAAGATCCGCCAGGAAGAGCGGGACATGGCCGCGCAGGATCACGGCCACATTACGCAGAGCGAAAAGCACGTGCTGAACCAGCAGGAAAACGCGGTCAGCCACAAGATCGGCCAGTAACGCCGGCAAGCGTCGATTCGCCATCGCTTGAAACGCCCGCTGCCGCCGTGCGACAGCGGGCGCTTGTTGTTGTATCGAATCGTTTCAGCAGGCCGTTCGCGTCAAGTGCCGCGGGTATACTCCGACGTCAGCCGCCACCCGCATCGACCGTCAAGAACGGCACGATTCCGGCGGTTTCGTCGCGAAGCTCCGCGTTTCGCGTACCCCGCGCCCCAGCCTCGACACGAGACACACGACGATCCCGATCATGAAACGATTCCTGCTGCTCCTTCCCGCCGCCCTGCTCGCCGCCTGCGGCTCGACGCCCTCGTCCGATTCTGCCGCGTCCGGCTCGGCGCCGATGATCTACGTGTCGTCCGCGCGCCCGGCCCACGCGATCGCCAACTGCCTCGACAGCCGCCTGTCCGGCACCGAGCAATCGCAGCACAACGGCGTGACCGACATCACCGTCGGGTCGCGCTCGTACTTCGTCACGCTCACGCCGTCGGGCAACGGGTCGGTCGTCAAGGTCGTGCGCGGCTCGGGCAGCGAGCCGGCCGAGGAAGCGATGCGCTTCGCGATCGCGCGCTGCGTGATCTGACCGCCGCCGGTGCCGGGCACCCCGCCCGGCCCGCAAGCCGCGTCATCCGGGCGCCGTCATGCGCGCCCGTCGAATTTTTTCATCCGGGCCGCCGTCGATGAGAGAATCGCAGCACGATTCCCTTTCCACGGAGCCCGCATGAAGCATCTGCTGTCCCGGCTGTTCGTCAGCGCCGCGCTCGTCGCGCTTGTTCCGGCGCTGCCGGCGCAGGCCGCGACGCCGCCCGGCATCTTCGTCGTCGCCACCCAGCTCGGCGAATTCACGACTCTCGACCCGAGCGAAATCTACGAGCTCGTGCCGTCCGAGTACGTCGCGAACACCTACGAACGGCTCGTGCGGGTCGACCTGAAGGACCCGACGCGCTTCGACGGGCAGATCGCGCAATCCTGGTCGGTCGGCGCCGACGGCGTCACCTACACGTTCAAGCTGCGCCCCGGTCTCACGTTCCATTCCGGCAACCCGGTCACCGCCGACGACGTCGCGTGGTCACTGCAGCGCACCATCCTGCTCGACAAGGGCCCGGCCGGCGTGCTCGCCGATCTCGGCCTTACGAAGGCGAACGTGATGCAGAAGGTGCGCGCGGTCGACCCGCAGACCTTCGTGCTCGAAACCGACCACAAGTACGCGCCGAGCTTCGTGCTCAACGTGCTGAGCGCGTGTCCGGCGTCGGTGCTCGACAAGAAGCTGCTGATGTCGCATCAGCAGGGCAGCGATTTCGGCAGCGCCTGGCTGAAGACCAACGACGCGGGCTCGGGCCCGTACCAGCTCGTCAAGTGGACGCCGAACGAAAGCATCGTGCTGCAGCGTTTCGACAAGTACCGCACGCCGTACCCGATGAAACGCGTCGTGCTGCGCCACGTGCCCGAGGCCTCCGCGCAGCGGTTGCTGCTGGAAAACGGCGACGTCGACGCCGCGCGCAACCTGAGCCCCGACAGCCTCGCCTCGCTGACCAAGGCCGGCAAGATCAAGGTCGCGTCGTGGCCGGTGTCCGCGCTGCTGTACCTGAGCCTGAATACGAAGAACCCGAATCTCGCGAAACCCGACGTGCAACAGGCGATGAAGTGGCTGGTCGACTACGACGGCATCCAGCGCAATATCGTCAGCACGACGTACAAAGTGCACGAGACCTTCCTGCCCGAAGGCTTCCTCGGCACGCTGAATTCGAATCCGTACAAGCTCAACGTCGCGAAGGCGAAGGCGCTGCTTGCGAAGGCCGGGTTGCCGAACGGCTTCGACGTGACGATGGACATGCCGAACGATTATCCGTACCTCGAGATCGCACAGGCACTGCAGGCGAACTTCGCGCAGGGCGGCATCCGCGTGAAGCTGATTCCGGGCGATGCGAAGCAGGCGATCGGCAAGTACCGCGCGCGCCAGCACGACATCTTCATCGGCGAATGGTCGCCCGACTACATGGACCCGAACAGCAACGCGCGCGGCTTCGCCTGGAATCCTGACAATTCCGACCAGTCGAAGACGAAGATGCTCGCATGGCGCAACAGCTGGGACATCCCGCAATTGACGAAGGACACCGAGGCCGCGCTCGTCGAGCCGTCGCCCGCGAAGCGCGCACAGCGTTACGAGGCTCTGCAGAAGGCCGTGCTCGCGAACTCGCCGTTCATCATCATGTTCGAGAAGGTCGTGCAGGTCGCGACGCGCCCCGGCACGACCGGGCCGGAGATCGGACCGATCAACGACCTCGTGTCGTACCGGACGCTGGCAAAATAAGGCCGGCTGCGCGGCGAAACACCCCGCAAATTATCCCTGTCATGCACGGACGCGAAACATGCGTGACAGGGATAAATTTCTCTGCTGCCCATCGCGATCCTGTTGTCGGGCGCGCACACCTTCCCCTATCACCCTCTGCCAAACCATAGTTTTTATCCGCTGGCGCGAATAATTTTGGCTTTGTTAGATGGATGACACCGAATCATCCGATGACAAATATCTAACAGACCGATGACCTGCGCGTTCGCCCATACCGTCGAATCCCACTTTGCCGACCTGACGCCGACCGCGAAGCGCATCGCGAGCTACATGCTCGCGAACCTCGACCGTCTCGGGCTCGAAACGGCCGACCAGATCGCGCAGCAGACCGGCACCAGCGGCATCTCCGTCGGTCGCTTCCTGCGCAGCATCGGCTACCGGAACCTCGACGACCTGAAACGCGAACTGCGCGGCGGCAGCGACCGCCCGTGGATGATCACCGATCGCCTCGACGAATACCGCCGCACCGCCGGCGCGCACGCGAACGCCGGCGACAGCGACCATGGCGACGGCACGCTTGCATCGTCGCTCGATCGCGAACTCGATGCGATCCGCCACGTCTACCGACTCGCGGAAGAACCCGTGTTCGCGCAGGTCGCGGACCGGATCGCGCATGCCGACGCCGTATTCATCCTCGGCATCCAGTCGACCCGCGGCATCAGCAACGCGTTCAGCAGTTATCTGGAATACCTGCGCCCGCGCGTGTTCTATTCCGACGGCCAGTCGGGCTCGTACGTCGATTCGCTGAATTCCGAATTCGAGCGGCCGTACTGCATCGTCACCGATACGCGCGCCTATTCGCGCAGCGCGCGCCGCTATTGCCAGGCGGCCGCCGAACGCGGCCAGCCGTTCGCGCTGGTCACCGATCTCTATTGCCCGTGGGCGCGCGAATGGCCGGCCGACCTGCTGCAGGTGAAGACCGACGTCGGCCAGTTCTGGGATTCGCTCGCGCCGCTCACGTGCCTGTTCAACCTGCTGATCACCGCCGTGGTCGACCGCCTCGGTCCCGCGATCGACCGGCGCGTCGCGCGCAACCGCGAACTGCAGCGCACCTTCGACCAATTCGAATCCTGAGCGCCCCGAATGCCGATGCCGTCTCCCCGCCTCGTTGAAATCACGCCCGCCACGCATCGCGTCGAGATCGATCTCGTCTACGCGACCGAGCGCAACCTGACCGGCAAGGCGATCTACCGTCGCGCGCACTGCCTGCTGCTCGAGCCGGCCGAGGCCGCGCTGCGCCGCGCGGTCGACGTCGCAGCTCAAGCCGGCTTCACGCTGCGCATCTACGACGCGTACCGGCCGCCGCAGGCGCAACAGGTGCTGTGGGATTTCCTGCCCGATCCGAACTTCGTCGCCGATCTCGGCCGCGGCTCGAACCACAGCCGCGGCACCGCGCTCGACCTGACGCTCGTCGGTGCGAACGGCGAGCCGCTCGACATGGGCACCGGCTTCGACGAGATGGTGGCAGCGTCGGGCCACTTCCATCCGGGGCTGCCCGAAGCCGTGCAACGCAACCGGCTGCTGTTGCTCGGCGTGATGCAGGCGGCCGGCTTCGCGCATATCGACAGCGAATGGTGGCACTACGAACTGCCCGGTTCGCATGCCTTGCCGCAGATCGACAACGCGGCGAGCGGCCCGTGGCGCCTGATGTAACGACGATGCACGTTTCTTTCACCGTTCCCGTTCAACGACCTCAACGACACATGGAGAAGCGCACATGCAACCCCTGACCTCCCGGCTCGTCGCGGCACTCGCCGCCGCATCCGTGCTCGCCGCCGTTCCGCTTTCCGCCGCACGCGCGGAAACGCCGAAGGACATGTTCGTGATGGCCACGCTGCTCGACGAATTCACGACGCTCGATCCCGGCGAGATCTACGAACTGGTGCCGGAGGAATACGTCGCGAACACGTACGACCGGCTCGTGCGCGTCGACCTGCGCGATCCGTCGAAATTCAACGGCGACGTCGCGCAGTCGTGGACGGTGAGCGCCGACGGGTTGACCTATACGTTCAAGCTGCGCTCGGGCCTCAAGTTCCACTCGGGCAACCCGCTGACGGCCGACGACGTCGCATGGTCGATCCAGCGCGCGGTGCTGCTCGACAAGGGTCCGGCCGCCGTGCTGACCGGCATCGGCCTCACGAAGGCGAACGTCGCCGCGAACGTGAAGAAGCTCGACGATCAGACGGTGTCGATCACGACCGACCACAAATACGCGCCGACCTTCGTGCTGAACGTGCTCGGCTCATGGCCCGCGTCGGTGCTCGACAGGAAGCTGCTGCTGTCGCACCAGCAAGGCAACGACTTCGGCAATGCGTGGCTGAAGACCAACGAGGCCGGCTCCGGCGCGTACAAGCTGGTCAAGTGGTCGGCCGGCGACAGCATCGTGCTGCAGCGCTTCGACGGCTACCGCCTGCCGCTCGCGATGAAGCGCATCGTGCTGCGCCACGTGCCCGAAGCGGCGAGCCAGCGCCTGCTGCTGGAAAACGGCGACGTCGACGCGGCGCGCGACCTGAGCCCGGACGATCTCGTGTCGGTCGTGAAATCCGGCAAGGCGAAGGTCGCGGCATCGCCGCAGGCGACGCTGCTGTATCTCGGCCTGAACACGAAGAACCCGACGCTCGCGAAGCCCGACGTTCAGGAAGCGCTGAAGTGGCTGGTCGACTATTCCGGAATCCAGACCAACGTCGTGAAGACGACCTACAAGGTGCATCAGACTTTCCTGCCCGAAGGCTTCCTCGGCACGCTGAATGCGAATCCGTACAAGCTCGACGTCGCGAAGGCGAAGGCGCTGCTCGCGAAGGCCGGCGTGGCGAACGGCTTCGCGGTGACGATGGACGTGCGCAACGACTATCCGTACACGGAGATCGCGCAGGCCGTGCAGGCGAACTTCGCGCAGGCTGGCGTCAAGGTACAGCTGATCCCCGGCGACAACAAGCAGACGCTCGCGAAATACCGCGCGCGCCAGCACGACATCTACATCGGCGAATGGTCGGCCGACTATATCGACCCGCACAGCAACGCGCAGGGTTTTGCATGGAACCCCGACAACTCCGACAAGTCGAGCTATAAAATGCTGGCCTGGCGCAACAGCTGGGACATTCCGCAACTGACGAAGGAGACCGACACCGCGCTCGCCGAGCCGACCGCCGCGCAACGCGCGCAACGGTATCAGGCGATGCAGAAGGACATGCTCGCGCATTCGCCGTTCGTGATCATGTTCCAGAAGGTCGCGCAGGTCGCGACGCGGCCCGGCGTGAGCGGACTCGAAGTCGGACCGATCAACGATCTCGTGTCGTACCGTAACCTGAAGAAGCAATAAGATTCACCGCATGTCGACTCCCGCCTCCTCCCTCGAAGCGCTGCGCACGCTGCCCGCGCGGCGCCCGGCCGTACGCTGGGCGCTGCGCGTGCTGCGCTGGGCGCTCACGCTCGCCGTCACGTTCGCGGGGCTGCTCGCGCTGACGTTCGTGATCGGCCGCAAGGTGCCGATCGATCCCGTGCTCGCGATCCTCGGCGATCGCGCGTCGGCCGAGGCTTACGCGGCCGAGCGCATCGCGCTCGGCCTCGACAAGCCGCTCGCCACGCAATTCCTGATCTACGCGCGCGACGTGCTGCACGGCAATCTCGGGATGTCGCTGCTGACGTCGAACCCGGTGCTCGACGATATCCGACGCGTGTTCCCCGCCACGCTCGAACTCGCGACGATCGCGACGTTGATCGGCATCGCGATCGGCGTGCCGCTCGGCGTCGCGGCCGCGGTGAAGCACAACCGGCCGATCGACCACATCGCGCGCTTCGTCGGCCTGATCGGCAATTCGGTGCCGGTGTTCTGGCTCGGGCTGATGGGGCTGCTGCTGTTCTATGCGCGGCTGCACTGGGTCGGCGGCCCCGGCCGGCTCGATCCCGTGTACGACAGCATGGTCGACCCGCGCACGGGCAGCCTGCTGATCGACTCGGCGCTCGCGGGCGAGTGGGACGTGTTCCGCAACGCGGTGTCGCACATCGCGCTGCCGGCCGCGATCCTCGGCTACTACTCGGTCGCGTACCTGAGCCGGATGACGCGCTCCTTCATGCTCGACCAGCTGAGCCAGGAATACATCGTCACCGCGCGCGCGAAGGGCCTGTCCGAGCGCCGCGTGATCTGGCGGCATGCGTTCGGCAACATCGCGGTGCCGCTCCTGACCGTGATCGCGCTCACGTACAGCAACCTGCTCGAGGGCTCGGTGCTGACCGAGATCGTGTTCGCGTGGCCGGGGCTCGGCTCGTACCTGACGGGTGCGCTGCTGAACGCCGACATGAACGCGGTGCTCGGCGCGACCCTCGTGATCGGCGCGATGTTCATCATCGTCAACCTGCTGACCGACGCGCTGTACCGCGTGTTCGATCCGCGTGCGCGCTGAGGGCCGCCGCGACATGACCGCTTCCACCCTGCTTCTTTCACCGTCCATGCCGAAGGTCGTCCGATCATGAATGCCGAGCGTCTCACGCTGCGCGCGTGGCTGCTTTCCGATGCGCCCGCGTCGCGCTCGCAGGCCGCGTTCGGCCTCGCATATCGCCGCTGGCGCCGCTTCGCCGCCAATCCGCTCAACCTGTTCGGGCTCGCGATCCTGGTCGCGCTGATCGTCGTCGCCCTCGTCGGCCCGCTGATCATGCCGCACGATCCGCTGCGCCAGGTGCTGTCCGACCGCCTGCTGCCGCCCGGCTCGCCGTCGCACTGGCTCGGCACCGACCAGCTCGGCCGCGACATCCTCTCGCGGCTGATCGACGGCTCGCGCCTCACGCTCGGCATCGCGATGCTCGTCGTCGTGATCGTCGTGCCGATCGGACTCCTGATCGGCACGACGGCCGGCTATTGCGGCGGTTTCGTCGACAGCGTGCTGATGCGCATCACCGACATCGCGCTGGCGTTCCCGAAGATCGTGCTCGCGCTCGCATTCGCGGCCGCGCTCGGGCCCGGCGTGATCAATGCGGTCGTCGCGATCTCGATCACCGCATGGCCCGCGTACGCGCGGCTCGCGCGCGCGGAGACGATCCGCATCGCGCAGGCCGATTACATCCACGCGGCGCGCCTGCAAGGCGCATCGGGCCCGCGGATCTTGCTGCGCTACATCGTGCCGCTGTGCATGTCGTCGGTGATCGTGCGTGCGACGCTCGACATGGCCGGCATCATCCTGACCGTCGCGGGCCTCGGCTTCCTCGGCCTCGGCGCGCAGCCGCCGAGCCCCGAATGGGGCTTCATGGTCGCGTCGGGCCGCAACGTGCTGCTCGACGCGTGGTGGGTCGCGACGCTGCCCGGCGCGGCGATCCTGCTCGTCAGCCTCGCGTTCAACCTGCTCGGCGACGGGCTGCGCGACGTCTTCGATCCGCGTCATGGAGCGTGACATGCAACCGAATTCCGTCAACGCGCCCGCGCCGCTCTGCGAGATCGACGGCCTGAAGATCGGGTTTCGCGGGCACGACGGCGTCGTGTCCGACGCGGTGCGCGACCTGTCGCTGACGCTCGCGCCCGGCGAACGGCTCGGCATCGTCGGCGAATCCGGCTCCGGCAAATCGCTGACGGGTCGCGCGCTGCTCGGCCTGCTGCCCGAAGCCGCGCGCTGGTCGGCCCGCACGATGCGCTTCGCCGGCCGCGACCTGCTCGCGATGTCGGCGAGCGAACGCCGGCGCCTGTGCGGCAGCCAGATGGGGATGATCCTGCAGGATCCGAAATATTCGCTGAACCCGGTGATGACCGTCGCGAAGCAGATGGGCGAAGCATTCCGTCTGCACGAGCCGGGGTTGCGCGGCCGCGCGCTGCGCGAGCGGATCGTCGAGGCGCTCGCCGCCGTGCAGATTCGCGATCCGGCGCGCGTCGCCGATGCGTATCCGCACGAGCTGTCGGGCGGCATGGGCCAGCGCGTGATGATCGCGATGATGGTGTCGACCGGCCCGCGCCTGCTGATCGCCGACGAGCCGACGTCCGCGCTCGACGTCGCGGTGTCGATGCAGGTGCTCGCGGTGCTCGACGCGATGATCGCGCGGCACGGCACGGGCCTGATGTTCATCAGCCACGACCTGCCGCTCGTGATGTCGTTCTGCGATCGCGTCGCGGTGATGTATGCGGGCCGCGTCGTCGAAACCTGCGCCGCGCGCGACCTGCGCGACGCGACGCATCCATACACCCGCGGGCTGCTCGCGGCGAATCCGCCGCTCGCAAACCCGCCCGACGAACTGCCGGTGCTGCGGCGCGACCCGGCGTGGCTCGACGCCGCTTCGCCCGCATCGTCGTCGGCCGAATCCAGGGAGGCCGCACGATGATCGACGTCGATCACGCCTCGATCCGTTTTCCGACCCGCACCGGCCATGTCGACGCCGTGCGCGATGCCAGCTTCGCGGTACGCGACGGCGAAGTCTTCGGGCTCGTCGGCGAATCGGGCTCCGGCAAGTCGACGCTGTTACGCGCGCTGACCGGCCTCGTGCCGCTCGCGGGCGGCAGCCTGTCGATCGACGGCCGGCCCGTCGGCGGCACGCCCGACCGCGCATTCCGCCGCCACGTGCAGATGGTGTTCCAGGATCCGTACGCGTCGCTGCATCCGCGCTTCACGGTCGACCAGACGCTGCGCGAACCGCTGTCGATCCACCGGATCGGCGACGCCGACGCGCGCATCGCCCGCGCGCTGTCCGAAGTCGGGCTCGGCCCGGCGTTCCGCTTCCGCTATCCGCACCAGCTGTCGGGCGGCCAGCGCCAGCGTGTCGCGATCGCGCGCGCGCTGATCGTCGAGCCGCGCGTGCTGCTGCTCGACGAGCCGACCTCCGCGCTCGACGTATCGGTGCAGGCCGAGATCCTGAACCTGCTGCGCCGCCTGCATCGCGAACGCAACCTGACGATGATCCTCGTGAGCCACAACCTCGCGGTGATCGGCTTCCTGTGCCAGCGCGTCGCGGTGATGCAGCATGGCGAGATCGTCGAACAGCTGCGGATCGAGGACGTTCGCGCCGGACAGGTCGCACGCGACTACACGCGCACGCTGCTGCGCGCGACCGAAGGCTACCGACGCCTCGATCCGGTTGCCTGACATGTGCACGACGCGCGGGCGTGCGATACTCGGCACCCCGTGCGTCGGCGCGCCCGTGCATCGTCGCGCCGTCGAATGGAACCCTCGCGCGCCGCGCGGGTCCATTTCCTTTCGTCAACAGCTCAACAGCAATAGGGAGGCGTTCATGCTGCAATTCATCGAAACCCTGGTGGTCGGGCTCATCGTCGGCCTCCTCGCCCGCGCGCTCAAGCCCGGCGACGACAAGATGGGCATCCTGATGACCGTCGTGCTCGGCGTCGTCGGCTCGCTCGTCGCGGGCTACGTCGGCCGCGCCGCCGGCTGGTATGCGCCGGGCCAGGGTGCCGGCTGGATCGCGTCGATCATCGGCGCGATCGTGCTGCTCGTGATCGTCGGCGCGGTGCGCAAGCGCGCGGGCTGACCGCCGCATCGCCCGCGTCGATACGCAACGGCCGCTCGTCACACGAGCGGCCGTTTTCTTTATGCACGCCGCAATTCGCACCTTCGTCGAATCGTTGAGTCCTCAACGATTCACTCGCAAACCCCCGGTCCACTGGCCGGATCGCCGCGCCCTTACGCCATCGGCAATACCCCGACTTGCGGCCGCACAAATTTGGGATAAATTGATTGGAGGAATACGGCGTCATTTGATCGTGGCCGTTATTTCCCGTTTTTCATTCAAGAGGTCCAATGGAATTGCCGTTTACGCATACAGCACCGCAGCGTTGACGGACTGCCATTCGAGCGGCCCCGCTGCGACGCGCTTCCTCTCTGGAGCCTGTCATGAAGCATCGCCTGTTTGCCGCCTCGTTTGCCCTGGCTGCCTCGCTTCTGGCGTCGTCCTCATCTTTTGCCGCCGGCGCGTCCGGCGTTATCCACTTCACCGGCATGATCGTCGAGCCGCCGTGCTCGTTCGCGCTCGACACCGCCGACGCCGCGCACGCGCACGTGCGCCCCGACTGCCCGCGCCCGGCGAGCGGGCAAGTCGCGTTCGTCGACGCGGCCAGCCTGCGCACGATCAAGACCACGACCTTTACGCAGGCCTCGCGCGCAATCGTTTTACCTGGCCGTGCGGGCGACACGCATGCGCCGATGATCGCCATCGTGACGTACCAGTAACGCCCGCTGCCGGAGGCGTCGCGCGTCAGTCGCGATGGCAGGCGATCCAGTCGCTGAACGCGCGGATCTTTTGCTGGCTGCCGATGCTCTCCGGGTAGACGAAGAAATAACGGGCGCCGGTCTCGAGCACGATGTCGAACGGCCGTTCGAGCCGGCGCGCGCTGACGTCGTCGTCGACGAGCGTCACGTCGCCGATCGCGACGCCGAAACCCTGCATCGCCGCGTTCGTCGCGAGATCGAGCGTGTCGAAGGTCGGCCCGCGCTCCGCATCGACGGCGCGCTCGCCCGCGTGATCGAGCCACGCGCGCCAGTCACGGTGGTCGCGCGTCGGATGCAGCAGCGTATGGTGCGCGAGATCGCCGACCGCATCGAGCGGCGCGGCCTGCCGCAGCTCGGGCGCGCACACCGGCGTCAAGCGTTCGTCGAACAGCGGCAGCGCGAATACACCGGGGCCCGGCGACGTACCGTAGACGACCGCCGCATCGAACGGCTCGGTCGAGAAATCGACGACGTGCTGCCACGCGGTCGTGATCTGCACGTGGAGCTCGGGATGCTCGCCCTGGAAGCGCATGATGCGCGGCAGCATCCAGCGCATCACGCAGGTCGGCACCTTCAGCGCGAGATCGGTGCGCTGCCGCGTGAGCTTCATCGAGATGTCCTCGATCCGCGCGAAGCTCTCGTTGACCACCGGCAGCAATTGCTCGCCCTCTGCCGTCAGCGTGAGGCCCTTCGCGTGCCGTTTGAACAGCGGAAAGCCGTAGTGCGCCTCGAGTGTCTGGATCTGCCGGCTCACCGCACCCTGCGTGAGACACAGCTGCTCGGCCGCGCGCGTGAAGCTGCGGTGGCGGGCCACCGTCGAGAAGATCTGCAGCGCGTGCAGGGGCGGAAGTCGGCGCATGACGAAGGGGGTAGACGGATCGACCGCACCGAACGACGGCGCGGCAAGGCCGCGCGCCGACACCGGCGCGCGCTGATCGACACGATAAGCCAAACGCCGGCTTTACGCGAGGTGCGTCGCGCGCTCAGGCCGTGGCGGCGAACGCGCCCGTCGCGATGCGCGCCGCCGACGCGACGACGTCCGCGCGTGCGGCCGCGTCGGCACGCGGCTGCGTGAACGACACGGCCAGCACGATCGGCGCGCGCGACGGCGGCCACAGCACCGCGACGTCGGTCGTCGTGCCGTAGCCGCCGGTGCCGGTTTTGTCCGCGATGCGCCAGCCGGGCGGCACGCCGGCCGCGATCCCGGTCGCGCCGCGCGCGCCGCCGGCCATCCATTCCGTGAGCTGCGCACGCTGCGGTTCGCGCAGCGTATCGCCGAGCAGCAACCGCTGCAGCGTGTCGACCATCGCAACCGGTGTCGACGTATCACGCTCGTCGCGAGGCGCCGCCTGGTTCAGTTCGGGTTCCCAGCGGTCGAGCCGGAACACGGTGTCGCCGCTTTCGTGCGCGAACGACGTGACGGCCTGCGGGCCGCCGAGCACGCCCATCAGCAGGTTCCCGGCGCCCTTGTCCCCCGACTGCAGCATCGCCGTGCAGAGCTGCGCGATCGTCATCCCCGTGTCGACGTGGCTTTCCGTCACCGGCGAGCCGGCCACGACTTCATAGCGGCGATACAGGATGCGGCGCGGCAACAGCGACGCGTCGAGCGAGCCGCGCGCGAGTATCGCGGCGGCGGCGACGACCGCATAGGTGCCGCACAGCGGGAAGCGCTCGCGCGCGTGATGTGCGATGCGCGTGCCGCTCGACGTATCGAGTGCGGCGACGCCGAGCCGGCCGTTCGACGCTTTTTCGAGCGCGGTGAGTTCGGCCTGGGCGGCATGTGCGCGCCCCTGCTCGGCGACGGGTGCCGACGAGCACGCGGCGACGAACGGCGCGGCGACGGCGGCGAGCAACAGCGAGCGGCGTGTCGGAGAATGTTCCATGGATGAAGGGCGTTCTGTCGGAAACGGTGACATGGAGCAACGCACGTGCGCATCGACGACGCACACGCATTCGCGCCGACGGCCGGCTCGCGACGGCATACGCCGCGCATCCCCGAAGACGTCCGTCGGCCCCGCATGCGGCGGGACGCACATGAACAGACCCTAGCGTAGCAGCGAGTGCGGCCCGCGTCAGCCTTGCGACGAAGGCAGGTACGGCATCGGATTGACGGGCTTGCCGTCGCGTCGCACTTCGAACAGCAGCGCGACACGCGAGTTGTCGAGGTCGCCCATCTCGGCGATCTCGTCGCCCCGGCGCACGATGTCGCCGGTTTTCACGAGCACTTTGCGGTTGTGCGCATAGGCGGTGAGGAAATCCGCGTTGTGCTGGACGATGATCAGGGTGCCGTAATCGTTCAGGCCGCTGCCCGCGTACATTACGCGGCCGTCGGCCGCCGCGCGAACCGGGTCGCCCGGCCGGCCTGCGATCTGGATGCCGCGGTTCTGCCCCGGCCGGAACGCGTCGACGATCTTGCCGCGCGCGGGCCACGTGAGCGCCACACCGCCCGCATGCCGCTTGGTTTCCTTCACGACCTGCCGGTCGCTCGCCGTCGACGCGCTCGCCTGCGCGCCGCCCGCCGCATTGCTCGCGGCGGCTGGCGCGGAGGCCTGTGCACTGCCATTCCCGCCCGATGCCTGCAACGGCTGCTGGCGGACGATGCGCAGCACCTGCCCCATGCGCAGCCTGCCGCGCCCATCGAGCTTGTTCCAGGTGCGCAGGTCGGCGACGCTGCAGTCGTTCGCGGACGCGATGCCCGACAGCGTGTCGCCGCGTTTCACCACGTACTTCTGCGCGACGAGAATGGGTGCGGGCGGCGGCGTCGCGGGCGCGGCGGCGGGCTGGCCCGACGGCGAGCCTGCCAGCGTGTCGCTCGGCGGGACGGGCGGCGTACTGGCACAACCGGCCATGACGAGCACCGCGGCCAGGCCGGACAGCCACGCCGACTTGCGGCAAATCTCGCGCTGATTCATGGACGATCGACTCCGGTTTGACAATCTTTCAAGCATCTCAAAAACGGAACGGCCGACGTGTAACCGGATGCAAACAATGATGACAAACGATCACGAACCGGGCGCCGGCGGACACTCGTTACCGGTAATACGGTCGATTTCGGAAAAACTTGACGGTTTTGGACGCGAGATGCGGAAGAAATTTCAGGATGCGCCGATATTTCGAATGGCTTTCAATCTCCCATGGCCGCGTCGGACAGCCGATGCGGTCTGCGACGGCCGCCCGCTCAGCGCAGCCAGTCGACCAGCTCCGCGCAGGCCCACGCGACGCCGATGCACAGGAACAACAGGTGCAACGCGATCTTGAACGACACGCCCCACGACGAATCGACCCGCATGACAATCTCCCCCGGTTGATATGCGGCCATGATCCGGCATCGATCCCGCCCCGAAAATGCGGAACCGGCGAACGGGGTCTCAGGCGCAGCCTGAGACCGGCGCGGCGGTTCCTGCTAACTTATCGGCCATACCCATCCTTACGCGCCCTCACCCGCCATGCGCTTCGACCTGACCGACCTGCGGCTCTTCCTGAACATCTGCGAGGCCGGCACGATCACGGGCGGCGCCGAGCGCACCCACATCACGCTGCAGGCAGCAAGCGAGCGCATTCGCGGGATGGAAGACGAACTCGGCGTGCCGCTGCTGCACCGGACCAAGTCCGGCGCGCAGGCGACCGACGCCGGCCGCGCGCTCGAGCACCACGCACGCACGGTGCTGCAGCAGATCGACCAAATGCGCGGCGAACTGCAGCAATACGGCCAGGGGCTGCGCGGGCATATCCGGCTGCTCTGCAACACGGCGTCGCTGAGCGAATACCTGCCCGACGCGCTCGCCGCGTATCTGCCGCATCATCCGAAACTGTCGATCAGCGTCGAGGAGCGCTCGAGCCAGGAAATCGTGCACGCGATCCGCAACAAGACGGCCGAGGTCGGCATCGTCGCCGATTCGGTCGGGCTCGGCGGACTCGAGCAGAAGCCGTTCCGCGAGGATTGGCTGATCGCGGTCGTGCCGGCCGGGCATCCGCTCGCCGCGCGCGACGAGGTCGCGTTCGACGAGATCGCCGACGCGGATTTCGTCGGGCTGACCGACGGCAGCGCGCTGCAGGTCCATCTCGGCGACCAGGCACGTGCGCTCGGCAAGCGGATCCGCTACCGTGTGCAGCTGAAGAGTTTCGACGCGATCTGCCGCGTGATCGAAAGCGGCGTGGGGATCGGCATCGTGTCGCGCCACGCGGCCGAGCGCGCGATGCAGACGATGGACGTGCGGCTCGTCGAGCTGTCCGACGCGTGGAGCCACCGCAAGCTGACGCTCTGCGCGCGATCGTTCGATGCGCTGCCCAAATATACGCAGGCGTTCGTGTCGTATCTGTCGGGCGAAACGCCATCGCGCTGAACGCCGCGCGCCGTCCGCAACGGCCGGGCAATACACGAGGAGGCACCGCCGCCATGACGACACCCGATCTCGCCACGCACTACCGCGCCTACATCGACTGCCTGAACCGCCAGGACTGGCCGGCGCTCGGCCGGTACGTCGCCGACAACGTGATCCACAACGACCGGCCGCTCGGCCTGGCCGGCTACCGCGCGATGCTGGAGCAGGATTTCCGCGACATTCCGGATCTCCATTTCGAGATCCGGCTGCTGGTGTGCGAACCGCCGCGCATTGCATGCCGGCTGCGCTTCGCGTGTGCGCCGAGCGGGACGTTCATGGGGCTCGCCGTCGACGGCACGCGCATCACGTTCGCCGAGAACGTGTTCTACGAATTTCACGACGGCAAGATCCGTCAGGTGTGGTCGGTGATCGACAAGGCCGCGATCGAAGCGCAGCTTTAGCATCGCCGCGAGACGGCCATCGGACAGGATCGACGAGTCGATATCCGGCTTGAATCCGATTCTAAAGGGTAACGTTTTCTTTCATATCTCACCGGAGGGCGCGCCGCACGAACGCCTTTCCGACATTGCCGTCACTGCCGATATGCCACGCTGCGCCGCAGCGCAAATAATCATAAATCGCAGAAATTCCCGCACGCATAGCCCTCTTTCATCGCACCTCGTGCGTTGACCATCCGGGTTTTCACCGTCGCATCCGGCGTGAAAGCGCATTGACATCGAAGCAATCGATGCCTAAATTTGGAAAACGTTTTCCTTCACTATCAGCGCGACGCGACCATGGCCCGCGCAGGGAGAACGCTTGCCTGCTCGAGTTGCGATTCAACACTTCATCACTATTCGAACCTGGAGACACGATGCATATGCGCAGCAGATTCGCGCTCGGCGCAGCGTTCAGCGCCCTTTCCGTCCTGTTCATCAGCGCATGCGGCGGCAACGACGTGACCGCCCCGCCGTCGACACCGGCGCTCGCGCCGAACTCGTTGCAGGCGCTCGTCTACGGCGCACCCGACACCAGCGTGCCGGCGGGCACGCGCATTCCGGTCACGATGATGGGCCAGATGCGCGCGCTGTTCGACCTGATCCGGAAGTCGCCCGACTTCACGCAGGTCGTCATGGATCTCGGCGACGGTTCGCCGGTGCACGTCCTCGACACGAACACCGGCGACAAATTCCTGCCCGGCAAGCTCGCGCTCGGACTGTCGTACATCCTGATCGACATGAAGTCGAAGGGCGACCCGCAATACGCGAGCTATCTCGCGACGTACCAGACGATCACGACCGCGATGATGGCGCAGTCGGGCAGCGACTACACGTATGCAAATACTTCGTGGGGCGAGTACTACTACCTCGTCGCGCTGAACAACCTGAAGGCGCACGGCATGCTCAACGAGGTCTTCAGCGACGCGATGCTCGCGACGCTGCAGCAACGGCTCACCTTCTGCGACATGTTCGGCCCCGATGCAAGCGGCAAGACCAGCACCTGCCCGGCCGCCGGCACGCCGATCGACATTGCGTCGCTCAACACCGCGCAGAATTATTATGCGGTGTCCTACGGAATCGCCGGACTGCGGCAGAAGCTCGGCTGGAGCAATCCGTCGTTCTCGTCGGCGACCGATCCGGCCGTCGCGACGATGGGCGCGCGCGATGCGCTGCTCTATACCGTGACGAACCACATCCGCAAGGATTCGTCGGGTGGCTTCTCCGACGAAGCGTCGAACACGCACACAACCTATTACGACCGGGCCCGCTACGACCGCTACAGCACGCTGCTGATCGGCGAAGTGACCGAACGCACGTTCGAGATGGGCAACGAGGCGAATCTCACGCCGGAACTGAAGGGCTATCTGCGCAAGTCGGTCGACCTGATCCTGCCGCAGCTGAACGCCGACGGCCAGGGCTTCAACTACGGCCGCTCGATCGGCCCGTACGGCGATTCCGCGTTCATGGAGGTGCTGACGGCGGCCGCCAACGCGGGCGTGCTGACCGACCAGGAAAAGCAGGTTGCGTACGCGTTCATCTACCGGGCCGCGCGGCGCTTCGACACGTACTGGTACGACCCGTCGCTGCCGACGCCATCGGTAAACATGTGGGTCAAGGGTCGCGGCACGGACGCCTATCGCGGCAAGCCGCGCGTGATGGGCGAGAATTTCAGCCTGCTGCATCAGTACCTGTACGTGAACGCGTGGTGGAACAAACTCGGCTTCGGCGGCAAGGCGCCGATGGACGATGCGGCCTACGATGCGTGGCTCGACGCGCTGCCGCGCTACACGCTCACCTGGTACAACCAGCCCGCCGATACCGCGCATCCGTACAACGCGGCGCTGCTCACCGTGCGCGACGGCCGCCGCGTGGTCAACCTGAATCTCAGCCAGGCGCCCGACTACAACTCGTTCACGCCGTACTATCCGGTGCCGTTCTCCGACAAGCTGATCTACGGGACGACCGATCTGGGCTACGCTCTGCTGGTGCCGCAGGTGTCGTACAACGGGAAGACCTACGTTCCCGTCACGTACTACAAGAACCTCAACGTGCAGCAGGCCAACGGACAGGTGGTCGTGTCGTTCGACACGGCGAAGTTCCGTCTCGCGTCGAAGAACGCGGCGTACACGACGGATCTCGACCTGCAGGTACATACCGTGCTGACGTTCGCGCACGGCACGATCTCGCGCAGCGACACGCTTTCCTCGGGCACGCTCGCCGGCAACCTGTCCGTCGAGACGGACTTCGCGTCGTTCGCGGACTTCGCGTCCACGCAAGCGAACGGCGACGGCACATCGGTGACGTACGCGAACAGCACCGCGACCGGCTATGCGGCGTCCGGGTTCGACACCTGCGCGCTGTCCGCCTTCGACACGGTCAACGGCGCGACGAACCCGCTGTCGACGACGCCGATCGGCCAGCTGCATTCGAACTTCGCGTGCAAGACCACTCCGTTCGCGCTCGGTGCGGGCGTCACCCGCACGTTCGGGTGGACGCTGAAGTACGCCGACCCGGCCTGAGCGGCATGGCCGCCGCTCCGTGAGCGTCCTCGAAGCCGGCTCTCGAAACCGGCTTCGGGGCATTCACGCCGGGCGCGCGGTGCGCGTGTCGGCGATGCCCGTTCACCGCCACGCCGAAGCGGCCATGTAGGCGCCGAGCGCGATCATCCCGACGAAGAAGCAGCGCTTGAACGCCTTCTCGCTCATCACGCGCCGCGCATATTGCCCGCCGATCATCCCCGCGAGTGCCGGCACGAGCGCCAGCGCCGATACGCCGAGATCGATCGTCTGCAGCGCGCCCGTCACGCGCAACTGCAGCCCGAGCGCGATCGTCGACGCGGTAAACGACAGCCCGAGCGCCTGGATCAGGTCGTCCTTCGACAGCCGCAGCGCCTGCAGGTACGGCACCGCCGGCACGACGAACACGCCGGTCGCGGCCGTCACGACGCCCGTCAGATAGCCGACCGCGGCCGACAACCACTTCTCGTATCGCCGCGGCGCGGGCAATCGCGCGGCGGCGAGCCCCCAGCAGCCGTATGCGGCCAGCACGACGCCGAGTGCCGCGTGGGTCCACGCGCTGCCGGCGGCAAGCGCGGGCAGCCCGCCCGTCAGTGTGCCGATTGTCAGCCCGGCGAGCAGCGGCCACAGACGCCGCAGCAACGGCCCGAACGAAGGGCCGAGCCACAGCTGCCAAACATTGGTGATGAACGACGGCACGAGCAGCAGGCTCGCGGCGGCCGACGGCGGCATCGCGAGCGTCAAGAGCCCCATCGCGATCGTCGGCAGGCCGAGGCCGATCATGCCCTTGACCGCGCCGGCCAGCAGAAAGACCAGCACGATGATCGTCAGCATATGGGTTTGCATGGAGGGTGTTCCGTCCGGTTGAAGACGGCGCGATGATGAACCACCGTCACGCCGCCGGCCATCTGGCTTTGCCTGAGGCTGGCTCGGGCCCGCCCGGCCGGCCTCGTCGCCTCGTCATCCCGCCATGCCCGCCGTTCAGGCTCCGTGAGCGGGCCCCCGGCCCTGCTCGCTGTCGAGGTGCGCCATCTGGGGGGCCGGATAACGCTCGCCGGCAGCCGCCCCGGCGGGAACCGCCGTTTCGATGCGCGCCAGATCATCGACCGTTAGTTGCAACTTAGACGCCTGCAATGCGTCCTGGAGTTGCGTGCGCTTGCGCGCGCCGATCAGCGGCACGATGTCGTCGCCGCGCGACAGCGCCCATGCGATCGCGATCTGCGCCGGGTTGCTGCCCTTCTCGTCGGCGATCGCACGCAGCGCGTCGACCAGCGCGAGATTGTGCGCGAGGTTCTCGCCCTGGAAGCGCGGGCTGGCCGCGCGGAAGTCGCGCTCGCCCTGCCGCGCCGCGCTCCAGCCGCCGCCGAGCAACCCGCGCGACAGCACGCCGTACGCGGTCACGCCGATCCCGAGTTCGCGGCACACGGGCAGGATGTCCGCCTCGATCCCGCGCGACAGCAGCGAGTATTCAATCTGCAGGTCGGCGATCGGCGCGACGGCCGCCGCGCGGCGAATCGTGTCGGCACCCACCTCCGACAGGCCGATATGGCGCACATAACCGGCCTTCACGAGATCGGCGATCGCGCCGACCGTCTCCTCGATCGGCACCGTCGGATCGACGCGCGCCGGCCGGTAGATGTCGATGTGGTCGGTGCCGAGCCGCTTCAGCGAATACGCGACGAAATTGCGGATCGCCTGCGGCCGCGCGTCGTAGCCGACGAACGCGCCGGCCGGGTCGCGCAGCGCGCCGAATTTCACGCTGATCAGCACCTGGTCGCGCGCGCGGCCGCGCAGC
Source organism: Burkholderia sp. BCC1640 (assembly GCF_902833125.1). Lineage (NCBI taxonomy): Bacteria > Pseudomonadati > Pseudomonadota > Betaproteobacteria > Burkholderiales > Burkholderiaceae > Burkholderia > Burkholderia sp. BCC1640. The sequence goes on along the minus strand of NZ_CADFEF010000015.1, from coordinate 121,915 downwards.
GCATCGCGGATCAGCATCTCGTTGTCGCCCATCCCGTAGAAGTCGCCCGTGTCCAGCAGCGTGATCCCGTTGTCGAGCGCCGCGTGCAGCGTCGCGATGCTTTCGTCGCGATCCGCCGGCCCGTACAGATCCGACATCCCCATGCAACCGAGCCCGATCGCCGACACCTGCGGGCCCGTGCGGCCCAGTTGACGCTTGTCCATGTCCGTTTCCTTGCAGTGGTGAGTGAATGAACCGGATTCTGGACGCATCGCGGCGCGCGATAAACGCGAAACGCCCAACCAATTCATTCGACGCTGATTAACAATGGAGCCTGTCCCAATTCGCCCACGCTCCCGCCCCGCATGGACCATCTGCATGCAATGCGCATCTTTGCGCGTGTCGCCCACCTCGGCAGCTTCACGAAAGCGGCCGAGCAGCTGCAATTGCCGCGCCCGACGGTCAGCAACGCCGTCCAGTATCTGGAAAAACACCTGAGGGTGCGCCTGCTGCAGCGAACCACCCGGCGCGTCGCGCTCACCGCCGAGGGCGCCACCTACTACGAGCGCTGCACGCGGCTGCTGGCCGATCTGGACGATGCCGAGACGCTGTTCGACGACGCCGGCGCCGCGCCGCGCGGCGCGATCCGCGTCGACCTGCCCGAACGCTTCGCGCTGAACAAGGTGATTCCGGCGCTGCCGGATTTCCACGCGCGCTATCCCGACCTGCGCGTCGTGCTGAGCACGACCGACCGCTTCGTCGATCTCGTCGCCGACGGCATCGACTGCACGGTGCGCGTCGGCGTGCTGTCCGACACGTCGCTGGTCGCGCGCCGCGTCGGCGAGATGGCGCAGATCAACTGCGCGTCGCCCGCGTATCTCGCGCGATACGGCACGCCGCGCTCGCCGGACGATCTGCCCGACCACGTCGCGGTCGGTTATTTCTCGAGCCGCACGGGCCGCGAGCTGGACTGGGAATATGCGGACATGGATTCGGGCGCGCTGCAGACGGTGAAGATGCGCAGCGTGGTCGCGGTGAACAGCTCGCAGGCGTATCTCGCGTGCTGCATCGCGGGCCTCGGGCTGATCCAGGCGCCGCGCGACGGGCTCGCGCCGCTGCTCGAGGACGGCTCGCTGGTCGAGGTGCTGCCGGAGTGGCATGCCGCGCCGCTGCCGGTGTCGGTCGTGTTTCCGAACAGCCGACATCTGGCGCCGCGCGTGCGGATCTTCGTCGACTGGCTCGCGCAAACGCTCGACGACGACGCGCGGCGGCCCGCGTGACGAAAAAGCCGGCGCCGAGGCAATTCGCCCCGGGCGCCGGCAGGTCGACATCAGAACTTGTGGCGAATCGCGGCGCGCACCGCGAACTGGTTGGCCGACGACGACGGGCCGTCCGTCCCGACCACGTAGCCGCCGTCGGCCGCGGTGCCGGTCTTGTCGCCGGCGACCTTCTGCCATGCGCCCTGCAGGTAGACGTCGGTGCGCTTGGACAGGCTGTAATCGGCCATCAGCCCTACGGTGTGGTACTTCGGCTTGAACGAACCGGCCGCGGCGTCGAACTTGCCGTCCGTGTACACGTACTGCGCGCCGAGATAGAAATCGGACGTGAGCTGGTACTTGCCGTTGATCTCGAAGTTCTGGAACTTGGTCGCGCTCAGCCCGAGGCCCGAGAACGTCGACGCCGGCAGGTAGACGGTCGACACCGGGTTCTTCACGTCGGTCTTCGTATAGACGAAGCCGACCGTCGCCGGGCCGAACGTGTAGTTGACGCCGCCGCCGAAGATGCGCAGGCGGTCGGCGACGAAGTTCGCATCGTCGGCCGCGATCGCGCCCGCGTTGCCGACGCCCGGGCTGTTCGCCTGCAGGTATGCAGCCGCGACCTGCAGGCCGGCCAGCGAATACTGCGCGCCGATGCTGTACTGGCGGTTGGTCGAGAAGCCCGTGCTGTTGCTGAAGCTGTAAGTGCCGCCGAACGACAGCCCGTTCCAGTCGGGGCTCGCGTACTTGACCGTGTTGTTGACGCGGAACGAATTGTCCGTGTTGTCGTTGTCGAACGGGTGCGAGAACAGCGTGCCGCCCCAGTTGCCGTTTGCGGTCAGCGGCGCGAGATAGTCGACGACGGAATCGTACTGGCGGCCGAAGGTCAACGTACCGAAACGCGACGCGCTCAGCCCGACGAACGCCTGACGGCCGAACATCCGGCCGCCCTGGTTGAGCCGGCCGTTGTTCACGTCGAAGCCGCTTTCCAGCGTGAAGATCGCCTTCAGCCCGCCGCCCAGATCCTCGCTGCCCTTCAGGCCCCAGCGGCTGCCCTGCGCGTAGCCGCTCGCGAGCTGGTAATTCGTTTTTCCGACCCCGTTTACGTTCACGTTGTTCGTGTAGTTGAAGCCCTCGTCGATCAGGCCGTACAGCGTCACGCTGTCCTGCGCGAAGGCCGGCGCGGCAAAAGCGGCCAGCGCGGCGGCAAAAATGACGTGCTTCTTCATGACGGATCTCCGGAGCCGGGCCGGGCAGGCCATGCGCCCGGCGATTTGTTTGATCTGTTTTATCGAGGTGGCCCGCAGGGCGGACTACGCGGTGTGCGGCCGCGCGGACAAAATGGTGTCACGTCGCAAATCGCCCGTCCATCGGGGCGTGGGACCGGCTCGCAAAGCGTTGCGCTCGTCCAACTGCCCTGTTCTCACCATGGCCCGATCAGGCTTGCCGGCAACGGCTGGCCGGCCTGCCATCCGCGTAAACCCGGACGGCGTCACATCAGTGGCACAATGCGCATCCGTTCTTCATTTCTTCACGAAGTCATGCTTCACCCCGATTCATGCGCGGCGGGTGCCGGCCGCGCACGCGGCGCCCCCCCGGAGGCGGCCCGATGACCGCCGCCGCCCGGGCCGGCCGCTACGCCGAGCTCGATTTCTTCCGCGGCCTCGTGCTGCTGGTGATCGTCGTCGACCACATCGGCGGCAGCATCCTGTCGCGCGTGACGCTGCACGCGTACGCGCTGTGCGACGCGGCCGAGGTGTTCGTGTTCCTCGGCGGTTTCGCGACCGCCATCGCGTACAACTCGCTCGCCGAGCGCCACGACGAGGCGGCCGCGCGCCAGCGTTTCATCCGCCGTGCCTTCGAGATCTACCGTGCTTTCCTCGTGACGGCCGGCTTGATGCTGCTCATCACCGCCGTGCTGAACGCATTCTCGATCGACGGCCCGAACATGCCGACCAACGATCTCGACGGCCTGCTCCACAAGCCGCTCGCCGCGCTGCGCGACATCCTGCTGTTCCGCCGCCAGCCGTATCTCGCGTCGGTGCTGCCGATGTATGCGTTCTTCGCGCTGCTGGTGCCGCTCGCGCTGCCGCTCGCGCGCACGCAGCCGTGGCTGATGCTCGCGTTCAGCGGCTCGCTCTGGTACGCGGCGCCGCACATCGCGCGCTTCTTGCCGACCGTCGAAGGCGCGCCGTGGGACTTCAATCCGTTCGCGTGGCAGTTCCTGTTCGTGCTCGGCGTGATCGCGCGCTGCCAGCCCGTCTACCAGACGCTCGCGCCGAAACCCCAAGGCTGGCTGCTGACGGCCGTGTCGCTCGCGATCGTCGCGGCCGGCGCGTATTACCGGCTGCGCATCGAGCCGTTCCCGACCGATCCGTCGATCAAGCAGAATCTCGGCGCGCTGCGGCTCGCGAACTTCCTCGCGATCGCGTGGCTCGCGGCCAAGCTCGTGCACCTCGGATGGATGAAGAAGGTTGCGCACGCGATGCCGTGGATCGGCACGATCGGCCGCCAGGGGCTGCTGTGCTTCGTCGCCGGCACCGGCATCTCGCTCGCGGTCGACTCGCTGCTTTACCAGGCGACCGAAGGCTATCTGAACGTGCCGCTCGGCCTGACCGCCGACGCCGTCGCAATGGGCTTGCTGTACCTCGTCGCGAAACTCTATGCGCCGCTCGTGTCGCGGCTGCCGTTCCCGTTCCGTTCGCGGTGATGATGCGCCGCGCCGTCATGCGCCGCTGCTACGATAGCGGGCGCCTCTCCTGAAACGATTCACCATGCGCCGACTCGCCCTTCCGTTCGCCGCCGCCTTGATCGCCGGCGCCATCGCCACCGCCCACGCCACGACGGGCGGGCCCACGATTTCAACGGCGTCGTCCGCGGCCGCGACCGTCCCGCCCGCAACGATCGCGCCGGCCGTCCAGGAACCTCCTGTCAATCCGGGCAGCAGCGTCGTGCTGCGCGCGTTCCGGTCGGCGTCGCTGAAGCGCGACTGGTCTTACACGGTCTACCTGCCGCCCGGCTACAACCCGGAAGGCGCGCGCTATCCGGTGCTGTACCTGCTGCACGGCAACGCCGGCAACGCAAACGACTGGATCACGCAGGGCAGGCTGCAGGCCACCGCCGACACGCTGATCGAGCGCCGCGAGATCCCGCCCGTCGTGATCGTGATGCCGCAAGGCGGCACCGACTGGTACGTCGACCGCAAGGAGAAGATGCAGAGCGCGTTCCTCAACGACCTGCTGCCTGAAGTCGAGGCGCACTTCGCGGTGTCGAACCAGCGCGCGGGACGCGCGATCGGGGGCGTGTCGATGGGCGGCTTCGGCGCACTGCGTTTCTCGCTGCTCGAGCCGGGCCTGTTCTGCGGCGCGATGCTGCTCAGCCCCGCGATCTACGCGAACGAGCCGCCGCTCAATTCCGCCGCGCGTTATGTCGGCGTGTTCGGCGACCGGCAGTTCGACCCGCGCGTGTGGCACGAGCTGAACTACCCGGCGCTGCTGCGCGGCTATTTCGCGCGCAACTGGCGCGTGCCGATGTTCATCGCGGTGGGCGACGACGACCTGACGATCCAGGCCGAATCGAGCGTGCTGTACACGCAACTGCGCCGCGCGCAGAACCCGGCGGAACTTCGCGTCGTCGACGGCGGGCACACGTGGGAAGTGTGGCGCGGGCTGCTCGGACAGGGGTTGAAGTACGCACTGGAATGCGTGAAGTAACGAGGCCGGTCGACACGTCAGGCCGTCGCACGACGATTGCCTGACGCCGCGCCCTTCGCTGCGCCGGCGTCACCGGCCCGACCCGCGCGCCACGCTGTCGCGCCGGATCCCGGTCGGTTCAATTCCACGCATGACGCGCCGGCCGCACCCCGTTCAGGTAGTAGTTGCCGACGAGGTGGTACTTCCATCGCACCGGATCGTGCAGCGTGTGCGTGCGCGCATTGCGCCAGTGCCGGTCGAGATTGTGCTCGGCGAGCGTCGACTGCGTGCCTGCCAGCTCGAACAGCTTCTCGCCCGCGAGCAGCGCGATCTCGGTCGTGAGCACCTTCGCCTCGCCGACCGCGACCGACGCACGCGCGACATCGTCGTCGGTCACCGCGCCGCGCGCGCCGATCTCGTCGAGCGTGCGCGCCGCGCGTTCGAGCAGCGCTTCCGCCGCATGCAGCTGGATGTGCAGACGGCCGATCTCGCGGACGATCAACGGATCGTCGGCCGCCCGCTCGACGCCGCTGTCGACCCAGGGCCGCGTGCGCGTGCGCACGAACGCCTCCGTATCGGCGATCGCGGCCTTCGCGATACCGGCATCGATCGCCGCCTGGATGATCTGCGACAGCGGGCCGTTGAGCGTCGGTTCATCCGATACGCGCTGCGCGTTCAGCACATGCGAAGCCGGCACGCGCACGCCGTCGAGCACCACCGTGCCGCTCGCGGTCGTGCGCTGCCCGAAACCCGACCAGTCGTCGATCACGGTCAGCCCGGGCGTCGGCTGCGGGACGTACGCGAGCCACGCCTGCCCCGCAACGTCGAGGCCGAGCACCGGCACGTAGTGCGCGAACAGTGCGCCGGTCGAGTAGAACTTCGTGCCGTCGACGACATAGTCGTCACCATCGCGCCGCACGCGCGTCTTCAGGTCGAGCACATGCTTCGTGCCCTTCTCCGAGAAACCGTTGCCGAAACGCTTGCCGCTGAGGACTTCCGCGAAGAAGTGACGCTTCTGCGCGTCCGTGCCGGTCAGCGCGATCACGTCGACCAGCCCGAAATGGTTCTGCGGCAGCTGCCCAAGCGACGCATCGGCCGCGGCAACGATCTTGACCACCTCGGTGAGCGTCACGTGCGATACACCCGCGCCGCCGTATGCCTTCGGCACCGTGATCGCCCACAGCCCCGACTGCGAGAACCATTCGATCTCGTCGCGCGGCAGCCGGCGCTCGCGATCGCGTTCGGCCGCCCCTTCGGCCAGCCGCTGCGCAAGCGCATGCGCGACCGCGATCGCCTGCGCGTCGTCGGCGATCACGCGGGCCACCTGCGGTCTTGCGTCGGCCGGGCGCTCCTGAATCGTCGCACTCGTATCTGACATCGGGTTCTCCTGTCGAATGACGAAAGCATTCAATCTAGCAGCGCCCCGCAGGCCGTCAAACCGAGCGATTCTCGTAACGATATTCCTTCGGATAACAAACGACATAGCATTGAACGACATCCGTTTCCACGTTTCGACATCGCAATCGATGCCCGGGCGTCGACACTTCCCGTCGTTGATCCACGTAATGCGCAGCGACGATAACGATCTGCGAATCCGTTATTGGAACGCGCGCGTCGTGCTTCCTATACTGGCCTCCCGGTGCAAACGGCCCCGCCCTTCGAGGAACACCGCATGACTTCGTCGCACGCAGATACCGATCTTTCCACCGGCGCCGACTACGACGCACTCGCGAGCCGGTTTCGCCCCCTCTTCGAGCGCATCGCCGCCGGCACCGCCGAGCGCGAGCGCCGCCGCGAACTGCCGCACGAAGCGATCGGCTGGCTCAAGGCCGCCGGCTTCGGCGCCGTACGGCTGCCGGTGCGCGACGGCGGCGCCGGCGCGTCGCTGCCGCAGCTGTTCCGGCTGCTGACCGAACTCGCCGCCGCCGATTCCAATCTGCCGCAGGCGTTGCGCGGACACTTCGCGTTCGTCGAAGACTGGCTGAACGAGCCGCCCGGGCCGCTGCGCACGACGTGGTTCGACCGCTTCGCGAGCGGTCAGCTCGTCGGCAACGCATGGTCGGAAGCGGGCGACGTTCCGCTCGGTCAGACGCTCACCAAGGTGTCGGAGCAGAACGGCCGGCTCGTGCTGAACGGCCGCAAGTTCTACAGCACCGGCAGTTTGTTCGCGGACTGGATCGACGTATTCGCGCAGCGCGCGCACGACGGCAGCGACGTGATCGTCGCGGTCGCCACCGCGCAGCCCGGCGTGATCCGCGACGACGACTGGGACGGCTTCGGCCAGACGACGACCGGCAGCGGCACGACACGCTTCGAGAATGCCGCGGTCGATGCCGACAACGTGATCGATTTTGCCCGCCGCTTCAAATACCAGACCGCGTTCTACCAGCTGTTCCATGTCGCCACGCTGGCCGGCATCGGCCATGCGATCGTGCGCGACGCGGGCGAACTCGTGCGCAACCGCTCGCGCGTATACAGCCATGGCAACGCAGCGCGCGCCGGCGACGACGCGCAACTTCAGCAGGTGATCGGCGAAATCGCGTCGTGGGCCTATGCGGCCGATGCGCTCGCGCTGCGCGCCGCGCAGCCGCTGCAGCAGGCGTACGTCGCACGCTTCGGCGGTGACGACGAAGCCGAGCGTGCCGCGAACGTCGCAGCCGAAATCGAATCCGCGCAAAGCCAGCTCGTCGTGTCGGAACTCGTGCTGCGCGCGGCGACGCGCCTGTTCGACGCGCTCGGCGCGTCCGCGACGCGCAGCACGACCGCGCTCGATCGTCACTGGCGCAACGCGCGCACGGTGTCGTCGCACAATCCGCTCGTCTACAAGGCGCGGATCGTCGGCGACTGGGTCATCAACGGACGCACGCCACCGTTCGTCTGGCGCGTCGGCAACGGTGCAAGTGCTGGCGCAGACGCGGAGCCGGGAGCCGCACGATGAGCAAGACCATTCGCTTCAACGCGTTCGAGATGAATTGCGTCGGCCATCAGTCGCCCGGCCTGTGGGCGCATCCGCGCGATCGTTCGTGGCAGTACAAGGATCTCGACTACTGGACCGATCTCGCGCGCGTGCTCGAACGCGGGATCTTCGATGCGATCTTCATCGCGGACGTGATCGGCTATTACGACGTCTACCAAGGCAGCAACTATCACGCGCTGCATCAGGCCGCGCAGATTCCGGTCAACGATCCGCTGCAGCTCGCCGCGCCGATTGCGATGGCGACCGAGCATCTCGGCATCGGCATCACCGCGTCGACAACATTCGAGCATCCGTACACGTTCGCGCGCCGGCTGTCGACCGCCGACCATCACACCAAGGGCCGGCTCGCGTGGAATATCGTCACGTCGTATCTGGAGAGCGGCGCGAAGAACGTCGGCGACAACGGGCTGCGCACGCACGACGACCGCTATGCGGTCGCGGCCGAATACGTCGAGGTGCTGTACAAGCTGCTCGAAGGCAGCTGGGAAGACGGCGCGGTCGTGCGCGATCGCGACGGCCGCGTGTTCACGCATCCGGAGAAAGTGCACGAGATTGGCCACAAGGGGCGCTTCTTCGACGTGCCCGGCTATCACCTATGCGAACCGTCGCCGCAGCGCACGCCGGTGCTGTTCCAGGCCGGCGCGTCGGGCCCCGGCAAGGCGTTCGCCGCTCGACACGCCGAATGCGTGTTCGTCGCCGCGCCGACGCAACCGCAACTCGCACGCTATGTCGCCGACGTGCGCGCGCAAGCCGCGGCCGCGGGCCGCGACCCGCACGACGTGCTGATCTACAACCTCGTCACCGTGATCGTCGACGAGACCGACGAGAAGGCACAGGCGAAATTCGATGAGTATCGCCGTTATGTGTCGTACGACGGCTCGCTCGTGTTCATGTCCGGCTGGACCGGCATCGATTTCGGCCAGTACGCGCCGACCGATCCCGTGCGGCGCGTCGAGACGAATGCGATCGTGTCGGCTGTCGAGCATCTGGCCGGCGGCGATACCGCGTGGACGATCGAGGAGCTGGCGGCCTGGGGCGGCATCGGCGGGATGGGGCCGGTGTTCGTCGGTTCCGCGCGGACCGTCGCGGACATCCTGCAAGAATGGGTCGCCGCGACCGACGTCGACGGCTTCAATCTCGCGTATGCCGTTGCGCACGAAACCTTCGAGGACATCGTGCGCTACCTCGTGCCGGAGTTGCAGCGGCGCGGTGTCTACCCGACCGAATACGTGCCGGGCACGCTGCGCGAGAAGCTGTTCGGCGGGTCGGCGCGGCTGCCGGACGCGCATCCGGCCGCGCGGTTTCGCGACATCGAACAGGTCAAGCGCGATGCGCAACAGGTGGCCGACTACGCGTGACGGCATCGCGGCCGGACCGCATTCCCGACGGACGACCGCGTCACCGCCGCACCGGTCGCCCGGCGCACTGCCGCCGCTTGCGCCGCGCCTGTCAGGTCAAAGCCACGTCCCCCCTGCCGCTCGTGCGGCTCGTCGGCAAGCGCATCGAAATAGTCGCGCGCGTCGCGAAATCCGGCGTGCGCGGTAGCATGTCGCTTCGACCGGCGCACGGCGAGCGCATCGCGCGCCCGCCGCCGCCTCCCTCACCCAATCCGCAGGGAACCAAGCCATGTCTGTCTCGAAGAAGATCGCCGCCGTCACGGGCGCCGGATCCGGCATCGGTCGCGCCGCGGCAATCGCACTCGCGAACGCCGGATATACCGTCGCACTGATCGGACGCAAGGAAGCCTCGCTGCGTGAGACGAAAGAAGCGATCGGCGCCGCCCACGGCGACGCGCATGTCTTTCCGGCCGACGTCACCGACGAAGCATCGGTCGAACACGCGTTCGCGCAAATCGCGCAGCAGTTCGGGCGGCTGGACGTCCTCTTCAACAATGCCGGCCGCAATGCACCGGCCGTCCCGCTCGACGAATACGATTTCGGCGTATGGAACGACGTCGTCGCGACGAACCTGACGGGCGTCTTTCTCTGCGCGCGGGCCGCGTGGCGCGTGATGAAGGCGCAAACGCCGCAGGGTGGCCGGATCATCAACAACGGCTCGATCTCCGCCTATACGCCGCGCCCGAACACGATCGCATACACGGCCACCAAGCATGCGGTGGCCGGCATCACCAAGTCGCTCGCGCTCGACGGCCGTGCGTACAACATCGCGTGCGGGCAGATCGACATCGGCAACGCGGCGACGTCGTTGACGGATCGCATGACGGAAGGCGTGCCGCAGGCCGATGGACGCATGGCGCCCGAGGCGCGGATGGACGTCACGCATGTCGCGAATGCGGTCGTTCAGATGGCGAGCCTTCCGCTGGATACGAACATCCTGAACATGACGATCATGGCGACCACGATGCCGTTCGTGGGGCGCGGGTAACGCCGGACGCCGCGCAGCTTCCGCCGCTTCCGCCGCGCCCGGCCGCGCTGCCGGCCAAGCCGCCCGACCGCCCGGCGTCAATCGTCCTTGACAAGTTGCGCATCGCAACTAATATGAGTTGCGACACGCAACTTTCCCGGATCCGGCATGGACCTCATCGATATTCCGCCGAAGACTCGCGAAGCGACGATCCTCGAGCTTCGCGATTTTTCCCGCAAGCTGGTTCGCGAACTGGGCTTCATGCGCGCGACCCTGGCCGACAGCGATCTGGCGCCGTCCGCCGTTCACGCCGTTCTCGAAATAGGCATGGCGCCCGGAATCAGCGCGAAGGATCTGGGCAGCATTCTGCGCCTCGACAAATCGAACACGAGCAGGCAGCTTTCGCGGCTGGAAACGGCTGGCTTCGTCACGCGCCGCATCTCGCCCGACGACGCGCGTACGACGGCGTTGTACCTGACTGCCGACGGGCAAAAACTTCGCAGGAAGATCGACCAGTTCGCGACGCGTCAGGTGTCGAATGCGTTGCGCCGGATGGTCCCGGCGGACCAGCAAACCCTCGTCCGTTCGCTGGCGCTTTATAGCGACGCGCTCGCACAGGACAATGCCGCCGACGCGCGTCCGCCGAAAGTGGACGCCACGCAGATTGTCGACGGCTATCAGCCCGGCTGTATTGGCGACATAGCGAGCCTTCATGCACGGTTCTATTCGGAACACTGGGGGTTCGGCGCGTTCTTCGAGAAAAAGGTTGCGACGGAACTCGCGGAATTTGTCGGCACCCTGCCAATCGAGGGCAAGGCCCTGTGGCTCCATGCCGAAAACGGCCGCGCGCTCGCGTCCGTCGCAATAGACGGGAACAAGGCCACCGGAATCGCACATTTGCGATGGTTCATCGTCGACGATGGATTGCGCGGCTCCGGCATCGGGCGGCAACTGATGACGCGCGCAATGCATTTCGTCGACGAGCAGCAATTCGACGAGACATACCTGTGGACGTTCAGGGGGCTCGATTCGGCGCGTCACCTGTACGAATCGTTCGGCTTTACGCTGACCAGCGAATCGGAGGGCGCGCAATGGGGAACCAACGTCGTCGAGCAGCGCTTCAGCCGGCGCCGGTCAGGCACATGAGCCGCCGCGCGTTTCAACGGTCGTGATAAATCGCGAGCCAGACGCTCGGCTCGTCGGGATGCGTCCACGCGACGCGATGCCGGCAATGCGGTTCGATCAGCACGTAGTCGCCGGGACGCATGTCGTGCAGCGTCGCGTCCGCTTCGAACTCGAGCACCGCCGCGCCCGACAGCAGCACCACCCATTCGGCGCGCGAATCGTCATACCAGAACCCGTCGGGGCTCGTATGCCCCATCGACACGATCCGCTCGACGTTCAGGCGCGCGCCGGTGACGAGCACATCGACCCGCTCGTCGTCGCCGCGCGTTCCTTCGACGCTGAACAGGTTGCCGGTTTGAAGTTGCATGGTTCGACCTCGGGTCGGCCTTCGGCGGAAGGCGAATGACGCCCACTGTAGCGCGAAGGCCGACATCGCGGCGAACTTGTTTTACGGGTGCCGGCAACGCCTGGTGTACGTCATGAAGTCTTGCGGCCGCATGTCGTGACGCGCGTCATGCCGGCGGATGAAAGGCGACGACCTTGTTCCGGCCAGTCGCTTTCGCGTAATACAACGCCTCGTCGGCGGCCTTGATCACGGCGTCGGCCTCGGCATCGTGCTCGGGCGTCCAGATCGCCAGGCCGATACTGGCCGTGACGTGCCCGTGTTCGCTGCCGGCGTGTTCGAGCGGCAGCCCGTCGATCGCCGCGCGAATCCGCTCGGCAATCTGGGCGGCGCCCGGCTCGGATGTATCGGGGAGCAGCACGACGAATTCCTCTCCGCCATAGCGGGCCGCAGTATCGGCCGGCCGTCGGATGTTGTCGCCGATGCAGCGTGCGACCGCGGCCAGCGCGTCGTCGCCTGCCTGATGGCCGTAGGTATCGTTATAGGCCTTGAAGCGATCGACATCGACGAACAGCAACGAGAAAACCGATCGTGCCCGCCGCGCGCGACGCCATTCGCGATCCAGCACTTCCGCGAAGCTGCGGCGATTGTTCAGGCCTGTGAGACCGTCGGTGCGGGCCAGCAGCACGAGTTCCGACTCGGCGCGCATCCGGTGCCGTAACTGCGTGCCGAGCATGAAGGACACCGCGATGAACGCGGCGCCGAAGGTCGCCACCAGCGCGCCGATCGTCACGGCCCGGTGCCGCCATGCCGCATAGATATCCTGCTCCGCTTCCGCGACCATGATGATCAGCGGCAGCTTCGGCAAGTGCCTGAAGTAGTAGAGACGACGCACGCCGTCGAGCACCGAGGTTTCGGAGAACACGCCCTCACGCGCGGCCTGGAACCGCTTGAACGTCGCGGCCTGGCTGATGTTGCGACCGATGGTGTGGACGTCGTACGGCTGACGCATCACCATCACGCCGTCGTTGCCGATCAACGAGATCGATCCATGTTGTCCGAGCGACAGGCCGGCAAACAGGTGATGGAAATACTCGAGGTTGACCGCGATGAGCACGATGCCGGCAAACGAGCCGTCGGGGTTCGAGATCCGCCGCGTGAGCCCGATGCTGGGCGAACCACCCCGCAGGCGGGACGTGAACGGGTCGCTGACATAGAGCCCCGCATCCGGATTGTCGCGGTGGACGGTGAAGTACTTGCGATCGGCGAAATTGCCGTGGCGTGGAACGTCGTTGGCCGAATCGAGGACGATGTTGCCGCCGGCGTCGAGCACCAGCATCGAGCCGAGAAACTGTGCCGTCATCGCGTTATCGAACAGCACCGCGCGCCGCAGGCCCGCAGGCGCCGCCATCACGTCGTGACGTTGAAGCCCGGCGATGACCGCCTGCAGCGACAGGTCGTAGAGTTCGAAATTGCGTTCGATGTCGCGCTCGGCGATCAGTCCCAGATTGCGGGACGTTTCGCTCGCCCGCTCGAGCGCGTCGTTGCGGCTCTGGAACAATTGCAGCACGCACAGACCCATGAGCGCACAGGCGATCACGATACCGATCACGACGATCGTCTGGGGAGCCGCCGACCTGAATTTCATGTGTCTCCTCGATGATCACGCTCGTGCGCGGCGCACGACGCGATTACTTCATACTAAATAACGCGCGGTGGCATATCAAGCGGGGGATCCACCGGTCACGGCGCGCCAAATGCATGCGATGGCGGGCGTTGCCCAACCGGCCCTCACACGTCCGGGTCCGGAATCCTCGCCGACTGGATCACGACCAGCGTATCGCCCGCCTCGATCCGGCACGGCGGATCCTCGTAGAACGAATGAATCTTCCCGCAGCGATCGAGCCCGACGACGATCGCGCCCGGCACGACGTTCGTCATGCAGCCGATCTCGTGCGGCAATGCCTCGCGCTCGAGCAGCGTCGCCCGCCCGCGCGTCGACAGCATGTCGTTCACGAACGGCACGATGTAGCGGCTATGCACCGCGTCCGCGAGCAGCAGCGCGCCGATCTTCGTCGACGACACGATGACGTCCGCGCCCGCCTGCCGCAGTTGCCGCTGATACAGGTTCTCCTGGATCCGCACGACGATCTTCGTCTCCGGCGCGATGCTGCGCACCGACAGCGTCAGCAGGATCGCGGTCGGGTCGTCGGTCACCGAGATGATCACGGCCTTCGCCGCGCGCACCTGCGCCTGCTGCAGCAGATCCTCGTGCGCGGGATCGCCGAGCAGCCCGGTCACGCCTAGCGACGTCGCGGCCTCGAGCGCCTGTTGCTGCGCATCGATCACGATGATCGTCGATGGATCGACGCCGCTTTCGAGCAGCTCGCGCACGGCGATCGACCCCGACAAGCCGTAGCCGCATACGACGATGTGATCGGACAGTTGCTTCTGCAGGCGTTTCATGCGGAATTCCTCGATGACGCGCTGGATCACGAACTGATAGGCCGTGCCCAGAAAGATGAACCAGATGCCGATGCGGATCGGCACGATGAAGAACGCGTCGATCAGACGCGCGCGCGCGGTGACCGGCACGATGTCGCCGTAGCCGACCGTCGCGACCGTGACCATCGTGAAGTACACGAGGTCCGCGACGTTCATCGGCGTGCTCTTGGTCGAATCGCGCAGGCCGTCGCGATCGAGATACAGCACGAGAAACGCGAGCATGCACAGCACCACGACCGCGCCGAGACGAAACAGCAGCGTACGCCGCGGCGACGTCGCCGGACGCGTGAACAGCGTGCGCGCACGCGGCGCCCGCCATGGGTCGCGCGTGCGACGCAGGCGTGAGCGCAGCGAGCGGCGCTTGTCGGTGGGCGTTGCCAACGGGAAATCTCCTGAAGATTGCGGGCTCGATTCTACGACGGGAACATGCAGGCGCGTCCGCTACAGCATGCTGCGCGGCCGGACCATCGTGCCGTCGGCAAAACGCCGTGCACGGAACGCCGACAGGTCGAGCGACGGCTCGCCCGCATCTACCCATTCGGCCAGCAGCCGCCCGACGATCGGCCCCATCGCGAAGCCGTGCCCGCAAAAGCCGGTCGCGATCGCGAGCCCGGACGGCGTGCCGGGCGCGTCGATCACCGGAATCCCGTCGGGCAGCACGTCGATCAGGCCGGCCCAGGCCTCGACGATCTGCGCATCCTTCAGCGCAGGAAAGATCGTCTTCAACTTCGCGAGCGCGCGCGGCGCATGCGCGCGATTCGGCTGCGGCTGCGGATCGCGCGGCTCGATCGGGCCGCCGCCACCGCTGATGCGCGCGCAGGCATCGCGCCACGCCGCCGCATTCAGATGCAGCCGGAACTTCTCGCGCTGCGACCAGAACTCCGGCCAGAACAGGCTCAAGCCGCGCAGATGGCCGAGCGTCAGGTCGACGTCGACCTGCATGTCGTCGGCAAGGTTGATCGTGCCGTTCCTGCGTTGCCGAATGCCGAGGCCGTGGCCCCAGATCGTCGATGCGGACACGTCGGGCAGCACGTTGGTGCGCATGCAGGTGCCGCGCACGGCCTGTTGCGGCAGCCGGATGCCGACACCGTCGAGTAGCCGGAAGCTGGTCGCGCCGGCCGCGCAGATCACGCGCCGGGTGCGAATCGTGCCGCGCTCGGTCACGACGCCGACGACCGCGCCGCCGGCCGTCTCGATCGCCGTCACGCCGCAGCCTTCGAAGAAACGCGCGCCGGCTTCGTTCGCGCGCGCCGCGAACGCGGCAGCCACGCGGCGCGGCTCGGCCTGCCCGTCGGTCGCCGTATACAGCCCGCCGAGCGTGCGCGCTTGCGTCGCCAGGCCGGTCACGCGCGCGTCGATTTCCGCGCGTGTCAGCGTGCGCGTGTCGAGCCCGTGTTCGCGTGCGACGGCGAGCCATGCCTGGAACGATGCCCAGTCGTCTTCGTTGTCCGCCATATAGAGGCAACCGCCCTGGCGCCATTCGAGATCGAAGCCGAGCGCTTGCTCGAGCCCCTCCCAGATCCGCATGCCGGCCATCATCAGCGGCACTTCGGCGGACTCGCGGCCCTGCTGCCGCACGAAGCCCCAGGCACGCGTCGATTGCTGGCCGGCGATGCGCGACTTGTCGAGCACGACGGCCTTCAGGCCGCGCAGGCCGAGGTAATAGGCGGCCGCGCAGCCCATGATGCCGGCGCCGGCGATCACGATGTCGGCTTCGGCCGGAAACGCCGTGTCGGCGTGCGTCAATGCGTCATGCAGCGGATAGGTTGTCGTCATTGTTCTCTGTTGGCGTCGATACGTCGGGCGCATCCATCGACGTCCGCGATGGCGTGCACCGGATCAGGCGGTCGGGTCCCGGACAAGGCTGGCGAATGTGCGGGACGCTCGATGAACGGTCCGGCATCGGCCCTGCCGCCGGTCGTTTTTGCTCATCGGCCGTCCCCATTTTTTCGCCTTGACGGCGCTATGTTACCGCGCGATAAACTGTACATCCATACAGTATCGCTGCAGTAAAAATGATCCTCCCCCCATTCGATCCCCCGAAGCTGAACGACCTCACCGAATGGTGGACGAAGTGCACCTACGCCGACGTACAGCGCCTGATACTCGAAGTGCAGCACCTTCGCCTGACGCTGTGGGAACTGAAAGCGCACGTCGCGGATGCGTCGCGCCGGATCCGCGTGCTCGATCCGGCCATGCTCGCGCATGGCTCCGCGCTGCGGCGGCTCGGCTATCTGCTCGACAAGGAGATCGAACGCGCGAATCCGATCGGCCGCACGCGCGACGTGTATGCGCCGTTTTCGGATGAGTGGCGCGCCCGCGAAGCGCTGCGCTGTGCATTGCGTGCACGGCCCGAGCCCGCGGAAGCCGGCACGCTCCCGCGCGCGATTCCGGAATTTCAGCGCGTCACCTGGGCGGAGCTTCGCGATCGCTGGCGTCATCTGAGCGACAAGCAATCGACGCGGCAGAACATCGAGCAACGCATGGTGCTCGAGATCGCGCGCCAGCGATCCGTGATCCTCGCGCGAGCGAGGAAACTCGTCGATGCCGCGATAGCCGAAGCGGCGGCGGAAGGCAAACAGCTGTTCGCGCTCGATCAACTCAAGCGGCTGCTGTCGGTCGAGCGGGAGGATGGCGAACCGTTCACGTACATGCCGGCGTAGGTCGACAGCATTCGGCTGCCATCGATCGATGGGCGCGCCGGCGCGTGCGTCGATTCATCGGTTCGCACTTCTCAACAGGTGGAACATGGGGGGTCGTGGAATCGACGATCCTGCGGTGCTTCGCCAATGCCACCCACGCCGCGCATTCGGAACGTCCGTCGTGTTTTTCGCCGTGAATGAGCGTGCCCGCCCTGCACGGGCGAACGACGCGCTACGCGTAGCGGCTCAGCCACTCTTCGGAGAACTTCTTCGCATAGGCGACGGCATCCGCTTCGGTATCGAATTCGCCCAGCTTGCGGAATGCCGCCTCGCGGCTGAAACCCAGCTTCGTGACCTCGACCTGGGCGGCGTACTTGCCGTCCTCCGTCACGCGCGGTTCGCAGTTCATCTCGTACCCGCGCATCACAAATTTCTTCTGCATCGCTTCAACACTATTTTGAGACGGCGAAATCGTAGCATGGGCCCGCGCCGCATTCACGCCGGCTCCCGAAACGGGGCAGCATCGGCTTCATTAGAGTAAACCGTCAAACGATCCGCGTATAAGATGCGCTGCGTCGAGCCCGACGCACGACGTCCTGTAAAAATTTGTCGCGCCCAGGATGGCACGATGCCGCGATTCCGATCACGAACGTGCCCTGCACTGGTGCATTTCGTTGGCAGCGCGATGCGATTCCGTACTGCCGGACGAGGAATCCTGTCCCGGCCCCTCGCGATCCGCGCCTGAAGGTTGCGAACGGGCCAGCAGCGCGCGGCACACGCCGCCGGATCGCGCGTAACGTCGTGACACACCTTTCACAGAAACGCACCTTTCGCGACATGGAATGGCAGTCGTTTTGCGGTAAAGTTATCTTTTCCGCGCGTGGCCGGTCGGCTCGCCCCCTGGACGTCGTCAAGACTGTCCGCCGAGACTGCCGCAAGGCGTCGTTCTGAACGTCACGATCCGTTCCCGTAGCATGACCACTGAAGCAATCACCACGGATTCCCTCGCGGTTGCCGAGCGCGTGCGCGAGCTAATGACTCGCAACGGCATCGGCAAGCGCCAGCAAACCACCGAGCTGTGCCGCATCCTCGACCTGAGCTTTTCGCAGGGTCACCGCAAACTGCGCGGCAGCAGCCCCTGGACACTCGCGCAGATCAAGAAAGTCGCCGAAGCGTACGGCGAGCCCGCCGCTCAACTGTTCGGCGCGCAGACGCTCGACCCCGGCATGGTCGGCGCCTATTCGCAGGAAGCCGTCCTGTACGCCGGTGTCGCCGAAATTCCATGCACCGCCTGGATCGGCGCGCCGCTCGAAGCCGGCGCACGCCCCGAGTTCGTCGCGTACGAACAGAACGGCCGCTGGCGCGTGCTGCGCCACACGGGCGTGCTGTACCAGAACGCGTACGACGTGCACAAGATCGAGATCTATCCGCGCCGCGCGGAGAGCGACAAGCTCGTCGTCGCGGTGATCGATCCCGATCGCGTCAGCGCGACCGAGCTGTGCCGCTATCTCGAGCGGCAAGGTTTCGCGACGGCCGCATTCGACGGCCTCGCGCCGTTCGTCGACGCGCTGCAGGGCCAGGCGTTCGATGCGGTCGTCACCGAATGGCTGTTCGACGACAGCACGGCCGCCACCGCGATCAAGGCGGTGCGCACGTCCGACAATCCGGGCGCGCCCATCTTCGTGCTGACGGGCGACCTGCTCACGGGCCGCGCGAGCGAAGCGGACATCAGCGAAGTGATCCGCGCATTCGATGTCGTCTGCTACGAAAAACCCGCACGCATGGCGATCCTCAGCGCCGATCTCGCGAAGCGGCTCGCACGCGGGTAATTCCCGCACGCACGCCCCCTCTTTCGCATGGCCGGCGCCCGCGCGGCGCGGCGGCCGTGAACAGGTTCCTCAGTACAATAGCCGGACCCTGTTCACGACCGGCCTCAGCCGCCCGACCTCATGGCCCGCCTCATTCCCGACGACTGGAGAAGCCTCGCCGCCACCGGTGCGGCCGAACGCGAGCGCGAGACGCTTGCCGCCCTTGAACACACGCTGCCGGACAGCTACACCGTCTATCACGGCGTGCACTGGACGCGTGCCGACCAGGGCTTCTCGGTGTTCGGCGAAGCGGCGTTCGTCGTCGTGAGCCCGTCCGGCCGCGTGCTGCTGATCGAGCAGAAGGCCGGCTTCCTGCGCGAAACGCCGAAGGGGCTCGTGAAGGTCTACCTGCAGAAGGAGCGCAACGTCCCGATCCAGCTTGCGCGCACGCAGGAGACGCTGCACAGGCGCCTGACCGCCGCGCTCGGCGCGGGCGTCTATGGCGTCGAGGCGCTGCTGTACTGCCCCGACTACTCGATCCGCGAGACGGCGATCGCCGGCGTCGCGGCCGACCGCATCGTCGACGCATCGCGCAAGGCGCAGCTCGCTCAGGCGATCCTGCAGATCCTGCCCGAGCACGACGAACCGTTGCCGAACGCCGCGAAGCTGCATCATTTCTTCGCGGATGAGCTGGCGCTCACGCCCGACACGAGCGCGCTCGTCGGGCAGGCCGGCACGCTCGTCACGCGGCTGTCGGGCGGGCTCGCCGCGTGGGCGCGCCAGCTCGAGTTCACGCCGTTCCGCTTGCGTGTGACGGGCACCGCGGGTTCGGGCAAGACGCAGCTCGCCGTGCAGGTGATGCGCGACGCGGTCGCGGCCGGCAAGCGCGTGCTTTACGTATGCTTCAACCGGCCGCTCGCCGACTACATCGCGCGCATCGCGCCGCCCGGCGCGAAGATCGCGAACTACCATCAGCTGTGCGACTGGGTGGCCCGCGACGGCGGCTATACGCCCGACTTCGACGCGCCCGGCGCGTTCGAGCGGCTCGAGGCGTGCTTCGCGGAAGCGCCGGTGCCGGAACGCTGGCGCTTCGATGTGCTGATCGTCGACGAGGGGCAGGATTTCCACGCGCCGTGGGCGGCGGCGCTGGAGCGTCTGCTGGCGCCGAACGGTGCATGGTGGTGGCTGGAAGATCCGCTGCAGAACCTTTATCTGCGCGAACCCGTCGCGCTGCCCGGCTGGGTCACGCTGAAGGCGCTGACGAACTACCGCAGCCCGCGCGACCTGCTCGAATTCGTGCGCGACGTGGTCGGCCGCGTCGAGCCGCTCGCGGCCGAACTGCGCTCGGGCAGCCCGTTCGACGGTTCCGATCCGTCGGTGTCGTCATACGGGGAAGACGACGCGGCGGGCGACGCGCTCGCCGACGCGTGCATCGACGCGACCAAGCGCGCGATCACGCACGCGCTGTCGCTCGGCTTCCGCAAGCAGGACATCGCGGTGCTGTCGTATCGCGGCCGCGAAAGCTCGGTGCTCGCGCGGCTCGATCAGCTCGGCCCGCATCGGGTCAAGCGCTTCACGGGCAAGTACGACCTGTTCGGCAACCCTGAATATCGCGAAGGCGACGTGCTGCTCGATTCGATCTATCGCTTCAAGGGGCAGTCCGCGCCGTGCGTGATCCTCACCGAGATCGACTTCGACACGCTCGATGCGCGCGCGGCCCGCAAGCTGTTCGTCGGCGCGACGCGCGCGACGATGAAGCTGCTGCTCGTCGCGTCGGCGCGCTCGGCCGCGCAGCTCACAAGCAGCTGACGCGGCGGTCAGCGGGCGGCGGGGGCGCGTGGAACCGACGCCCCGCCCGCCAGCGCGTCACGCGACGCGAAACGCCCCCACCGCCCGGCGCAAGCCGTCGGCCTGCTCCTCGAGCGAAGCGGCGGCGGCCGCCGCCTGCTCGACCAGCGCCGCGTTCTGCTGCGACACCTGATCCATCTGCGACACCGCGCGATTCACCTGCTCGATCCCGTCGCGCTGCTCGTTCGACGCGGCCGCGATCTCGGTCATGATGCCCGTCACGCGGCCGATCGCCTGCTGGATGTCCTGCATCGTCGCGCCGGCCACGCCGACCAGCCGCGACCCCGTCGCGACACGCTCGACCGACTCGCCGATCAGCGTGCGGATCTCCTTCGCGGCCGACGCCGAGCGCTGCGCGAGCGTGCGCACCTCGCCCGCGACCACGGCGAAGCCGCGGCCCTGCTCGCCTGCGCGCGCGGCTTCGACCGCCGCATTCAGCGCAAGGATGTTGGTCTGGAACGCGATGCCCTCGATCGTGCCGATGATGTCGGCCACCTTCTGCGAACTCTGGTCGATCTCGTTCATCGTGCCGATCACTTCGCCGACGACCGTCGCGCCGCGCGTCGCGATCTCGCTCGCGTTGTCCGCGCACGCCTGCGCCTCGACCGCGTGATCGGCGTTCTGCTTCACGGTCGCCGTCAGCTGTTCCATGCTCGCGGCCGTCTCCTGCAGCGCGGACGCCTGCTCCTCGGTGCGCTGCGACAGGTCGGTGTTGCCGGCCGCGATCTGGTGCGTCGCGGTCGAGATCGCTTCGGAGCCCTGGGTGACCTGACGCACCGTATCGGCGAGGCTGCGCTGCATGCCCGTCACGCCCTTGACCAGCTCGGCCATCTCGTCGCGCGACGACCAGCGCACTTCCGACGTCAGGTCGCCGTCCGACAGGCGGCGGAAATGCGACAGCAGGCGGTTCACCGGTTGCGTGATCGCGAAATGCAGGCCGATCGCGCAGCCGAGGCACGCGGCGAGACCGAACGCAATGCCGGCGATCGCGCCCGCGCGCATCCAGCCGTAATAGGTCTGCGCGGTGTCGTAGACGTCCTTGCCGCGCGCGGCCTGGTACGCGTCGAGCGCATCGGTCGCCTGCGTGAGCGCGACCGACAGCGGCGGCGCGACCGTCATCAGCAGCCGGTCGGCATCGTCGCGATGGCCCGCGCGGATCGCGTCGATCATCGGCTTCAACGCCTGTCCGATCAGCGCCTGGCGCGCGGTGTCGAGCCGCGTCGCGAGCGGGCCTTCGTCGCCGTCGTGCGGCATCGTCGCGTAGGTGCGCCACGCGGCGTCGGCCTTCGCGAGATAGTTCTCGGCCTTGCTGACGAGATCGGGCACTTCGGGCGCCTCGGGATGCAGCAGCGCGCGGTCAAGCGTGGTGCGCACGATCGTGAGGTTCAGGTTCGCGGCGGACAGCGCGGTCTTCGCGGCCAGCTCGCGTGTATAGGCTTCATCGAGCGCGCGGTTCGAGCGCTGCATGCCGGTCAGGCCGATCAGGCCCGATACGACGAGCAGCGCGGCAACGAGGCCGAGCGTGGAAAAAATCCGCGTACGGATCGAGAAGCGGGAAAACAGGGCGTTCAGGTTCATGACGGGACGTGAGCGGTAAAGAGTGCCGCGGCAATCGGTCCGCGGCACTCTGGATTACGGTTTGCCTGCAAAAAACTTGAGCCCTGTCCTTTCTCGGGCTGATCGCGATCAATTTTCCGGTCGGCAATCTTCTGTTACCGATGCAACAAATCAAGGCTCGGCAGAAATTGACCAGGCAATGACTTACCTCTATATTCCGGTCAATTCCCTGCCACGGCAGATATCTCGATGAGAACCGATACCCTCCTTGCCCCACCGGCCGCCGAAGCGGCCCGCCGCGACGCACCGACCGGGCTGATCATCGCTGCGCTGCTGCTCGTCATGCTGCTGTCTGCGCTCGACCAGACGATCGTATCGACCGCGCTGCCGACCATCGTCGGCGAGCTCGGCGGCCTCGACCAGTTGTCGTGGGTCGTCACCGCCTACCTGCTGTCGTCGACGGTCGTGCTGCCGCTGTACGGCAAGCTCGGCGACCTGTATGGCCGCAAGATCGTGCTGCAGGCCGCGATCGTGCTGTTTCTCGCCGGTTCCGCGCTGTGCGGCATGGCGCAGGACATGACGCAACTGATCGTGCTGCGCGCGCTCCAAGGGCTCGGCGGCGGCGGGCTGATGGTCGTCACGATGGCCGCGATCGGCGACCTCGTGCCGCCCGACCGCCGGGCGCGCTATCAGGGGATGTTCGGCGGCGTGTACGGCCTCGCGACGATCGTCGGGCCGCTGCTCGGCGGCTTCCTGGTCGAACATCTGTCGTGGCGCTGGATCTTCACGATCAACCTGCCGCTCGGTTTCGTCGCGCTCGCGGTGATCGGCATCGCGTTCCGGCCGCATACCGCGCACGTGAAGCACCGGATCGACTACATGGGCGCGGCGTTCCTCGCGACGGCCCTCACCTGCGTGATCCTGTTCACGAGCGAAGGCGGTTCGCTGCTGCCGTGGTCGTCGCCGCAGCTGTGGATGACGCTGGTGCTCGGCATCGTCGCGGTCGGCGGCTTCATCTACGAGGAACGGCTCGCGGCCGAGCCGATCATGCCGCTCGAACTGTTCCGCCAGCGCACCTTCGTGCTGATGAGCCTGATCGGCTTCGTCGTCGGCATCGCGCTGTTCGGTTCGGTCACGTTCATTCCGCTCTATCTGCAGGTCGTGAAAGGCTCGACGCCGTCGCAGGCCGGAATGCAGCTGCTGCCGATGATGGGCGGGATGCTCGCGATGTCGGTCGCGAGCGGCCGGCTGATCTCGCGGCTCAGCACGTATCGGCCGTTCCCGATCGCGGGGACGCTGATCGGCGGCATCGCGATGGCGCTGTTGTCGACGCTGTCGCTCGACACGCCGCTGCACACGATGTACGCGTACATGGCGCTGCTCGGGATCGGGCTCGGCATGGTGATGCCGGTGCTCACGCTCGCGGTGCAGAACACCGTCGAATTCCGGCACATGGGAGTCGCGACGTCGGGCGCGACGCTGTTCCGCTCGATCGGCGGCTCGCTCGGCGTCGCCGCATTCGGCGCGCTGTTCTCGCACGGGCTGCAGTCGCGGATCACGCAGGCACTGCCGGCCGGCACGGAGCTGCCGCCCGCCCTCGGTCCGGCGGCCGTGCACCAGTTGCCGGATGCGGTGCGCGACGCGTACCTGCATGCGTTCGCCGGGTCGCTGCACGTGGTGTATCTCTCGGCCGCGGGCGTGATCGCGATCGCCTTCGTGCTCGCGTGGTTCGTCGAGAGCGCGCCGCTGCGCAAGCATCACTGATCGGCGGGCACGCAGCGGCACCGTGGCTCCGCCGCCAGCCCGCCGAGACGACCATTCACGACGCGCGGTCCGCCGTCACGGCACCAGCACCACCCCACCCGTCGTCTGTCGCGATTCCAGCAAGCGATGCGCGTCGGCCGCCTGCTCGAGCCGCAGCCGCGCGCCGATCTCCACGTGCATCCCGCCCGCGAACCGCTCGAGCGTCGCGTGCGCCGCCTCGCGATACCCCGCCACGTCACGCGCGATGAAGCCCAGCACGCTCGGCCGCGCCAGCGCGATCGAGCGGGCCGGGCCCAGTTCGTCGAGGTCGATCGTCTGCCGGGCGCCGATCGCGGCAACCTGCCCGATGCTCGCGACCATCCCGAACGGCCGGACCGCGCCGAGCGTACGCGTCAGCACATCGCCGCCGATCCCGTCGATCGCATAGTCGACGCCCGCGCCGCCGCCGAACGCACGGGCCGCCGCGACGAAATCCGCCTCGCGATAGTCGACCACCACTTCCGCCCCACGCGCGCGCACCAGTGCCGCCTTCGCGGCCGAGCCGACCGTGCCGATCACCCGCGCGCCGAGCGCGCGCGCCCACTGCGTCGCCAGCAACCCGACGCCGCCGGCCGCCGCGTGCACGAGGACGGTGTCGCCGGCCGCCACCTGGCGCACGCGGTGCAGCAGCATGTAGACCGTGATGCCTTTCAGCAGCCCGGCCGCGACCGCGTCGTCGCTCACGCCGTCGGGCACCGGCACCACGCGCTCGGCAGGCAGCGTTCGCACGCTCGCGTAGCTGCCGGTCGGCAGCCCCGCATACGCGACGCGCTGGCCCGGCACCAGCCCCGTCACGCCGGGCCCGACCGCATCGACCACGCCGGCTGCCTCGACACCGAGCGCGTCCGGCAGTGTCGGCAACGGATGCGCGCCGGTCCTGAAATAAATGTCGACGAAATTCACGCCGACGGCGGTCTGGCGAATCCGCACCTCGCCCGCGCCGGGCGGCACCACAGGCGCATCGAAGCGGCGCAGCACGCCGGCGTCGCCGTAGCGGTCGATCCCGATCCGGGTGGCGGTGGCAGTTTGGGTCATGACGTTCCTCGCAATCGAATGATGTGACACGATCATCGCATCGTGCATAATCGATCGGAATTCCCGTTTCACGCCCATCTACCGTGCAAAATTCGACCGATCCGACGCCGGCGCCCGCGCCGCCGATGAGCTGGGACGACCTCCGCTATTTCCTGGCGGTGATGCGCGGCGGCAGCCTGTCGGCCGCCGCGCGGGCGCTGCAGGTGCAGCACTCGACGGTCGCCCGGCGCATCGATGCGCTGGAGTCCGCGCTCGGCATCCGGCTGTTCGACCGGCTGCCGCGCGGCTGGCCGCCGACCGACGAAGGCCTGCACCTCGCCGAGCATGCCGCGCGCGTCGAAGCCGACGTGCATGCATTCGCGCGCGCCGCGCAGGGGGCGGCGGCGCTCGACGGTGTCGTGCGCGTGTCGGCGTCGCCGGTGTTCGCGAGCCACTTTCTCGCGCCGCGGCTCGCCCGCGCGCAGCGCGCATGGCCCGCGCTGCGGATCGACCTGATGGGCGAAATGCACGCGGCCAATCTGTACGCGCGCGAAGCCGACCTCGCGGTGCGCCTGTCGCGGCCGAGCGAGCCGGGGCTGGCCGCGCGCCGGCTCGGCACGATGCGCTTCGCGCTGTGCGCATCGCCCGACTGGGCCGCCGCGCCGCCCGACACCTGGGCATTCCTCGGCTACGACGACGCACTCGCACAAATGCCGCAGCAGCAATGGCTCGAACGCTTCGCGGCCGGGCGCCGCTTCGCGTTCATCGCCAACGACCTCGCCGCGCTGCATCGTGCGTGCGTGGCCGGCGCGGGCGTCGCGTTGCTGCCGCGCTTTCTCGTCGACACGTCGGCGACGGAGGCAGACGCGGGCACGCCGGCTTTGGCCGATCCGTCGCTGTCGACCGCCGCCGCGCTCGTCGAGTTGACGTCCGCGCCCCGTTGCGATGTCGAGCGCGAGATCTGGCTCGTCGTGCACCCGGACGTGCGGCGCTCGCCGCGCGTGCAACGCGTCGCGGATGCCATCGCCGACGCGGTTCGCGACGCGGACGGCCATTTGTAGGCTCGGCTTCTCCTGACCGCGCAACGCGACCCATGCCTTTACGGCGCCGCCTCGCGGCGGGCATAGTAACGGTTTCATCCGCCCGCTCCGCCACCATGCCCGCCGCCCCCGCCTGCGTCGTCCGCGACGCGACCGACGCCGATCTTGCCGCCATTCACGCGATCTACGCACATCATGTGCGCCACAGCGTCGCGTCGTTCGAGGAGACGCCGCCCGACGTCGACGAACTGCGCGCGCGCCGCGACGCGGTGCTGCGTCACGGGCTGCCCTATCTCGTCGCGGAATGCGACGGCCGCATCGCCGGCTACGCGTATGCGACGCCGTATCGCACGCGCAGCGCGTACCGCCATACGATCGAGGATTCGATCTACATCGACGACGCGCAGCGCGGCCGCGGCATCGGCCGCGCGCTGCTCGCGGCGCTGATCGCGCGGTGCGAGACTGGCCCGTGGCGGCAGATGATCGCGGTGATCGCCGACGGCGGCAGCGGCGGCTCGACGTCGCTGCACAGCGCATTCGGTTTCGAGCCCGCGGGCGTGCTGAAAGCGGTCGGGTTCAAGCACGGCCGCTGGATCGATACCGCGCTGATGCAGCGCGCGCTCGGCGACGGCGCACGCACTCTTCCCGCCTCGCCCGAGCCTGTCGCGTCGCGCTAGAATGGCCGCATGCCAAAACAGACTCAAACCATGCCAGACGAGGCCGCACCGGATTCCCGCAACGAGTACACGGTCGACGAACTCGCGCGCGTGTCCGACACGACCGTGCGCAACGTCCGCGCATACCAGGATCGCGGACTGCTCGCACCGCCCGAGAAGCGCGGGCGCGTCGGCATCTACGACGACACGCACGTCGCCCGCCTGAAGCTGATCAACCACCTGCTCGCGCGCGGCTACACGCTGTCGAACATCCAGGACCTGATCATGGCGATCGACGAAGGTCACGACCTGCGTTCGATCCTCGGCCTGGAAAACGCGATCGGCGGCCGCTGGTCGCACGAACTGCCGAAGACCTATTCGCTCGCGCAACTCGCGCAGATGTTCGGCCCGCAGACGGCGTCGCAACTGTCGCGCGTGACCGAACTCGGTCTGCTCGAACGGCGCGGCCTGTCGTTCGTCGCGAAAAGCCCCGCGCTGCTCGAAGCAGCCGCCGCGATGACGAAGGAAGGCATCCCGCCGCGCGAGCTGCTCGACGTGATCAGCCTCGCGCGGCCGCATTTCGACGCGATCGCGCGGCTGCTCGTCGATCTCGTCGTGAAGCGGCTCGACCGCTACGACGCCGGCACGCTGCCGCCGGTCACCGACGTGCCCGCGCTCGTCGACGCGATCTGGCGCCTGCGCCCGCTCGCAGCCGTGTTCGTCGAAGGCGAGACGAACCGCGCGCTCGAGACCGCAGCAAGCGCCTATCTCGGCGGCCGCGTCGCGACGATCCTCGACAAGAAACTCAGCGACGAAGCCGCGCGTCAGGCCGGCACGCCGGATCCGCAAGACGGCGGCGACAAAGCATAGGACCGCCGGCGTCATATTCATATCGGCAATGCTTGGTTTGCGGGCTCGACCGCCCATGCGACGATTCTTCCAACCGAGCGGCACACGCGCCGCTCCCCGAAGACGTTTCGCATGGAGTCCGTTCGATGATTCGTTTCACCCGCTGGATCACCCGCGCCGCCGCGACGGCGCTCGTCGCCGCAGCAGCCACATCGGCGTTCGCGCAGGGCGGCGCCGACAAGGTCGTGCGCATCGGTTATCAGAAGGCCGGCCTGCTGTCGGTCATCAAGGCGCAGGGGTCGCTCGAAGCGCGCCTCAAGCCGCTCGGCTACAACGTCCAGTGGTTCGAATTCCCGGCCGGCCCGCAACTGCTCGAGGCGCTGAACGCGAACAGCATCGACTTCGGCTATACGGGCGCGCCGCCGCCGGTGTTCGCGCAAGCGGCCGGCGTGCGCTTCGTGTACGTCGGCGCGGAACCGCCGTCACCGCACAACGAAGCCGTGTTCGTGAAAGCCGATTCGCCGGTCCGCTCGCTCGCCGACTTGCGCGGCAAGAAGGTCGCGCTGCAGAAAGGCTCGAGCGCGAACTACCTGCTGCTCGAAGCGCTGAAAAAGGCCGGCGTGCGCTACGACGAAATCCGCCCCGTGTACCTGCCGCCCGCCGACGCGCGCGCCGCGTTCGA
This sequence comes from Burkholderia sp. BCC1640, assembly GCF_902833125.1. NCBI lineage: Bacteria > Pseudomonadati > Pseudomonadota > Betaproteobacteria > Burkholderiales > Burkholderiaceae > Burkholderia > Burkholderia sp. BCC1640. Next base: position 93,775 of record NZ_CADFEF010000015.1, on the reverse strand, counting down.
GAGCGGCAACGTCGACGCGTGGGCCGTGTGGGACCCGTACTACGCAGCCGCGCAGAATTCGCTGAAGATCCGCACGCTGTCCGACTACACGGGCCTCACGCCCGCGAACAACTTCTACGAGGCGACGCGTGATTTCGCGGAGCAACATGCCGACGTGGTCGGCGCGATCCTGAAGCAGGCGCGTGAGACGGGGCTGTGGGTCAACGGGCACCCGGCCGAAACCGCCGCGCTGATCGCGCCGAAGGTCGGGCTGCCGCTGCCGCTCGTGGAAACGTGGCTCAAGCGTGTGCCGTTCGGTGCGGTGCCGGTCGACGAGAAGATCGTCGCGGTGCAGCAGGGGGTGGCCGATGCGTTCTACGCCGCGAAGCTGATTCCGCAGAAGCTGAGCGTCGCGGATAATGCGTGGACGGACAAGCGCGTGACAACTGCGCTGGCGGCGAAGTAACGCGCGGGGCGCTGCTCATTCGGAACAGGCCGACGGGTGCCATCTACTCCAGGAAACGCACATCGGAAGGGGCGCACTCGGCCACACCAGGGTCGGAGTGTTTCTCTCCGCGTCGGCCATGCGTCGGGCCAGACCTCCTGGCCTCAAACGGACTGCCAAGTAACACAGTTACAAGATAACCATTGACTCCGGAATCGCCGGAAGTTAGTGTGTACGCCGAAGTCCAAGAAGTCCGATTGCTGTTCATCAATTTCTCGCTCCCCCAGCGGTATTCGTTGTCCTCTCCCTCCTTGACGCTTCAAGCGCTCTTCAACAGAGCTAATCTTCGTATTGTTTTCTCAAGGAATTATCATGGATACCGGTATCGTCAAGTGGTTCAACGACAGCAAAGGCTTTGGCTTCATCACGCCGGACAAGGGCGGTGACGACCTTTTCGCTCACTTCTCCGAAATCCGAGCCGACGGCTTCAAGACGCTCGCTGAAAATCAAAAAGTAAGCTTCGAAACGAAGCAAGGCCCGAAGGGTCTGCAAGCGGCCAACATCACGCCGCTGTAAGTTTGAAGGGCCCGGCCTCCCGCGACGGATGCCGGGTCGCAGCGACACCCTCACGGAGCATCGTCTCCTAAAGTTGGCGCGAACGCTCTTGGCTGCATCTGCTTGTTCAGCATGCTTGCCACGCGCCACATGCCTCGTTGCACTTCACTCTCCCCTCCGGCAGCAACGCCTTTTTTGCGCTTTCCGATTGCTTGAGATTCAGCTCGCAATGGCTTTGAATCGGTGCACATTTCGCACGGCACGCGCGCACTCGAACATCATTAAAATTAAAATGCAAACCAAACGAATTCAACAGTACAACGGCTATGCCGTCCAACCTTCGGCGCATCGCTTGCCCGACGGTAGCTTTTCATCCAACCTGCTGCTCGAACGCACGGATAGTTCGTACGGCGAAGGCCGCTACCAATTCTATTCACTCGATTACTTCCCGAGCGAAAAACAGGCGCTGCAACACTCGGCACGCTGGGCACGCAACTGGGTCGACACACGGGGTTAATGGCAACGCCATGTAAATCGGGAAGCCCCCTCCACGGGACATGCGCGACAAGCATTCCACCCACCGCCATTGATCCGCCGCAGTTGCGCGCAACCCATGAAAGAAGGCCGGCTGCCCGCCGGCCTTCCCCGCTTCAACGCCCCGCCACCTTCTTCTGCCGCCACAGACACAGCAAATCGCATGCGACATGCGCAGCGGCGATTGCGGTGATGTCCGCGTGATCGTAAGCAGGCGCAACCTCGACGACATCCGCGCCAACCAGATTCACCGCACCGAGCGCGCGCACGATCGCGAGCGCCTGCGCGGACGACAACCCGCCCGCGACCGGCGTCCCCGTGCCGGGCGCGAACGCCGGATCAAGACAGTCGATATCGAACGTCAGGTACGCGGGCCGCGCGCCGACGATGTCGACGATCCGCTCCACCGCCGCGCGCGGGCCATGCTCGTGCACCCATGCGGCATCGAGCCGCTCGATCCCGAGGAAATCGTCGTTCCACGTGCGGATGCCGACCTGCACCGACGTCGCCGGATCGATCAGCCCTTCCTTCACCGCCTTGTAGAACATCGTGCCGTGATTGAGGCTGTCCGGCTCGTCGTCGGCCCACGTATCGCAGTGCGCATCGAAGTGGATCAACGACAACGGCTTGCCGTAGCGCTCCGCGTGCGCGACCAGTAGCGGATACGTGATGTAGTGATCGCCGCCAAGCGTCAGCATCTTCGCGCCCGAGCGCAGGATCGTGCGCGCATGCTCGACGATCGCCGGCTTGATCGACAGCGGGTTGTGCGCGTCGAACCAGCAATCGCCGTAATCGACGGCCGCGAGATCGTCGAACGGATTGAAGCCCCACGGATACGGATGGAGCTCCGCGAGCTGCACGCTCGCCGCGCGGATCGCGGCCGGCCCGAGCCGCGCGCCCGAGCGATAGGTCGTCGCGAGGTCGAGCGGCACGCCGGAAATCGCGACGTCGACGCCGTCGAGCACGCGCGAATAGTTGCGGCGCATGAACGACAGTACGCCCGCATAGGTGTTTTCGATCGAGGAGCCGTATGGCGTCGGGCGACGGATCGCGCCGTCGCCGTGGAGCAGTTCGGTCATGTCGAACCTGTTGGTCATGAAGACCGGGCCCAGCCACTGCATCGGGTGCGCTGGCGGGACCCGGCACGGATTCATTGAAAACGCGGCGGCATGCCCTCGTCGGGCGCGGCCGTCGCGCCGGCCTGCGAATCCTGTAGCGCGGCCGGGCGGGACAACGTCGATACGCGGCGATGATAGCAAGCCGAAATCTCGGCGTTGCCCCGGTTCGACCGGGGCAAACGCATCGGAACAACCGGCACGGCGGCAGGCGCACCGGCGCCGCATGCCCCGAACCGGCACCGCCTCATCGCCGCACCGTCGCACCGTCGCCATGCCGCGCCTAGAAGGATTCGCCGGTTTTTACCCGCCCGTTCTTCCGGATAATGGCCTGCAGCCGCGCCCACGCCGGCGCGCCGTCCGCCGCGGACAACAACAATCCGGAGACACCCGCCTTGATCGCCATGCTTCCCGCCACCTATCGCCGGCTCTGGCCGCTCGCGGTCGCCGCCGCGCTGCTGTACGGCCTGTCGCTCGCCGCCGCGCCCTATCCCGGCCAGGCCGTCGCGAAAGCCGCGATGGGCATCCTGCTGCTGGCAGCCGGCAGCACCTGCGCGGCACCGCGCGAACGTGCGTGGCTGTGCGCGGCGCTCGCCACGGCCGTCCTCGGCGACGTGCTGCTCGCACTGCCCGACTGGCCGCTGTCGTTCGTCCTCGGCCTCGGCGCGTTCCTGCTCACGCATCTGTGTTATTGCGCGATCTTCGTGCACTGGCGCGCGCGGCCGCACGGCTGGCGCATCCTCGCGCTGATCGGGCTGTGGATCGCCGCGCCGGCGTTCTACGCGGCATTCCTTCCGCACCTGGGCGAGCTGCTCGCGCCGGTCGCCGTCTACATGCTCGTGCTGTGCGCGATGGCGAGCTTCGCGCTCGCGGCCCGCACGCACGGCCCGCTGATCGCCGTCGGCAGCCTGATCTTCGTGGGCTCCGACACGCTGATCGGTGTCGGGCGCTTCCTCGGCGGCTTTCCCGGCATCGACTACCTGATCTGGGGCCTCTATGCGCTCGCGCAGGTCACGATCGTCGCCGGGGTTTTCCATGAGACGGCCGCCCGCCCGTTCCGTCCCCGATAGTGTTTCAAACAGGCCGCCGTGCGTCGGCGGCCTCGTCTCCCGCCTCTCCAGCCCTGCCGACGGCCGTTTCCGCGCATTCCGCAATGCGGAAACCGCTCCGTTCCAAACCCCGCTGAGCCTTTTCCCACGCGGTTTCCGGCCCTTAGAGCGCCGCTTCTAGCCTCTTGCGGTTTCCGGGTTCACCCACTATCGTTACATCAAACAATGTAACATTAGAAAATGAGCCAAATCGGAGACACCCGGATGAATGCTCGCACGTTGCCTTTCGGCCCGCCCGGCCACGACGGCCCGGACGAAACCACCGACATCGCCATCATCGGCACCGGCTTCGCCGGTCTCGGGATGGCCATTCGCCTGCGGCAGACAGGCGTGACCAACTTCGTCGTGCTCGAGAAGGCGACGTCGGTCGGCGGCACATGGCGCGACAACCATTACCCCGGGTGTGCCTGCGACGTGCAATCGCACGTCTATTCGTTCTCGTTCGCGCCGAACCCGCGCTGGACGCGCATGTTCGCGCCGCAGCCGGAGATCCGCGCCTACCTGGAAGACTGCGTGCAGCGCTTCGGCGTCGGCCCGCACCTGCGCCTGAACCACGAGCTGCAGCGCGCCGAATACGACGAGGCCGCGCAACGCTGGCGCCTCACGTTCGCGAACGGCAAGCGGCTGTCGGCACGCGTGCTGGTGTCGGGGATGGGCGGGCTGTCGCGCGCCGCGCTGCCGGCGATTCCCGGTGTCGAGAACTTCAAGGGGCGCGCGTTCCATTCGCAGCAGTGGGATCACGACTACGCGCTCGAAGGCAAGCGCGTCGCGGTGATCGGCACCGGCGCGAGCGCGATCCAGTTCGTGCCGCAGATCGCACCGCGCGTGAAGGAACTCGCGCTGTTCCAGCGCACGCCGCCGTGGATCATGCCGAAGCCCGACCGCAACCTGACCGGCTTCGAGAAATGGCTGTTCCGCACGCTGCCGTTCACGCAGAAGGCGGTGCGCAGCAGCATCTACTGGATGCTCGAATCGCGCGTGCTCGGCTTCGCGATCCATCCGTCGCTGATGAAGAACGTGCAGAAGCTCGCGCTGCGCCATATCCGCAAGCAGATTCCCGATCCGGAACTGCGCAAGACCGTCACGCCGAACTACACGCTCGGCTGCAAGCGCGTGCTGATCTCGAACGACTACTACCCGGCGCTGTCGCGCAAGAACGTCGACGTGATCACGACCGGCATCGACCATATCGAAGCCGACGCGGTCGTGACGACCGACGGCCGCCGCCATGAAGTCGACTGCGTGATCTACGGTACGGGCTTCCAGGTCGCCGATCCGTTTCCGCGCGGCGCGATCATCGGCCGCGGCGGCCTCGACATCGTCGACGCCTGGCGCGACGGCGCGCACGCGTATCTCGGCACGACGCTGCCGGGCTACCCGAACTTCTTCATGATCGTCGGCCCGAACACCGGCCTCGGCCACAACTCGATGGTGTTCATGATCGAGTCGCAGATCGAATACATCCTCGGCGCGCTGAACGCGATGCACCGCGAACGCGCGGATGCGATCGAGGTGCGCCCGCTCGTCGAGGCGCAGTTCAACAGCGACCTGCAGGGCAAGCTGAAGAAGGCGATCTGGTCGACGGGCGGCTGCAAGAGCTGGTACCTCGATCCGCGCACCGGCAAGAACACGACGCTGTGGCCGGGCTTCACCTGGCGCTTCCGCCAGGCGACCGCGCACTTCTCGATCGCCGATTACCACGCGTATCGCGCGCCGCACCACGACACGAGCGCGCGGCCCGCCGTCGCGCCTGCCGCTTCCGCTTCCGCCGAAGCGGCCTGAGTCAGACAAGGAGCCACCGACATGAGAGATTTCGCCAACAAGGTCGCCGCGATCACGGGCGCGGGCTCGGGCATGGGCCGCTCGCTCGCCGTGCAACTCGCGCAGGCCGGCTGCCACGTGTCGCTCGCCGACAAGAACGGCGTCGGCCTCGCCGAAACCGAACGGATCGTCCGCGCGATCGCGCCGAACGTGCGCGTGTCGACGCACGTGCTCGACGTCGGCGACCGCGACGCGATGTTCGCGTGGGCCGACGACACCGCGCAGGAACACGGCAAGGTCAACCTCATCTTCAACAACGCGGGCGTCGCGCTGTCGAGCACGATCGAAGGCATGGAATACGGCGATCTCGAGTGGATCGTGAACATCAACTTCTGGGGCGTCGTGCATGGCACGAAGGCGTTCCTGCCGCACCTGAAGGCATCGGGCGACGGTCACGTGATCAACACGTCGAGCATCTTCGGGATCTTCGCGCAGCCGGGGATGAGCGGCTACAACGCGACCAAGTTCGCGGTGCGCGGCTTCACCGAATCGCTGCGGCAGGAACTCGACATGATGAAGTGCGGCGTGTCGGCCACCTGCGTGCATCCGGGCGGCATCCGCACCAACATCGCGCAATCGAGCCGCGTCGCGAAGAACATGGTCGGCTTCATCGTCGAGAGCGAGCAGCAAGGCAAGGACAGCTTCGAGAAGTTCTTCATCACGACCGCCGACGACGCCGCGCGCACGATCCTCGCCGGCGTGCGCAAGAACAAGCGCCGCGTGCTGATCGGCCGCGACGCGAAGGCCGCGGACTGGATGGCGCGCACCCTGCCGGCCGCATACCAGGCGCTCGTCGTGCTCGCGACGCGCCGCGAGGCCGCGAAGGCCCGCCGCGCGGCCGCGCGCTACGGCGCACCGGCGGCCGCACCGCTTCACGCCACCTACAACAATGCAGGCAATCAGGGAGGAGAACAATCATGACGACCCCGAACATGATGCCGGTGCGTCGCGACATCCGTTTCGCGCTGCCGCCCGAACGCGCGAAGGACTGGCACGTCCAGGGCGTGCCCGTCACGCATTTCATGAACGCGCTGTCGCTGCTGTTTCCGGCCGGCGAGCGCTTCTTCATGGATTCGGTGCGCAACTACCGCGACCGCATCGAGGATCCGGAGCTGAAGAAGCAGGTGCTCGGCTTCATCGGGCAGGAAGCGATGCACACGCGCGAGCACATCGAGTACAACGACCTGCTGCAGTCGTCCGGCCTGCCCGCGCACAAGCTCGACAAGCGGCTGTGGACGATCCTCGGCTTCTTCAAGAAGACGCTGCCGCATTCGATGCAGCTCGCGATCACGATCGCGCTCGAGCACTACACGGCGATCCTCGCGAACCAGCTGCTGTCGGGCCACGAACACCGGATCGACGGATCGGTCGAAGGCTATCAGCAGATGTGGATGTGGCACGCGATGGAGGAAACCGAGCACAAAGCGGTGTCGTACGACGTATGGAACGCCGTGATGAAGCCGGGCCTCGGCAGCTACCTGCTGCGCACGGGCACGATGCTGACGACGACGGTATTGTTCTGGACGATCGTGTTCGACTTCCACGTTCGCCTGATGCGCGCGCACCGTCGCGAACACGGCAGATTCGGCGGCATGTGGCGCCTCGTGAAGTATCTGTACAGCCCGAGGACCGGCGTATTCCCGAGCATCGCGCGCGAATGGCTCGACTACTTCCGTCCGGGCTTCCATCCATGGGACCACGACAACCATCAGTACCTGCAGGGGCTCGACACGCTGCTCGCGAACATCGACGCGACCAACGCGCGCCATGCCGCGCAGGCCGCCCCGCGACGCGTGCCGCTGCATCCGGTTCCGCAGGCATGACGTCATGGCGCGCGCACACGAGATGCTGACCGTCCACTCCGGCGACGTGAAACTCGCCGTCTACGTTAGCGGACCGCGGCGCGCGCCGCCGCTGATCCTCGTGCACGGTTATCCCGATTCGGCGACCGTGTGGGCATCGGTCCGCGCGCGGCTCGCGAAGCGCTATCGCGTGATCGCGTACGACGTGCGGGGCGCCGGCGCGTCCGATGCGCCGCGCCGCCGCGCGGACTACACGCTTGCGCGGCTCGCGGAAGACCTGAAGGCGGTGGCCGACGCGACCTGCGGCAACCGGCCGTTCCATCTGGTCGGTCACGACTGGGGGTCGATCCAGTGCTGGGAGGCCGTGACCGATCCCGCGTTCCGCGGCCGGATCGCGTCGTACACGTCGATCTCCGGCCCGTGCCTCGACCACGTGTTCCGCGCGAAAATGCGGCTCCGGCAAAGCCTGAAGTCGTGGTACATCGCGTTCTTCCACCTGCCGGTCGTGCCGTCGCTGGTGTGGCGCCTCGGCGCCGCCGCGCTGTGGCCGCGCTGGCTGCAATTGACCGAGCGCGTGCGGCCGGAGCGCGACCCCGCGCAGTTGAAGAACGCGCTGAACGGGTTGCAGCTTTACCGCGCGAACTTCCTCGCGCGGGCGAGAAAGCCGCGCGAGCGGTATGCGCAGGCGCCGGTGCAGATCCTCGTGCCGGTGCGCGACCGCTACGTGACGCCCGAAATGTCGATCGATCTCGATCGCTGGCTCGGCGAGCACGTGCGCGAGGAAATCGACGGCGCGCACTGGATCGTCATGCGCAATCCGGAGTTGATCGCGGCGCGGATCGACCGGTTCGCGGCGGCGCATGAAAGGCCGGCGGTCGCGAACGCCACGGTTCAACGCCCCGTCAGCGCGGGCAGGCGCTTGAACAGCGTTTCGTAATCGATCACGAGCCCATCGGCGTCGATGTCCATTTCCGCCGTGAAGTTCCGGAAAATGCCTTCGTAGCGGTAGCGCCGGCCAGGCTCGATGCACGTATACGCCTGCTTGACCGGCGTCATCTTCAGGTCCGGCGTCGAGACGTATGCGACGTCGATCGGCCGCCGCTCGCCGCGCGCAAGACCAAGGCGGCCGATCGGCAGCGAGTTCGTGAACGGCGTCGCCGCGATGTCGATGTCGACGCAGCCGTCCAGTTCCGGCAGCGCACGGCCTGCCCCGTCGCGCCAGTGCCCGGCGCCGTCGCCGTGTAGCTCCAGCGTGCCGCCGCCCATCACCTTGAGCGCCGCGTACGTCACGCGCCAGTGCGGATCGCACTCGACACGATACGCGAGCCCATATGCGCGGCCGTACCGCTGGCCGACCACCGCGCTTTCGACGACGATGCCGCCGCCACTCCGGTCGAACGTCAGATGTTCGACTCCGTCGCCCTCGAGCGACGCCCAACGCACCTCGCGCATTCCTTCGCCTCCGGTTGGTCCGATGCAGGGGATCGTCGCACGAATCCCGATCGAAGAAGTGAACCACGACGCGTACCTGGGCCAAAAGAACCGGCCATTGCCCGAACTCACTTCCGAAACCGCAATTCGCCCGAAAACGCCAATGCGGCAGCCCCCGAACATCGCCATTCCCCAATTCGGGGCATCCGCCACAAATCCTGACTATCCAGAATTCCCTATTCCGGTGCACGGGATTGTGTCCTATGCTCGCGGCTCATCCTGCTCCACCGCCGCCATGCCTACCGCCCGCCCTGCCTCGCCGTCGATCGACCTGCGCACCCTGCTGCGCGGCATCGGGCAGATCGTCCTGCAGGCGAATGCAGTCACCGGCGCCCTGCTGCTCGCCGCGCTGGCGCTGACCGACTTGCGGCTTGCGTCCGCGGCGCTGGTCGGCTCGGCCGCCGCCAGCATGACCGCCGTGCTCACGGGCATGGAGCGCCGCGACGTCGAACAGGGGCTTCACGGCTTCAACGGCGCGCTCGCCGCGCTGATCGCCGTGCTGTTCGCCCCGTCTTCGCTTGCCGCCATCGCGCTGGTGCCGGTGGTCTCGATCGGCGCGGCGCTCGTGCAGCGCGCGATGCGCGTGCCGCTTGCCCGCTGGCGTCAGTGCCCATATTCGAGCCCGTGCCTCGTCATCACCGCGCTGTGGCTACCGTTTGTCGCGCCGCAGCATGCGGGCGACGCGACGGCAGGTGCACCTCTTACGCTGCCTTCCCTCGCCGATGCGCTGCTTTCGGGCATCGCACAGACTACCTTCGCGCAAGGCCCGTGGGCAGGCATGCTGATCGTCGCCGGCCTCGCCGTCGCGTCGCGTCGCGCGGCCGCCTTTGCGCTCGGCGGCGCGATCGTGTCGACGGTGCTGCTGGTCGCGTCCGGCGCGAACGGCACGTCGTTCGCCGACGGCCTGTTCGGCTTCAACGGTGCGCTCGCCGCGCTTGCGCTGATGCCGCGCGGCCCGCGCGCGGCTTTCGCGGCCGCCGCACTCGCCGCGCTGCTCCAGTGGCTCGCGACGCGCGCGGGCTTCCCCGCGTTCACGGCCCCGTTCGCACTCGCGTCATGGATCACGGTGCTCGTCACGCGCCGCTTCACCCTCGGAGAACCCGATGTCGTCATTCGCACACCGTCCTGACACCGTGAAGCCCGGCGGCCCGATCTCGGACGCCGAGCGCCGGCTGCGCGTCGATCTCGCCGCCGCGTATCGCCTCGTCGCGCTGAACGGCTGGGACGACCTGATCTACACGCATCTGTCCGCGACGGTGCCGGGCGAGCCCGGGCATTTCCTGATCAACCCGTTCGGCCTCACGTTCGACGAGGTCCGCGCATCGAATCTCGTGAAGATCGACCTGGCCGGCAACCGGATCGGCGACGGCGAACACGCGGTCAACGTGACCGGCTTCGCGCTGCACGCGGCCGTGCATGCCGCGCGACCGGATGCCGTCTGTGTGATGCACCTGCACAATACGGCCGGCATCGCCGTGTCGATCCAGCGCGACGGGCTGCTGCCGGCGTCGCAGCACGCGCTGCGGTTTCACGGCGATCTCGGGTATCACGACTACGAGGCGCTCGCGTTCTCGCCGGCCGAAGGCGCGCGACTGACCGCCAGCCTCGGCGCGAAATCCGCGATGCTGTTGCGCAACCACGGCACGCTGACGGTCGGCCGGACCGTTGCCGAGGCGTATGTGTTGATGGATACGCTGATCAAGGCCTGCGACATCCAGATACGCGCGCAGGCAGGCGGCGGGCCGCTCGTGCTGCCCGAGCCGGCCGTCGCGGACCGCACGGCCGGGCAGTTGCGCGACGGCGGCGCGATCGAGGGCGAACTGGAATGGCCGGCGCTGCTGCGCCGCCTCGACCGGATCGATCCTTCGTATCGCGACTGACGGCGCAATCGCCACTCTCCCGACGAATCGTTTACCCCCAACCATCGGAGCATTCAGTCATGCCGACTTTCAATATCCAGTTGTTCGAAGGCCGCACGGTCGAGCAGAAGCGCGCGTTCGTCGAAGCGATCACGCGCGTCACGTGCGAGACGCTCGGTTGCGACCCGGGCTCCGTCGACATCATTCTCGCCGACGTGAAGAAGGAAAACTGGGCGACGGCCGGCAAGCTGTGGAGCGACGAGCGCTGACACCGGCAAGTTCGGTGCCGGTGGGACCTGCCTGGCGACCTACGCTCGAATTGTGGTGACGTTGCGGTGACATCCGGTCGCACGCGCCGCACGATGCGGCGCGCTCGGGCTACCGCATGATCGACGCGCTGCGTATCGCCACTGCACTGAACGACATGATCCTTTCGATGGGCGCGCAACCGGATCGATCGCTTCGGCAGGTCGACGAGGCCTGCCTGCGACACGAATCCGTCGCCTGTCGCGAATTCGTGTCGCGCTGCGGCCCACGATGCTGCCCGACATCATGAATCCGCTCTCCGCGCGACACCCCGATCCGAAGCCGCCGGCGCCGGCCTGACCTCCCATGCGACGCCGGCTGCCGGCGTTGCATGCGGCCTCCCTTCCCTGCTCCGCGTTGTGCGCCCGCACATCGCTTCGTCACGCAACCGGCACATCAATCGGCGCATAATGCCGAACACACGCAGCAGCCAATGGCCACCCGGGAGACCGCCATGGAAGCGAAGAACGAGGAAGTCGTCGCACACCTGCTCTCCGATGTCGTCGAATTCGCGCGCGGGCGCCTGCCCGAAGCCACGTTCCGGATCGTCGAACCGTTCCTGCGTCATTACTACGATTTCGTCGACGCCGATGATCTGCAGAATCGCAGCATCGTCGACCTCTACGGCGCCGCGATGGCGCACTGGCAGACCGCCCAGAAATTCGTGCCCGGCAGCGAGCGGCTGCGCGTCTACAACCCGATCCTCGAACAGCACGGCTGGCACTCGGACCACACGGTGATCGAGATCGTCAACGACGACATGCCGTTCCTGGTCGACTCGGTGACGATGGCCGTCAATCGCCTCGGGCTCGCGCTGCATTCCGCGCTGCACCCGGTGTTCCGCATCTGGCGCGGCGGCAACGGCGGAATCGAGCGCGTCGACGCCGGTGGCGCGACGCCCGGCGACGGCCGGTCGCAACTCGCGTCGTTCATCCATTTCGAAGTCGACCGCTGCGGCGACGCCGCGCTGCTCGACACGCTGCGCGACGACATCGCGCGCGTGCTCGGTGACGTGCGCGCGTCGGTCGAGGACTGGCCGAAGATCGTCGACATCGCGCGCGCGACAATCAAGGATATGAAGGCCCGCGAATCCACCGCGGAAGACATCGAGGCGCGCGCGTTCCTCGAATGGATGGCCGCCGATCACTTCACGTTCCTCGGCCAGCGCGACTACGCGCTCGTGTCGGACGGCACGGGCTTCAGCCTGCGCGGCGTCGAAGGCTCCGGCTTCGGCCTGTTGCGCGAATCGCTGCGCGCACCCGGCGCGCCCGACGTGACGCCGCTGCCGCCGGCCGCCGCCGAGATCATCACCGGCCCCTGGCCCATCTTCCTGACCAAGGCGAACTCGCGCGCGACCGTGCACCGGCCCGGCTATCTCGACTACGTCGGCGTCAAACTCGTCGGCGCCGACGGCAAGGTGAGCGGCGAACGCCGCTTCATCGGGCTGTATACGTCGACGTCCTATTTCGGTTCGTACACCGATATTCCGATCGTGCGCCGCAAATGCGCGAACATCGTGAAGCGTGCGGGCTTCCTGCCGAAGGGACATCTCGGCAAGTCGCTGGTGACGGTGCTCGAAACCTATCCGCGCGACGAGCTGTTCCAGGCCGACGAAGACCAGCTCTACGACATCGCGCTCGGCATCCTGCGCCTGCAGGAACACCAGCGCACGCGGCTGTTCGTGCGGCGCGACCGCTTCGACCGCTTCGTGTCCTGCCTCGCGTTCGTGCCGCGCGACAAGTACAACACCGACCTGCGCCGCCGCATCGCGAAGCTGCTCGTCGACGCGTACAACGGCGTGAACGTCGAATTCACGCCGCTGCTGTCGGAATCGGCGATCGCGCGAATTCATTTCGTTGTCCATGCCGAACCGGGCACGATGCCCGACGTCGACACGCGCGAACTCGAAACGCGGCTCGTGCAAGTCACGCGCCGCTGGCAGGACGATCTCGCCGACGCGCTGCTCGACGCCTTCGGAGAAGAACAAGGCAACCGCCTGCTGCAGCGCTATGCGGACTCGTTCCCGGCCGGCTATCGCGACGACTACCCGGCGCGCACGGCCGTGCGCGACATCGAACTGATCGAGCGCGTGAAGGAGTCGGGCCAGCTCGCGATGAACCTGTATCGCCCGATCGAGGCCGAGGCCCGCGCGTTCCGCTTCAAGGTGTATCGCGCGGGCGACCCGATCGCGCTGTCGCGCAGCCTGCCGATGCTCGAGCATCTCGGCGTGCGCGTCGACGAGGAGCGGCCGTACCGGATCCAGACGCAGGATGCCGCGCCTGCGTGGGTGCATGACTTCGGCCTTGAACTCGCGGACGATACCGAATTCGACATCGAGCGCGTGAAGGACCTGTTCGAGGACGCGTTCGACCGCATCTGGAGCGGCCGGATCGAGAACGACGACTTCAACCGTCTCGTGTTGCGCGCGCACCTGAGCGCACGCGAGGTCACGATCCTGCGCGCGTATGCGAAATACCTGCGGCAGGTCGGCTCGACCTTCAGCGACGCGTACATCGAGCGCGCGCTGACCGGCAACCCGGCGATCGCACGGCAGCTCGTCGAGCTGTTCCTGCTGCGCTTCGACCCGGCCACCGGCGGCACGCGCGACGTGCAGGTCGAACGCGTGCTGAAGGCGATCGAGACGGCGCTCGACCAGGTCCCCAACCTCGACGAGGACCGGATCCTGCGCCAGTTCCTCGGCGTGATCAACGCGACCGAGCGCACCAACTATTTCCTGCGCGACGCGAACGGCGAATCGAAGCCATATCTGTCGTTCAAGTTCAATCCGGCGAAGGTGCCCGGCCTGCCCGAACCGAAGCCGATGTTCGAGATCTGGGTGTACTCGCCGCGCGTCGAGGGCGTGCACCTGCGCGGCGGGCGCGTCGCGCGCGGCGGGCTGCGCTGGTCCGACCGTCGCGAGGACTTCCGCACCGAGGTGCTCGGGCTGATGAAGGCGCAGATGGTGAAGAACGTCGTGATCGTGCCGGTCGGGTCGAAAGGCGGCTTCGTCGTGAAGAATCCGCCGCCGCCGAGCGATCGCGAAGCGTGGATGCGCGAGGGCGTCGCGTGCTACCAGACGTTCCTGCGCGGCCTGCTCGACCTGACCGACAATCTCGCCGGCAACGCGATCGTGCCGCCGCCCGACGTGGTACGGCACGACCCCGACGATCCGTATCTCGTCGTCGCGGCCGACAAGGGCACGGCCACGTTCTCCGACTACGCAAATGCGATCTCGCACGAATACGGCTTCTGGCTCGACGATGCATTCGCGTCCGGCGGCTCGGTCGGCTACGACCACAAGAAGATGGCGATCACCGCGCGCGGCGCCTGGGAATCGGTGAAGCGGCACTTCCGCGAGATGGGTGTCGACACGCAGACGACCGACTTCACCGTGGTCGGTGTCGGCGACATGTCGGGCGACGTGTTCGGCAACGGGATGCTGCTGTCGCCGCATATCCGGCTCGTCGCGGCGTTCGATCATCGGCACGTGTTCCTCGACCCGAACCCCGATCCGGCGACGAGCTTCGCGGAGCGCCAGCGGATGTTCGCGCTCGAACGCTCGAGCTGGGCCGACTACGACACGTCCGTGATCTCGGCGGGCGGCGGCGTCTATCCGCGCACCGCGAAGACGATCCCGCTGTCGCCGGCCGTGCAGGCCGCGCTCGGCATCGACGCGCACGCGCTGCCGCCGACCGAGCTGATCCGCGCGATCCTGCAGGCGCCGGTCGACCTGCTGTACAACGGCGGCATCGGCACCTACGTGAAAGCCGCGCGCGAAACCCACCAGCAGGTCGGCGATCGCGCGAACGACGCGGTACGCGTAAACGGCGCGGACCTGCGCTGCAAGGTCGTCGGCGAAGGCGGCAACCTCGGCTGCACGCAGTTCGGCCGCATCGAGTTCGCGCAGCGCGGCGGCCGCATCAATACCGACGCGATCGACAACTCGGCCGGCGTCGATTGTTCGGATCACGAAGTCAACATCAAGATCCTGCTCGGGCTCGTCGTCACCGACGGCGAGATGACCGAGAAGCAGCGCAACGCCCTGCTCGCGGAAATGACCGACGAAGTCGGGCTGCTCGTGCTGCGCGACAATTACTACCAGACGCAGGCGCTGTCGATCGCGGGCCGCTACGGCGTCGAGCTGCTCGACGCCGAGGCGCGCCTGATGCGCTGGCTCGAACGCGCGGGCCGCCTGAACCGCGTGATCGAGTTCCTGCCGACCGACGACGAGATCGCCGAGCGGCAGGCCGCGAAGCAGGGCCTCACGTCGCCGGAGCGCGCGGTGCTCCTCGCCTACAGCAAGATGTGGCTGTACGACGCGCTGCTCGAATCCGACGTGCCCGAGGATCCGCTCGTCGCCGCGATGCTCGTCGACTATTTCCCGAAGCCGCTGCAGCAGCGCTTCAGCGAACCGATGCATCGCCACCCGCTGCGCCGCGAGATCCTCGCGACGCATCTGACCAACGCGCTCGTCAACCGGGTCGGCTGTGCGTTCGTGCACCGGCTGATGGAGGAAACCGACGCGAAGCCGGGCGACATCGTGCGCGCCTGCATCATGGCGCGCGACGTGTTCGATCTCGATGCCGTATGGCGCGACATCGACGCACTCGACAACCGCGTTGCCGACGACGTGCAGGCGCGCATGTTCGTCGACGTCGCGCGGTTGCTGGAGCGCGCGGCGCTGTGGTTCCTGCGGCAGTTGCAGTCGGGCGCGGTGGCCGACGGCGGCGTCGCCGGACTGATCGCGCGCTGCCGCGACGCGGTGCAGCGCATCGCGCCGCAATTGCCGTCGCTGCTGCCGGCCGACGATCTGGAAGCGCTGTCCGAGCGGCAGCGCGTGCTGGTCGATGCCGGCGTCGACAGCGCGCTCGCGGTGCGTGTCGCGAGCGGCGACATCTCCGCCGCGCTGCTCGACATCGCCGAAGTGGCCGCGACCTGCGATCGCAGCCTCGAACTGGTCGCGGGCGTCTACTTCTCGCTCGGCACGCTGCTGAACTACGGGTGGATCGGCGAACGCGCGGCCACGCTGCCGACCCCGACGCACTGGGACATGCTGGCGCGCGCGGCCGCGCTCGCGGAAATCGCGCGGCTCAAGCGTACGCTCGCCACCAGCGCGCTCGCGGAATCGCCCGACTCGACGGCGCCCGAGACGATCGTCCATGCATGGCGCGAACGCCGCGAAGCCGCGCTGCAGCGCTACGAGCACCTGCTCGCCGACCTGCGCGCGTCGGGCGGCGCGAGCCTCGCGGTGCTGCTGGTGGTCGTGCGCGAGATGGCCGTGCTCGAACGCGCGTGACGGGTGACCCCGGGTCGCGCCGGGATCACACCGTCGCGACGAGCAACTCTTCCGCGTTGTCCGGCGGGCGCAGGCCGTCCGTACGATCGGCGAAGTAGCGACGTGCAAGTTCCGCGGCCGACACGTGCCCGGCCCGCGCGAAGCCGGCCTCCGTCGCGAGCGCGCGGATCTCCGCCGGCAGGAAGAAGCTGATGAACGGCGTGCCGCTCGCGCGTGCGCCTTTCGCGGCCATCTCGAGCCCCGGACGCACGTCCGGATCGGCAAGCTCAAGCGGCAGCAGGAACGTCATCGCGAACGTCGACCCCGGCGCGAGCGACGCGGCTTCGCGCAATGCCGCCGCGTTCGCGTCGCGCGTCAGGTACATGCTGACGCCCGTGGACACGACGACCGCCGGCTTGCCCGGATCGAAGCCCGCGCGCACGAGCGCGTCGCGCCACGACTGCTTCGCCTCGAAATCGACCGGCACGAACCGCAGCCAGTCCGGCACGCCGAAGCCGAGCTCGGTCAGCCGGCGGCGCTTCCACGCCTGCGGCGCGGGCGGATCGACCTCGAAGACGGTCAGGCGCGACGCCATCTCGGGCCGGCGCTGCACGAAGCTGTCGAGGCCCGCGCCGAGGATCACGTACTGGCTCACGCCCCGTGCGGCCTGCTCGACGACGAGATCCTCGATGAAGCGCGCCCGCGCGACGATCGATGCGCGAAACGGCCGCGTGAACTGCGGATCCATGTCGCCGCGCTGCTGCCAGCCGGGCGCCGGCGCGAGCAGGCGCAGGCCGACTTCGTCGGCGAGCACGTGCGGCGGCGCATCGAGTTCGACGTGCAGCGCGCGCCACAGCGCGACGCGTGCGGCGGTGCTGTCGGGGGCGTCATGATGGAGGTCGGTCATCGTCGCGGCCTCACGCGCCCGGCTTGCCCGGCGCCTGGAAGAACTTCGCGGAATTGCCCCAGTTGTGCGTCGTCAGAAACACGGCCTCGATTCGCTCGTATGACATGTCATTCCTCCGTGGTGGACGGCCCGGCCCCCCGGCTGCGGTGCCGTCAGATACGCGCGCAATGCGTCGGCCACCAGCGCGGACAGCGACTGCTGCGTTTCGATGGCGCGATGCTTGACGTACCGGATCAGGCTCAGCGGCAGATACACGTTGAATCGCTTCACTTCTTCGTCGGTCATGCGCGCTAGCATGCTAGCAATCCAGCAAATGTCAATCGGGACACCGGAGCCAGCGGCGCGGCGGACGTCGACGCCCGCCCACGCAGCTCCAACGTGTTTATATCGAGTTCACCCGCGCCGCCACCCGCGCGAACAGCACGTCGAGATCGAAGCCGGTCGTATCGATGCCGATCGTGTCGCGCAGGCACGCGCCCCACGCAGCCGCGTCGTCGAAGGTGACGGTGCGTCCCGCGCCCGCCGCGTCGCGCAGCGTCAGCACGGTGTTGAACAGCGCCGCGCGGCCGTCTGGCAGCACGCGGCAGGCAATCAGGTCGTTCACGAAGATCGATTCGGGATAGGTCGACGTGAACCAGTTCGCGGCGTCGTAATCGATCCACTCGGCCGGTTTCAGCGAGAAGCGGTAAGTCGTCTGCCAGCCGTCGGGGATCTCGAACTGCATGTCGAATTCGCCGTCGACCGGCGCGCCGACGACACGAAACGCGCCGTGCGGCGTCATCTGCCGCTCACCCGGCACGAAGCGCAGCGGCGCGGTCAGCGTCGCGCTGCCGAAGCCGATGTCCGCGAGCCACGCCGCGCCGTCGAGATCGATGCGCAGCAGCATGTGCGTCTGCGCGGTGACGATCTCGGGCGGCCGCATCCAGCGCACGCGCGCGATCAGCGGCGTCACGCGAAAACCGATCGTCGTGAGCGCGGTGTAGAAGAGCTTGTTGAGTTCGAAGCAGTAGCCGCCACGGCGGCGCCCGATCACCTTGTCGACGATCGCCGGCAGGTCGAGCGCGACACGCGCGCCGGTCAGCGGATTGAGGTTTTCGAACGGAATCGCCTGCGGATGCAGCAAATGCAGCCGGCGCAGCACGTCGAGCGTCGGCTCGGCCGGGCCGTCGTAGCCAATGCGGGCGAAGTAGCGCGGGAGGTCGAACGAGTCAGTCATGAACCGGCACCGGGAACGGGGAACACGCAACGATAGCATCGCGCGATATCCCCATGTTGCGCAGGGCCATCCCGAATCCGCGCGCGCCGCCGGCACCGCGGCGCGCGGTTCGCGGTTCGCGGTTCGCGGTTCGCGGCAACGTTACGGCAGCAGCTTCAGCGCGGACGACGCGACCGCCGGCACCGAAATGCCCTGGCTCGTCGCGAACTGCACGGCCTGGCTGAGCGTCGATGCGAGCGACTGCAACTGGCCCGGTGCGCTCTGCGCGATATACGACGCGGCCTGCATGTTCTGCGGATTCAGGCCCGACTGCAGCAGCGATGCGGCGCTGGTCGAACCGAGATTGCCGAGCCCCGATTGCAGCTGCGAATACTGCGTGAGGCCCTGGCCGAGCGATGCGAGGCCGTTGCTGAACGCCTGCTTGTCGACCGGGCCGTGCGTCGCGCCGCCGCTCGCGAACGCCTGGCCGAGCGCCTGCGACACCGACTGCTGCGCGCCGCCCATCTGCGACAGCGCGGCCGGCGTCAACGCGTTGCCGCCACCGAGCAGGCTGGCGGCCTGCTGCGCCTGCCCGGCCGCGCCGGTGAGCCCCATCGCCGACGCGAGCGACGACTGGCCGGCCAGCACCTGCTGATTCGCGCCGACGTATGCCTGCATCAGCTGCGCGACGCCGCCCTGCGCGGGTGCGGCCTGTTGCTGCCCCCCGCCGCCGAGCAGCGCCGAGCCGATCGATTGCAGGTCGAGCTGCGCATGCGCGGCGCCGTTGGCGCCCAGCAGGATGCCGAGTGCGATGCCCGCCGATGCCAGCTGCTTGCCCGTCACGCGAATATGCTTCATCTGTTTGCCTCGTGCCCGAATGATTGAGGCCGATATTGTCGAAGCGCGTCGCGCGCCGCCGCAACGACTGAAACACATCGAAACGAAATCGCGCGCCGCGGCCGCTTGCAATTCCGCGGCCGTCCCGACTCGCCGCGCACATTCGTCCGCGTTTGCCGCGCGATGCCGGGCACGCGTCCGGATTCGTTCCTTTTCCGCATCAATAGCGCTTGTTTCGGGAATCCGCGATCGACGCCGCAGCGCGCATCACGCAGCCATCCACGCCGGCAGACGCTGGCCGACCCAGTCGGCCGCCTGCTCGTAGCCGCGCGCGAGCTGCAGCACCGCGAGGTCCGCGCGCGGCCGGCCGATCAGTTGCATCCCCATCGGTAGCCCCGCGTCGTTGAAGCCGACCGGCACGCTGATCACGGGGCAGCCGGCCAGCGTCCACGGCACGACCGTTTCCATCCAGCGGTGGTAAGTGTCCATCGCGCGGCCCGCGATCTCCTTCGGCCAGCGCTGCTCGACGTCGAACGGGAACACCTGCGCGGTCGGTGCCGCGATGAAGTCGTAGCGATCGAAGAAACTCAGCACCGCCTGGTGCCACGCCGTGCGCTCGATGCTCGCGTCAAACACCTCGGCACCCTGCATCGCGAGCAGCCCTTCGACCTCGTAGATCGCCTCGGGCTTCAGCAGCGCGCGCCGTGCCGGATCGCGATAGTGCGCGAGCAGCCCGCCACCGGACAACAGATGCCGATGCGCGAGCCACAGGCGCCAGATGCGCTCGGGCGCGAACGCCGGCAGCGCCGCATCGACGTCGCAGCCGATCTCGCGCAGCGTCGCGAGGCCCTTTTCGCACTGCGCGAGCACGCCCGGCTCGGTCGCGAGATAACCGTTCCAGTCGCCGACCCAAGCGATGCGCTCGCCGCGCAGGTCCTTGTCGAGAGGCTTCGCAAACACGGCCGGATCCTCCGCGAGCGACAGCGGATCGTTCGGGTCGTAGCCGGCCTGAATCGCGAGCAGCTGCGCGACGTCGCCGACCGTGCGGCCCATCGGCCCTTCGATGCCGAGCTGCTGCATGAACACGTCGACGCCCGGCCAGCGCGGCACGCGGCCCTGCGACGGCCGGAACCCGTAGATGTTGCAGAACGCGGCCGGATTGCGCAGCGAGCCGCCGAAGTCGCTGCCGTCCGCGACCGGCAGCATGCGCGCGGCGAGCGCCGCCGCCGTGCCGCCGCTGCTGCCGCCCGCGCTCTTCGTCAGGTCGTACGGATTGCGTGTCGCGCCGTGGATTTCGTTGAACGTGTGCGAGCCGAGGCCGAATTCCGGCGTGTTGGTCTTGCCGATGAAGATCGCGCCCGCCGCACGCATTCGCCCGACGCCGACCGAGTCGGCCTGCGGCACGTTTTCGCGGAAGATCGGCGAGCCGTAGGTCGTCCGCAGCCCTTTGGTCATCGCGAGATCCTTCGGCGCCTGCGGCATCCCGTGCAGCCAGCCGTGATACTCGCCGCGGGCCAGAGCGGCGTCCTTTTCCGCGGCTTCGGCGAGCAGCACGGCGCGCTCGCGCAGCGAGACCAGTGCGTTCACCGCGCCGTTCACGCGCTCGATGTGATCGAGATATGCACGCATCGTCTCGACGCACGAAACCGCCTTGCCGCGGATCGCCGACGCGAGCTCGCCGGCCGACAGGCGCACGACCGGGTCGACGGTAATGGAAGCGGGAGCGAGAAGCTGCGGGGCGCCGTGCGGCATGCGAGGTCTCCTGGAATCGGTATGGAATGGCGGGCCGCATGGTGGCGGCGGTCCGTCGCGAACGGCCGGGAAGGCGCCGGAATGTCGCCGGGAAGAGGCAACGGCGGGCCGCGGCGCGGTCGATGCTCTACTCTACGCGACGCCGGATGCTCGACCTCCGATATTTTCCGCCGCGATTCATTGAGGATTCGACTAAATCGGCGGGGGTGCGCCGCTCGACTGCCAGCCTCGGGCTGCCGCCCGGCCGATTGGTGTAAACGTTTATGCGCATAAACCAAAATTTCTTATATTTCTAATAGGCGCGACACGAGGCGACGGAAGTTGACGACATTTTTACGCGCCCGCCCAATCTATTTAGGTCGCGCGATCCGGCGGCGCACTACGCTGGGAACATCTCGACTACGGAGCATATTCCATGCTCAAACTGCTGGTTCCGGTCGGACACTCACCCCGCTCGCTGCAGGCGGTCCGCCACGCGACCTTCCTGTATCGCGAACGCTGTGCATCCGAAATCGTGCTGATCAACGTGCAGGCGCCGCTCGAGTCGACGCGGCTCGAGGCGTTTCACCCGCTGTCGCGGCTACAGTCGATCGAGGACAAGTTCGCGTGCGACGATCTGGCGATGGCGGAGCGGGTGCTGCGGGAAGCCGGTGTCCGGTACAGCATCGTGAAGAAGGTCGGGCCGGTGGCCGACACGATCGCGGCCGTCGCGGCCGAGACCGGCTGCGACGAAATCGTCGTCGTCGCGCCGCGGCAAGATCCGTTTCACGCGATGCTCTCGATGTTCCGTCGCAGCGTGATGGACCGGCTCGTGCGGATCTCGAATGTGCCGGTGACGGCAGTGCGATGAACGGTGCGGCGCTTACTTGATGACCTTGCGCCAGAACACGAGGTAGGTCGCGGCGGAAGATGCAATCAGCAGAATGGCCCACAGCGGCGCGAGACTGATCAGGACGGAAGAGACGTTAAGCATTTGGATTCCTCACTATTTCGATAGCGATGTTCGGCACGTACCTGCTGTGTCCGGAGCCGCTGCGCCCATCGCTTGCCGCGCATCGCGTTCCGTTGAAACATGCATTCATGCTATCGCTTTGACTGCCGGCGCGACCGTCTCGCCCTGCCCCTAACCTGACATTCGTCAAACTCGCGTCAATCGCGCGCCGGTGCGGCCGGCCACCGCTCCTTTCCTTGTTCGCGTGCCAGAAAGCGGTATGCGAGCGCCACGGCCTGCCGTCATTTCCGCAGACGTTTACCGGGGGAAGCCCCAAGTGCTTCCCGAAACGTGTCCGCGTTACGCTTGCGTAACAAGGAGACGAATCATGAGACGAGTGGTGCACATCGCCTTTTTCGCGCTGCTGGCCTACCTGATCGGCGATCGGGCACTGCTGCACGCGCAAGGCCGCGACGCCAGCCCGATGGCGTGCTCGCAGGGCGCCGAGCAGGTGAAATACGACGCGCTCAGCCGCGGCTTCGGCAACGCGGCCGCCGACAGCCAGCGCGAGGCGTTCATGTCCGGCTGCCTGGTGAGCGGGCGCGGCGATCGGAACGTTGCGATGGCGGCTCGCTGACGCCGACGCGTATC
This sequence comes from Burkholderia sp. BCC1640, assembly GCF_902833125.1. Lineage (NCBI taxonomy): Bacteria > Pseudomonadati > Pseudomonadota > Betaproteobacteria > Burkholderiales > Burkholderiaceae > Burkholderia > Burkholderia sp. BCC1640. The sequence goes on along the minus strand of NZ_CADFEF010000015.1, from coordinate 71,211 downwards.
GCCCCTGCTGCGTCGCTCTCGCCGCTGCCCGGCCGCACGCTTTCACGAGCGCAGTCCGTTTTCTCCCGCATCCCCCGGCTTCCCCCACATCGGCCAAGCCGGTTTTCTGCTGCGCCGCGTTCGGTATTCAGAGCGCGTTGACCGACCGTCACCGCCCGCCCCCCGGCCCGGGCACGCCGATTGCGACTCGACTGCCCCTCCCCACGGGTCGCCGCCATGAACGACAACGAGTCCCTCGATACCGTGCAGCCGCGTCCGCGCGCGGCAACATGGCTCCGGCGCCTCGGGCCGGGCCTCGTCACCGGTGCCGCCGACGACGATCCGTCAGGCATCGGAACATACTCGCAGGCAGGCGCGCAGTTCGGACTCGAACTGCTCTGGTCGCTGCTGCTGACCTACCCGCTGATGACGGCGATCCAGCTGGTCAGCGCGCGCATCGGCCGCGTGACGGGCAAGGGCCTCGCGTCGAACATGCGCGCGCACTACCCGCCATGGTTGCTCTACAGCGCCGTGGCTTTGCTGTTGATCGCGAACGTGATAAACATCGCGGCCGACCTGTCGGCGATGGGCGCGGCGGTCAATCTTCTGCTGCATGGCCCTCAGGAACTCTATGTCGTCTGCCTGGGCGGCGTGTCGGTCGTGCTGCAGATTTTCGTGCCGTACGACCGCTATGCGCGTCTGCTCAAATGGATCGCGCTGGTCCTGCTCGCGTATGTCGCGGTGGCGCTCATCGTGCCCGTCCACTGGGGCGAGGTCGGCCGCGCGATCGTGCGGCCGCATGTCCAGTTCACCGCCGCCTATCTAACCACGGTCATCGCCGTGCTCGGCACCACGATCAGCCCGTATCTGTTTTTCTGGCAGGCGTGGCAGGAGGTCGAGGAACTGCATGCGGAGCCGAGCCAGCATGCGTTACGGCGCGCACCGCATCAGGCGCCCGCGCAGTTGCGACGAATCAACTTCGATACCTGGGTCGGCATGGGCGTATCGAACGTCATTGCGTTCTTCATCACGCTGACGGCAGCGGCCACGCTCTACATGCACCACATCGAAGTGAAGACGTCCGCCGACGCCGCGCGTGCGCTCGAGCCCATTGCCGGACACTTCGCGTACATGCTGTTTGCGCTCGGGATCGTCGGCACCGGCCTGCTGGCCTTGCCGGTGCTCGCCGGCTCGGCCGCCTATGCGGCCGCAGGTAGCTTCCGCTGGCGCAACAGCCTCGCGCTGCGGCTCGGCGTCGCGCCCGAATTCTATGCGGTGATCGCCTTGGCGATCGTCGGCGGCGTCGCGATCACGTTCATGCATTTCGACCCGATCCGCGCGCTCTACTGGAGTGCGGTCATCAACGGCGTCACCGCCGTTCCGATCATGGTCGTGATGATGCTGATGGCCGGCAGCCGGCGCATCATGGGCAAGTTTGCCGTGACGCGCGCGCTGGCGTGGGGCGGCTGGGCCGCGACGCTCGCGATGGCGATCGCGGCGATGGGGGTGTTCGTGCCGGGGTAGGCCGCATCGGTCACATGCGCCGGACCGTGCGCACGATCAGCCTGGCTCCGGACGAATCACCAGCTCGTCGAACCCGGTCCCTGCATCGGGTTCACGCGAGAAACGATGTGCGGGCAACAGCACGAGCAGGATCTCGGCGGTCGTCCGCACCACGCAGCCGCGCGCGACATGTCCGCCCGCTACGCAGCCGTTCGCGTCGGACACCGACATATGAAGGTGTGCGCCGTCCGGTGAGACCGAGCCGGCCAGCGTCAGGATTTCGAGGTCGCCGCGCAGTTCGGTCGGCGCGTCGACACCGGCAAAGCGAAGCTGCGCGACATTCAGGCTGCCGATCCCCTGGATCACGAATGCCGCGTGTGCGTCGAGCCGACGCAACGCCTGCTCGATCGATGCGCGCAGATCGTCGCCGGGGGAAAGACGCAAAGGATGGGCTTGCATGGTGGATAACCTGCGGGTGGGCCGGGTGTCGACAAAGAGTACGTTCGACCCGGCCATTCGGCAAGTCGCCCGCCGGATGACGCGCCGCACCTGTGTCACCGCAACGTGCGGCACGCGCATCACGCAGTGAATCGCTCGCTCGCGAATTGCGCATCCGGCACGCCGGCCGCGACGGCAATTTCCCGCGCGTCGCCCATCTCCTGATACTCGGCCATGCGCCTGAGCATCGACAGGACCGGCGCAAGCCCCGTGCCGCCCGCGACGAACCAGCGCGGCCGCAAGCTGTCCGCGAACAGGCGCGAACCCTAGCGCCGGAAAACAGAAAGGCCCGGACGATGTCCGGGCCTCCCATGTCAGCCGTTGCGACCGGCCGCGCTTACGCTTCCAGCGCTTCGAGCACTTTCCCCTTCGTCTCGATTCCGACGAAATGAACGGTCACGGCCGCGATCAGCGGCACGATGCCGATCAGGTAGAACGCCGGCGCGAGGTTGCCGCCGATGATCGCGTGCGGCACGATCATCGGCGCCGCGAACGACGCGATCTTCAGCCACGCGCTGCCGAGCCCGCAGCCCGACGCACGGATGCTCGTCGGATACTGCTCCGGCGTATAGACGTATGCGGTGATGAAGCCCGATGCCATCAGCCCCAGCGACAGCGAGCAGAAGGTCGCGACGACATACACCGACGCCGCGTGATAGAAGCCCGCGAACGCCAGCGACAGCGCGCACATCACGAACGACCACACGATCACCGGCTTGCGGCCGAGCTTGTCGACCAGCAGCGCGGACGCGAGCGAACCGAGCACGCCCATCACCGAGCCGATCACCGCGAGATTCAGCGCGAGCTGCAGCGGCGCGTGATAGAAGTTCTTGTAGATCGTCGGCAGCCACGTGGACAGCCCGTACTGGATGAACCCGCAGGTCGCCCACAGCGTCGCCACCGCGAGCGTGCGCTTGCGATACGCGGCGCTGAACAGGTCGCTCATCCGGCGCTTCGGGTGCTGGCGGACCATCTCGTCGTACGCGGCCACCTGCGTGACCGGCGGCAGTTCGCCGCGCACCGACGATTCGAACACGCCGACCGCGCGCCCGGCTTCCGGGAGGCGCCCGCGCGAGGCGAGCCAGCGCGGCGATTCCGGCACGAGATGCGTAAGCACCAGCGCGAGGATCAACGGCAGCCCGCCGACGAAGTACATGATCTCCCAGCCGAACCGCGGCACGAGCCATGCGCCCAGCGCCATCGATACCAGCAGACCGATCGGAAACACGATTTCATACAACAGCACGAAGCGGCCGCGGCCGTGCGCACGCGTGATTTCGTTGATGTACGTGGCCGCGACCGGCAGTTCGCCGCCGAGACCGAGCCCCTGCAAAATTCGCAGCAGCACGAACACCTCGAACGTCGGCGCGAAACCGCACGCGATGCTCGTGATGCCGATCACGGCGGAACTCCACGCGATCGCCTTCACACGGCCATGCTTCTCCGCGAGCGCGGGAAACAGGAACGCGCCGATCAGCTGGCCGATCGCGCCGGACGCGATCAGCATGCCGATCTGCGTCGGCGACAGCCCCCACTTGTGAATCAGCAGCGGCAGCGTCGCCGCGATCGTGATCACGTCGAAGCCGTCGAAGAACGTGGCGGTGCCGATCAGCACGCGTGCACGAATCTGCATCGCGTTGGCCGGAAGCCGCTCGAGTCGCGCGATGATCGCGCCGGGCGTGGAGGCGGCAGCTTCCATCGTGGCCCTGCCGGCCACGACGTTGTCGAAAGTGCTCATGCGGGGTGTCTCCTGGATCGTTCGCCGGTCAGGCAAGCGCTTTGGTCGTGTCCGCCAGGGCTTCCGTATCCACTGCCCGGCCCTGGTTCATCCACTTGCGTGCGAGCTTGAGCTCGCGTGCGTTGTTGATGGCGATGACACCTCTCACATGCCCATCGCCTACGAAAAACAGCGTCGCGCGTCGCGCGGCGATATCGCCGCGCACGACGAGCTGCGCGTCGGCCGGCAGATCGCCGAGGATCTGCAGGTTCACGTCGTACTGATCGGACCAGAACCACGGAATCTCCGCGTACGGCGCGCGCACGCCGAGCACGGCCTTCGCGGCCGCGATCGCCTGGTTCTGCGCGTTCGCCCACGATTCGAGCCGCACGCGCCGCTTCAGCCAGCCGTTGTGATGGTTCGCAACGTCGCCGCACGCGAAGATCGCCGGATCGCTGGTCGCGCCGAATTCGTCGACGACGATGCCGTCGTCGATCGCCAGGCCCGCGTCGCTCGCCAGCGTCGCGTTCAGCGCGAGGCCGATGCCGGCCACCGCGAAATCCGCATCGATCGTCGTGCCGTCGGCGAGGGTCGCGCGCACCTTCGACGCGTCGTCCGGTTGCGCGTCGAGCGATGCGAGCGCCGCGCCGAGGCGCACGTCGACACCGTTCGCGCGATGCAGGTCGAGCAGGAAATCCGACACGATCTGCGGCACCGAACGCCCGCACAGACGCGGCGCGCCTTCGACGACGACCGCTTCGACCCCGAGCTTGCGTGCGGTCGCGGCGACTTCGAGGCCGATCCAGCCGCCGCCGATCACGAGCACACGCTGGCTCGCACGCAGCTTCTCGCCGAGCGCGGCCGCTTCGTCGAGCGTGCGCAGGTAGTGCAGATTCGGCGTCCTGACGATAGCGTCGGGCAAGCGACGCGACGTTCCGCCGGTCGCGATCACGAGACGGTCGTATTCGATCACGAGGCCGCTTTCGGTCTTCACCACGCGGCGCGCACGGTCGATCGACGCCGCGCGTTCCGGCTGCCACGCCTCGACGTTCAGCGCGTCGAATTCGTCAGGGCGCACGACGCGCACCGTTTCGATGTCGGCGTCGCCCGCCAGCACGGCTTTCGACAGCGGCGGGCGCTCGTACGGCAGGTGCGGCTCGTCCGCGATCATCACGAGACGGCCCGCGAACCCTTCCGCGCGCAGCGTCTTCAGCACCCAGCCAGCGGCCTGGCCGCCGCCGACCACGACGACCGTGCCCGGCACGGCCGGCGCTTGCGTGTTCGCTTCGGTCATGATTTGCGCTCCGTCATGAACTTGCCTTCCGGCGCCTTCGCGTTCTTTTGCCTGCGCGTATTGCCGTCGAGGCCGCCGTCGACGGCCCATTCGGCGAACACGGTCGGGCCCGGTTCGAATTCGCGCGGCTGCCATTCGGGCGTCAGCACGTCCTCGTCCGCGTAGTACTCGATCAACGCGCCGGCCGGATTCTGGAAGTACCAGAAGTACGCGGACGACACCGGATGACGCCCCGGGCCGAGTTGCGTTTCCCAGCCGCAGCGGTCGATGTGCATGCCGCCGCCGAACACTTCGTGGATATCGCGCACGGTGAACGCGACATGGTTCAGGCCGCGCTTTCCGTTCGGCAACGCGAGCAGGAACAGGTCATGGTGGCCGCCGTGCGGCGCGCAGCGCATGAACGCGCCGCGGCCCGGATAGCGATCCGACGTCTCGAAGCCGAGCAGCTCGTGATAGAACTTTTCCTGCGCGTCGAGGCAGTTCGTGAAGAACACGACGTGGCCGACCTCGACCGGCTCGGCGCGCGCATAGATCGGGCTCGGCTGGTCGACCCGCGCCGTCCGGCCCCACACGTTCGACGGCGAGCCGGTGATGTCGAGCGCGCGCTTGCGCGTCACCTCGATGCGGATCGCCATGCCGTTCGGGTCGATGCAACCGACCGCATCGTCCTGCGCGTAATAGCCGGGCTGGCCGGCCAGTTTCGCGCGCAGCGCGTCGACTTCCTGCTGCGTCGCGACGCCCCAAGTGACTTCGCGCAGCGTCGGGCCCGCTTCGAACGCAGGCGGCAGCGACGGATCGTCGGCCTTGACGACCAGCACGGTGCAGCCGTTCAGCGTTTCGAAGCGTGCGCGCGTGTCGTCGTGCGCGACTTCCTTCAGCCCCCAGTCGGCGAAAAAGCGCCGGCACGTCGCGAGGTCGTCGACACCGTACGTGATCTGCTCGATACCCAAGATGCTCATTGCGTCATTCCCCTTCGCTCAGTTCGCCCACGGCAGCGGCGCGTCGTTCAAGCCCCAGTAGAGGCTCTTCTGCTGCATGTACTCGCGGATGCCGAGACGGCCCTTCTCGCGGCCCATCCCGCTCTCCTTCCAGCCCGAGAACGGCGTGGAGATCGAGAACAGCTTGTACGTGTTGATCCAGACGGTGCCCGTCTCGAGCGCGCGCGCGATGCGCCATGCGCGCTTGTAGTCGCGCGTCCAGATGCCGGCGGCGAGGCCGAACACGCTGTCGTTCGCCTGCGCGATCAGCGACGCTTCGTCGTCGAACGGCATCGCGACCAGCACCGGTCCGAAGATTTCCTCCTGGCAGATGCGCGCGCTGTTCGGCAAGCCTTCGAGAATCGTCGGCTGGTAGAAGAAGCCGTCCTCGCGCCCGTCGCCCGACGGACGCTCGCCGCCGCACAGCAGACGGCCGCCTTCCTCCAGCCCGAGCGCGACGTAGCGCTCCACCGATTCGCGATGCTTCGCGGTGATCAGCGGGCCCATCTGTGTGTCGGGCCGCGTCGGGTCGCCCACGCGCAGCTTGCGCGCGCCGGCCACCAGCCGCTTCATGAATTCGTCGTACACCGAGCGCTGCACGAACAACCGCGAACCCGCGATGCACGCCTCGCCCGACGAACTGAAGATGCCGTACAGCACGCCGTTGACCGCGTGGTCGAGATCCGCGTCGTCGCACACGATCGTCGGCGACTTGCCGCCGAGCTCCAGCGACACGGGCATCAGCTTTTCCGCCGCGATGCGCGCGATGCCGCGGCCCACTTCGGTGCCGCCGGTAAACGACACCTTCTTCACGAGCGGATGGCGCACCAGCACGTCGCCGATCACCGAGCCCTTGCCCGGCAGCACGCTCAGCACGCCCTTCGGCACGCCGGCCTCCTCGCAGATGCGGGCCAGCGCGAGCGACACGAGCGGCGTGACTTCGGCCGGCTTGAGCACCACCGCGTTGCCGCCGGCGAGCGCCGGCGCGAGCTTCTGCGCGTCGGATGCGATCGGCGAGTTCCACGGCGTGATCGCCGCGATCACGCCGATCGGCTCGTGCACGCTCATCGTCAGGTAGTCGCCGCGCGACGGCGTCAATTCTTCGTCGAGCGTTTCCAGGCACGCCGCGAAATAGCGGAACGTGTTGGCAGCGCTCGCCACCAGCACGCGCGTCTCGCCGATCGGCTTGCCGTTGTCGCGGCGCTGCAGGTTCGCGAGCGCCTCGTGACGCTGCATGATCAGGTCGGCGATCCGGTACAGCACCAGCGCGCGCTGGTGCGGCTTGAGGCCGGCCCAGTCCGCGCGGCGCCACGCGGCGTCGGCGGCCACGACGGCTTCGGCCGCGTCTTCCGCGTTCGCCGTCGATACTTCCATGTTCAGCGACTGGTCGGCCGGATAGATGCTCGCGTAAGGCGCGCCGCGACCGCGCCGCCACTCGCCGCCGATCAGGATGTCGCCGTTGGGTACGAGGCTCGTATCGAATGGAGTCATGTCACAAGTCCCACAAATCTGTCTCTGCGCAGCCGCCCGCGCCGTGGCGCCGGCGGCCGTTCAATGGCCCGAATGGCTGCGTCGCCCGCTCAGATTACGCAGCGGGCCGCGCGGTTGCGCAGCGCGCGAATCGCGCTGTACGCGGTCAACGCGGACGTCTTCGGGTTGTCGGGCAACGGCTTGCCGCTCATTTCGAGCGACATCTCGCCGAACGCGCCGCGTGCGGTGATGCGGTGCACGTTGCGCGCGACGGCCGGATCGGCGATCAGGCGCACGCGCGTCGCGTCGAGGCCGAGGCCCGCGAGCGCGACCGTCGCCGCGACATTCGCGTTCTTCGGATACAGCCGCGCGGCGTCGCGTGCGGTGCCTTCGAAGATGACCTTCTCTTCGGTCATCGCGCGCAAGTCGCACAACGCCTCGGCGGGTGTGCCGAGCCAGCCGAGCGGCGGCTTGCGGCCGACGTACAGCACCTCGTCGAGCCCGCCCTGCTTCGCCGACGCCAGCGCGTCGATTCCGCCGATCGCGCCGGACAGCAGCGTCAGCGTCGCGTCGCCTTCGTCGGCGGCCTGCGACAGCACGTCGAGCAGCGCGAGGTCGGACAGCGCGCCGATCGATGCCACCGCGCAATCGGTGCCGGCCTTCAGCAGCGGCACGACGTGATCGACGAGCGCGCTGTGACCCGCGCACTCGAGCGCGAACTCGGGGCGGCGGGCCAGTGCGTCGACCGACGACACGACCTCCACCGCGCCGCCGAGCTCACGCTGCACCGCGTCGCGCTGGTGCTCGGGCACGATCACGTGCGCGACGCGCAACGAGGCGTCGTGCTCGACCGCGCGATACACGGCCGCACCGATCGCGCCGAAGCCGATCATCGCGATGTCGACGGGCTCATGCCCGCGGGCGTGGCCGTTACGCATACTGCCGCTCCGACGGCGTTTCTTCCTTCTTCACCGGCGGGCCCGCGAATGCCGATGCGAACGAGCCGACCGACAACATGTCGACCTCGACCATCACCGGCCCTTCCTTCGCGATTCCTTCGCGCACGATCGCTTCGGCTTGGTCGAGCGACGAGATTCGGTAGTGCGTGAGGCCGAAACTTGCGCAGAACTGCGCGAAATCCGGCTGGTGCAACTGCACGAAGCAGCGGCGGCCGCCATAGTGCGCGTCCTGGATGTTGCGGATCACGCCGTAGCACTGATCGTTCATCAGCACGATCATCACGTTCGCGTTTTCCTGCACGGCCGTCACGAGCTCGCCGACGTTGACCATCAGGCCGCCGTCGCCGACCAGGCAGACCGTCTTCGCCGCCGCGCCGGCCAGCGCCGCGCCGATGCCCATCTGGATGCCCTGGCCGATGCCGCCGCCGAGCGCATGCACGCCCGCGCGCGGTTCGAAGATCTTCAGCAGGCGGTTGCCCCACGTGCTGTTCGAGATCGTTACGTCGCGCACCCAGTTGTAGTCGCGGCCCACCGCGCCCTGCAGCGTATCGACCAGCTTCTTGTAGGGCCCGAGGCCTTCCGACACGCTGGCGACGGCCTGCTCGCGCGCCGCCGCGAGATCGGACGCGAACCGCGGATCGACGGACAGGCGGCCTTCGAGGCGATCGGCCAGCTCGGCCAGCACGCGCTTCGAATCGCCGTGCACGAACAGCTCGTTGCGATAGCCGCGGTTGTCGGCGAGCGCGTCAGCGTCGATGCGGAACAGCGGCTGCGGCAGCGCGAGCTTGTACTTCAGCGTCTCGTTGCCGCGCAGGCGCGAGCCGACCACGACGAGCGCGTCGCAGGTCTTGTAGAACGCCTCGACGGACGCATGCACGTTGAACGCGCCGAGCGTCGCCGGATGATCTTCCGGCAGCACGCCGCGGCCCTGCACGCTGGTCACGACGCCGAAGCCGAGCTTCACCAGGCGTTCGACTTCCGCACGGGCGTGGCGCGCACCGCCGCCGATCCACAACAGCGGACGGCGCTTGGCCGCCAGCGCGTCGGCGAGCTTCGCGACGCGTGCTGCGTCGTGCTCGCGCACCGCTACGTGCGCGGGTGCGAGGTCTTCCGGCCATTCGATTTCGGCGGCCTGGATGTCGATCGGAATCTCGACCGACACGGGGCCCGTCGGCGCGGTCTGCGCGATGCGCACCGCTTCGCGGATCGTCGGCAGCACGGTCTCGACCGTGCGCACGCGGAACGCGGCCTTCGAGATCGCGTCGAGCATCGTGAGCTGATCCGGCGCTTCGTGGATGTAGGCCAGATCCTGATCGAGATACGGCGTCTCGATCTGCCCCGTGATGTGCAGCAGCGCCGTGCCGGCCGTCAGCGCCTCGACCATCGCGCCGGCCGCGTTGCCCGCCGCCGTGCCCGTGCTCGTGAATGCGACGCCGAGGCCGCCCGACACGCGGGCCAGGCCGTCGGCCATGTTCACCGCGCCGGCTTCACCGCGCGCGCCGACATACCGGATGTTGCCGCGCGAGTTGATCGCGTCGAGGATCGGCATGTTGTGGATCGAGATGACACCGAATGCGGTTTTGACGTCGCACTGCTCGAGAAAGGCGGCAATCAGCTCGCCAACCGTGGTTTTTTTAGACATGGCGTGCAAAGCCTCCAGAAACGTCGATATGGCTGCCCGTCGTATAGGACGACAGATGCGTTGCGAGATAAAAAAGTGCCCAGGCGGCCTCGTCAGGCTTGCCGAAGCGGTTCAGCGGAATGTTCTTCTTGCGGGCAAGCGCGCCCGTCCAGTCCTCCCAGCTTTCGCCGGCCTGCGCCTGTGCTTCGTAGCGGCGGCGCCACTGACCCGACTCGACGATGCCGATCAGGATCGAGTTCACGCGGATGCGCTGCGGCGCGAGTTCGGTCGCGAGCGACTTCACGAGGCTCAGCACGCCCGCGCGCGCCGACGACGTCGCGACCATGTGCGGCTCCGGCTGTAGCGCGAGCAGCGAATTCACGCAGGTGATCGTCGGCGCCTGCGCGTCGCGCAGCAGCGGCAGGAATGCGCGCGTCGGGCGGATGATGCTGAAGTACTTCAGTTCGAGCTCTTCGCGCCATGCGTCGTCGGTCGTGTCGGCGAAGGTCGACACGCGGCCCTGGCCCGCGTTGTTGACCAGCATGTCGGCGCGGCCGAAGCGGTCTGACACGGCCTGCGCGAACGCGGCCACATCGGCTTCGTCGAGCACGTTGCAGCGCACGGCGAGCAGTTGCGCGCCCGGATATTTCTCGCCGAGCAGCGCTTGCGCGCGCGCGAGGCGTTCGCCGTCACGGCCGCAAATCGCGACCGACGCGCCGGCCTGCAGGAACCGCTCGGCAGTCGCGAGGCCGATGCCGGACGAGCCGCCCGTCACCACCGCCACCTGCCCGGTCAGATCGATCTGGATCATCGGAGTCCTAAAGCCTTCATAAACGTGTGCTCGTCATCCGAGCGGTAATTGAGCCGCCGCGACAGTTCCGCCGCCGCGCGCTGCACCTTGTCGATCAGGCCGTCGGCGATCAGCGCCGCGTCGATCTCCGGCCGAGGCACCGTCACCGTGATGCACGCGACGATCCGCTGCGTGTCGTTTCGCACCGGCGCCGTGACCACCGAAATGCCGCGTTCGAACGACGAATTGCTGACGCCGTAGCCGCGCAGCGCATCCTCGCGGATCACTTCGTACAGCGCATCGACCGTCTCCGGCGTCGCGCTCGTCATCCGGTTCAGCGTGCCTTCCGGATACAGCGCGCGCAGCGCCTGAAGCGACAGGTCGCCCATCAGCACGTGGCCGTGAGTTGTCGCATGCGCGGGCAGCCGCGTGCCGACGTTCACGCGAATCGAGCTGAACACCGGCGACTGGCTCTGCGCCTTCGCGACGAACACCACGTCGCGGCCATCGCGGATCACGATGTGCGTCGTGAAGCCGGTCGCGTCGCGCAGGCTCTCGATCACCGGCAGGCCGAGATCGGTCAGCTCGAGCGAGCTCAGGTATTCGAAGCCGAGCCGCAGCACGGCGATGCCGAGCTTGTAATTGCGATCCTTGTCCGCGCGCTCGAGAAAGCCGAGCGATTCGAGCGTCTGCAGCAGACGGAACACCGTCGTGCGCGGAATGCCGAGCCGCTTGGACAACTCCGGCGCGCCGAGCACCGGCTCGCGCGGCGAAAATTCGGCGAGGATTCGCAAACCGCGTTCGAGGCCCGGCACCACGTAGTTGGCCTCGGACTTCGCGGCGTCCGCGTCCTGTTGTTGCAACGGTTCGCTCATTCCAGCCCCCGTTGGCGATCGCATTGGCGGCAGAACGTGTCGATCAGCGACGAATAAACCGCCGGTGCTTCCACATAACCCGCATGACCGGCCTGCGGAATCACCTGCAATCCGACGTGCGCGGCCGCTGCGATGCGCTCGCACGCGGCAGGCGGCGTGATCGCGTCGTTCGCGCCGACCGCCACCGCGGTGCGGCCACGAAAGCCGGCGAGATCGGACGCGAGATCGGCGTTCGCGAGCAGATGCGTGGCCTGTGCATAGCCGGCCGGCACGATGCGCGCCATGTTCCAGCGCACCCACGCCCGCGCATCCTCGCTCGCGAAACCCGACAGCATGTTGCCGCTGCGCTGCTCGGCGAGCCCGGCCGGGCCGAGTTCCTCGAGCATGGCAAGGCGTGCATCGCGGCGCGTGTCGCGCGTTTCCGCGGGCGCGCTGCCGTAACCGCCCGCGGGCGAGATCAGCAGCAGGCCGGCGATCCGCGCGGGCATCACGCGGGCCAACCCGCCCGCGACGATCGCGCCGAGCGAATGCCCGACCAGCACGCAGCGTTCGATGCCGAGTGCCTCGAGCCACGCGTTCAGCGACGCCGCGTAATCGGCGGCCGCCGGCGACGCGCCGTGCACGGGCGTCGACACGCCGTAGCCGGGCGCATCCCACGCGAGCACGCGCCGCGACGCGCCGAGCGCGTCGAGCTGGCGCACCCACGATGCGGCGCCCGAGCCGATCCCGTGCAGCAGCACGACGGGCAGCGCGTGGCCCGCATGTTGCGCGCCGGCCTCGCGATAACCGATCGTGCCCGCCGCGCCGGCCGCGCAGCGCTGTTCGGGAAACTGCCCGAGCAGCGCGGCGAACGCCGCGGTGCGGTCGCGTTCACGTTTGTCGATGACACTCATTGCTTGCTCCGCCCCGTCTCAGCGCTTGATCTTCGCGAGCGGCGAATCCGGCGGATACGTCGGCGTGATGGGCTTCGGCGAACCGAGCATCACACACATCAGCGCGTCTTCCTCGCCGATGTTGATTTCCGTGCGATACACGCCCGGCGGCACCGAGATCAGGTCGCGCTCGCCGAGGATCGCTTCCCAGGTCTCGCCGTCGCGCTCGCAGATCACCTTCATCTTGCCGCGCAGCACGAAGAAGATTTCCTCGACGTCGATGTGGATGTGGCTCGGGCCGATGTTGCCGGCCGGAATGACCATCGTCGAAAACGTGAAGTTGCCGGCCGGCACCGTGTTGACGTCCTTCGCGACGCCGGTGCCGCCCGTGCCGACGTAGCGCATCTGCGCACGGCGGTACTTCGGGTCGTAGTCGGCCTGGAACTTCAGCGCGTCCCAGTCGTAGCGCCGCGTCGCGTAGCGCGCGACACGCCCTTCCATCCAGTCGCCGAAGCTTGCGCCGTCCGGCTGGTCCCACGACTTGCGTTCGAGATCTGCGTCCGCCATCGTCCTCTCCTTCATTCAGAGTGAAAACTTCAATTCAATTCATTACGAAGCCGCCGTTCACCGGCAGCAGTTGACCCGTCACGAAGCGCGCGCCGTCCGACAGCAGGAACAGCACGGGGCCCGTCACGTCGTCGGGCACCTGCGCGCGCGTCAGCGCGCGGCCCTGCATGTAGAACGCGTGCCGTTCGGCCGGCACGTAGGCCGTCGCCTCGACTTCGGTGAGCCCCGGCGCGATCGCGTTGACCGTCACGCCGTGCGCGCCGAACTCGCGTGCCTGCGCATGCGTCATCGCGATCACGGCGCCCTTGCTGGCGACGTACGCGAGGAGCTTCGGCGCGCCCCAGAGCGCGGTGTCCGATGCGAGGTTCACGATCGCGCCGCGCCCCGACTGCGCGAGGTGCGGCAGCGCCGCATTGCTGACGAGCCACACGCCGCGCACGTTCACGTTCATCACGGCATCCCAGGTCGACACGTCGAGTTCCGTCGACAGCTTGCCGCCCGAGTTCGTGATCGCCGCGTTGTTGATCAGCGCATCGACGCCGCCGAGCGCCGCCGCGCCCTGCGCGACGAATGCGTCGACGCTCGCCGGATCGGCCAGGTCGAGCGCGAAGAAATGCGCGGTGTGGCCGGCTTGCGAGAGTTGCGCGGCCAGCGCACGGCCCTCTTCGACGAGCACGTCGCCGAACGCGACCCGCGCGCCCGCGGCGACCAGCGCCTTCACGAATGCCGCGCCCAGACCGCGCGCGCCGCCCGTGACGAGCACGCGGCGCCCCGGCAGCGACACTACCGGTGCGAACTCAGCCATTCGCGGGCTCCGCCGCGGCCTGCGCCGCACGGTGCGCGTCGAGCGCGGACAGGTGCTCCTGCGCGCGCTGGCGCAGCATCCGGCGCACGCGCGTGATGCCGACGTCGTGCTGGTACAGGTATTCGTGATCGCGCGCGTGCGGCGCAAGGCTTTCGAGGACGTAGCGGTCCTGCTCGAGCACGTCCCAGTGCAGGCCCTCGAGGCGGTTGCGATACATGAAGCGCCACACGTCGCGCTGCCAGCCGCTGACCTTGCGGGTGCGCCAGAAGTAGACCTGGCAATTGTCGCCGTCGACCGGCGTCGCGAAACCGATGATCCCGAAGTTGCCGCCCGGGCCGAACTTCTGCTTGTACGGAATCGCGAGACGCATCCACAGGCAGCCCGTTTCGCCGAGCTCGACCCAGTCGAAGTTCACGTCGCGCTGGCCGATCTTCTCGAACATCAGGCCCGTTTCCGTCTTGCGCACGCGCATGTCGGCCTGCTTGTCGCCTTCGGCCATCGAGTGCGACGTCGCGTGGAGGTATGCGCCGTGCATCGGGTCCATCACGTTGTCGATCGCGTACTGGTAATTGCACTTCCAGTTCGACACGCACAGGAAGTGGCCGTATTCGTCGGCCACCAGTTCTTCCGGCAGGTTCAGCGGCGCCGGCTCGCCATGCGCCTCGTCGCCGAACCACAGGAAGATCGCCCCGGCCTTCTCCTCGACCGGATACGACTTCACGCACTTCATGCCTTCGAGCGGACAGTTCGCGACCGCCGGCACGCGATTGACGGTGCCGCCGCCGTCGACTTCGATGCCGTGATACCAGCAGGCGATGTTGCCGCCGAGGTTCCAGCCCAGCGACAGGCGCGCGCCGCGATGCGGGCAGCGATCTTCCAGCGCGTGAACCTTGCCCTCGTGATCGCGCCACAGCACGATCTGCTCGGACAGGCGCGTGAGGCCGACGGGCGCGTTCGACACCTGCCAGCTCGGGGCGACGGGATACCAGTAGTTCTTGATGCCGCGATCGAGATAGTCGCGGACCGGGTCGTGTTGTGTTTCGTGTTGTGCGGGGGACGTCATCAGTGTGCTCCGGATGCGGTTGTCGTCGGGTCGGCGGTCACGCGGCGCGTGCGCTCATTCCGCCAGCGAGGCCATTTCGGCGCGGAAGCGCTCAGGCGTCCACGCCGTGCCGTCCGGCGCGCGGAAGCCGATGCGGTTCAGGCCCGCGACGACATCGTCCAGCTCGGTCGCGCCGCTCTCGAACACGCGTTCGAGCGCATCGCCGAGGTCGTTTTCATATTGGGTCGGTTCGGCCTTGCGGTTCTGCCAGACGCGGTTCTCGACCTGGCCCGGGATCTCGATCTGCCCTTTGCCGGCGACGTTGTTCGGCTGCGGCGCCACCCACGGCTTCAGGAAGGGATTGAAGTTGACGGTCGCTTCTTTCATGTCATTCCACCTTGATCTGGATTTCCTCGCCGGCCAGCCGCACCGCGTACTGCTTCAGCGCGCGCCCGCCCGGGCCCTTCAGGCATTCGCCCGTCTTGATGTCGAACACGGCCTCGTGCAGCGGGCATTCGACCGTGCCTTCGTCGACGAACCCCTGCGTCAGCAGCGCGTATGCATGCGGGCACACGTTCTCGAGCGCATACACCTCGTCGCCGACGCGGTAGATCCCGATTTCGACGCCGTCGGTCCGCTTGAACTCGATCGGCGTGTCTTCCGACAGCGCGCCGGCGTGCCCGGCACAAACCCATTGTTCAGACATCTCACACCCTTCCTTCTGATCGACTCTCGGTTCGCTCCGGATTTGTTCCATATCCGGAACAGCAGTTTATGGATGGTGATTATAGGAGCGACTTTCCACGAGTAAAACAAAAAGCTGCACGTCCTAGGGAAAACACCGACCGCCCGGTCGACGGTCGGCCCCGTCACCCGCGCCAATTGTGATTTTTTGTTTTATTGCGGGGATTTAAGCCCGATTTCCAGGATTCTCGAACTGCTGTTGCGGATCGTCTTCAAGCCCATCAGGCCCGATAAATTTATTTTTGATACTTTGCGTGACACCTCTATACTCCATTCCATCAGAGGCACGTTGTTCCTTATATGGAACACAAAAATGCCCGCCGGTGGTGAAGAAAGCGCGCGACGGCCGGCCGTCCTCGTGCCCGCCGCCACGGCACGTTTCTCATCAGGTTTGGAGAGTCAGGAGATCAAATGGTCAAGCATGCGGTAGCAGCAGCAATCATCGGAATGGGCGCGGTCTCGGGCGCCTGGGCACAGAGCAGCGTGGTGCTGTACGGCAGCATGGATGCCGGCGTCGCCTATGTGAACAACGTCGGCGGCCATGCGAAGTGGGCAATGATCCAGGGCAACACGCAGCCCGACCGGTGGGGCCTGAAAGGCAAGGAAGACCTCGGCGGCGGCCTGTCGGCGATCTTCCAGCTGGAAAACGGCTTCTATACGAACAACGGCCAGTTCGCGACCGCGAACACGATCTGGAACCGCGCGGCGTTCGTCGGCCTCAGTTCCGACCGCTACGGCACGCTGACGCTCGGCCGGCAGACGCCGCTGTCGTTCGACTACCTCGATCCGCTCAGCACCGCGTATCTCGCGATGAGCTGGTATGCGTTCCACCCGGGCAACATCGACGGGCTCGCCGCGACCGGCAACGTGCCGTACAACAACGCGGTCAAGTACCGTTCGCCGAGCTTCGCCGGCTTCTCGGCCGCAGCGGCGATGGCGCTCGGCAACACGACGAACTTCTCGACCGGCAAGTCGGTCGGTGTCGCACTGAACTATGCGAACGGGCCGCTCAAGGCGTCGGCCGTGTATTCGAACGAGCACGACCGCGCGATCCTGATCGGCCAGACGGGCATCACGTCGTTCCAGGGGCAGAACACCGCGAACGGCTACCTCGCGAACAAGGTCGAGAACATCGGCGCGGGCGCGTCCTACCAGTTCGGCGACTTCCTCGTGCACGGCCTCTACACGCGCACGAAGATGCAGTCGAACGGGTTTTCCGACACGTTCCAGAGCTACGACGCAGGTGTGAACTACCGCAGCAGCGCGTTCAACACGATCGCGGGCGGCGCGGCGACCACGACGCTGGCCGGCCGCCGCTGGACGCAGGTCGAACTGGGCGACATCTATTCGCTGTCCAAGCGCACGCAGCTGTACGCGAACGTGCTGTACGAGCACGGTTCGGGCGGCGCGAAGGCCGCGTTCTTCACGGCCGGCGCGTCGAGCACCGCGAACCAGGTGATCGTGCTGACCGGCATCCACCATTCGTTCTGAGCGGCGACGGGCGCACGCGCCCGAGGCCGGAAACGAAAAGAGCAGCCCGCGGGCTGCTCTTTTTCATTGGCGATGGATCGATAAGGCCGCACGACGCGGCCCGTGCGGCGGATCAGAACATCGCGACCCGGTGGCGCGCATGCGCGAACGTCGGGTCGCTTTCGAGCGGCCGGTAGTTCAGGCGCTGCGACAGGTCGACCGCCGCACCGCACACCGCTTCGACGAGCCGCTCTTTCTCGCCGGCCTCGCCGATCTCCGAGCGCGGCACCGTCGCGGTGATCGCCGCGACGATCGCGCCCGAATGGTCGCGCACTGGCGCAGTCACGGCCGAGATGCCGCTCTCGAACGCGGCCTCGCTGACCGCATAGCCGAGCCGCGCGTAGTGACGCATGCGCTCGTACAGCTCGTCGACCGTGCCAGGCGTGCGCTCGGTGAACTGTTCGAGCCGTTTTTCCGGATACAGCTGGCGCAACGCGTCGCGCGTGAGGTCGCCCATCAGCACATGGCCGTGCACGGTCGCGTGCGCGGGCAGCCGCGTGCCGACGTGCACCTTCACCGAACCGAACATCGATGTGTTGCTCTGCGCCTTCGCGACGAACACGACATCGCGCTGGTCGCGGATCAGCAGGTGCGTGGACAGGCCCGTCGCGTCGCGCAGCCGTTCGAGCACGGGCGTACCGAGATCGGTCAGTTCCAGCGAATTCAGGTATTCGAAGCCGAGCCGCAGCACACCGACGCCGAGCCGGAAATAGCGGTCGCCGTTCACGCGCTCAAGAAAGCCGAGCGCCTCGAGCGTCTGCAGCAGGCGGAAGGTGGTCGTGCGCGGGATGCCGATGCGCTTCGACAGCTCGGGCGCGCCGAGCACCGGCTCGCGCGCGGAGAATTCGGCGAGGATCCGCAGCCCGCGTTCGAGGCCCGGGACCAGATACGACGACGCGCCGCCGGACGATTCGTCGTCGCCCGCGCCCTGCTTCGGCGCGTCGTGGTCGACGTCGTCGCCCGCTGTCGCGCGCGGCGCGCTTGCCGGCTTCGCCGGCGGTTTCGATGCGCCGCTCATCGTTGGATTGACCCTCTGCACATGGACGGAATGGAAGCGTTCACGAAAGACCCGCAATGCTTGATTATGGATTTTCGACCGGACCGGATCAACACGATCCGGCTCACGCGGCCGACGGTCCGATGCGCCCGACCGGACCGCCGAGGCGGCATATAGCCTGATGCGATCGAAAGAATAACAGCGATAGACAGGACTGCCCACCGGAACGTCGCCGGGTGCGGCGGCTGGCAACCGGCAATGCTCGATATGCGTTCGGGGGCGTCGGGCGCCACTGCCCCGGCCAATGCGCGAAAGGAAACGAATGGAAACGAGCGACCGCGCCGATCCGCGAACGGGATCGGCGCGACGGCGTTCAGGCCGTCACTGCTGCGTCATACTCGGCGCGCGCGAGCTGGCCGGCGGCATAGGCGTCGGCTTCGCCGCGGAAGCCGTCCGTGCTGAATGCGACGACTTTCACACCGACGCCGGATGCCCGCTTCACCGTCAGCGCCCATTGCCATCCGCCGTCTTGTTCGAAGACGTGCAGCGAGGGTTCGAGGGATGAGTCCAGTACGGTCAAGGGTTGTGCTCCTGCCCTGCGCGTCGCATCGGCCACGCGTCGGGCATGTCGAAAAGATGCGCCGATTCGCGGCGCGTTTCAGCCATTCGACAGTCTAGTCAAGGAATGTTGCGACGCACCATCAGGGCTTACACCTGCCTATCAGAACCCGGCGGTCGATGAAATCCACCTGAAATCCTTATGGCACGGGCCTCACGGGCCTATTTCCGCCGCGCGTACGCCACGTGTGCGGCAACGTGCCGCATGGACGGTCGATCAATCGGATCGGTTTAAAAACGGGTCGCGACCCCGGGTAGTAAACCCTTCGATCGGCGCGCTTACGTGCCCGCCTCGGCCGTCACCACCCGCCGGAACGTCAGGTTGACCCGCTCGCCCTGCACGGCCGGCGCCTTCGGCACGCGATGCTGCCATTCGGCCTGCGTGCGGCCGCGCATCACCAGCAGGCTGCCATGCGTCAGCCGGTACGCATGCACGACGCCGGTCGCACGATGACGCAGATCGAACACGCGCATCGCGCCAAGGCTGACCGACGCGATCACCGGCGCGTCGCCGAGCTCCGGCTCGTTGTCCGCATGCCAGCCGAGACTGTCCTGCCCGTTGCGATAACGATTGAGCAGCACGCTGTTGAAACGCGCGCCGCAGATCGCCTCGACGGCACGCTTCAGGTCGAGCACGGCCGGCGTCCACGGCGCGGGCACGTTGCGGATTCCCGAATACACGTAGACGGCGTCGGGCTCGCCCTGCCACGCGGTGAGCCGCGGCAGCGGAATGCGTCCGCGTGGCGTGCGGATCGTGTCCTGCCGCCACGCGACCTCGTCGATCAGCGCGGCCAGCACGCGATCGGCCTCGGCCGGCGCGAGCCAGTCCGGGTACCAGTCCACGTCGGGCGCGGGCGTATCGGCGAAAAGATCGGGCGTCGACATGTCGGAATCAGGCAGGCGTGAACGATGCGGGCGAACCATGCCTGCATGGTAGCCAACGGCGACGCGCGCCGCCATGCGCTGTCATTCCGGCGCGTCACACGCCCGGGCGCTCGAATCGCCGATCTCGAAGCCGGTGCGTTTTCGCGTGCCACGCTATCATCGCGCCGTGTCGCAGCGCGTCCTTATCCAGGACGCTGCGTTCTTCCGCAATGCCGGCCGGCGCGACCCGGCCGATTTCTTCCAGGACCCGCCATGACGCTCTCCGATTCCGCCCTCGACCAGTTGTTCCGCACCGCGCGCACCCACAATGCCTGGCAGGACAAACCCGTCGACGATGCGCTGCTGCACCGGCTGATCGACCTGACGAAATTCGGCCCGACGTCGGCGAACTCGAGTCCCGCGCGCTTCGTGTTCGTCAAGTCGGCCGAAGCGAAGGCGCGCCTGAAACCGGCGCTGTCCGAAGGCAATCTCGCGAAGACGATGGCCGCGCCCGTCACCGTGATCGTCGGCATGGACTTCGCGTTCCACGAGCACCTGCCGCGCCTGTTCCCGCACGCCGACGCGCGCAGCTGGTTCGCCGGCAACGACGCGCTGATCGAAGCCACGGCGTTCCGCAACGCGTCGCTGCAGGGCGCGTACCTGATCCTCGCCGCGCGCGCGCTCGGCCTCGACGCGGGCCCGATGTCGGGCTTCGATGCCGCCAAGGTCGATGCCGAATTCTTCGCCGGCACCGCGATCCGCACCAACTTCCTCGTGAACCTCGGCTACGGCGACCCGGCGGGCCTGTTCCCGCGCAGCCCGCGCTTCGATTTCGACGATATCGCGCGCATCGTCTGACGCGCGCTAGCGGCCGCGCGCCAACCGGATCAGCGTGATTTCGGACGGCACGCCGAAACGGTTCGGCGGCCCCCAGTAGCCGGTGCCGCGGCTGGTGTACAGCCACATCGCGCCGAACCGGTTCAGCCCGCCGATCACCGGCTGCTGCAGGCGCACGAACGGCGGCCACGGCAGGAACTGGCCGCCGTGCGTATGGCCGGACAGTTGCACGGTGAACCCGGCGCGGCTCGCCGCTTCCGCGCTGCGCGGCTGGTGCGCGAGCAGGATCTTCGTGGCGACGTCGTGCGGCGCGCCTGCGAGCGCCTGCTCGGGGTCGCTGCGATGTTCGGGATCGAACCCGCCCGCCGTGAAATCGGTGACGCCCGCGAGCACCGCGCGCGCGCCGTCGTGCTCGATCAGCACGTGCTCGTTGAGCAGCACCGTCAAACCGATCCGCCGGAACTCGTCAATCCATGCGTGCGCGCCGGCGTAATACTCGTGGTTGCCCGTCACGAGGAAGCTGCCGTGCCGCGACTGCATGCGGCCGAGCGGCGCCGTGTGCTCGCGCAGCCGCTTGACCGAGCCGTCGACCACGTCGCCCGTCAAGACGACGAGATCGGCCTCGAGCGCATTGACCGCGCGCACGATCCGCTCGATATAGGGCCGCTTGATCGTCGGCCCGACGTGAATGTCCGACAGTTGCACGATCGTCAGGCCGTCGAGCGCGGCCGGCAGCCCGTCGACCGGAATCGACACGCGCTTGACCGCGGCCGTGCGGCGCGCGCCGACGAATCCGATCGCGCTGATCAGCACCGCGCCCGCCAGCACGCCGAGCGCCGTGTCGGATGCCGCGCCGCTCCAGGCGCCGTCATGTCCCAGATGCCGCCATGCGACGACGCCGAGCAGCACCGGCTCGCGCAGGAACGTCAGCACCAGCAGCGACGAAAAGAAGCCCATCGCGATCGAACCGGCCCAGCCGGCCAGCGTCGCTGCCCAGCCTTCGTCGAAGCGGCGCGAGAACATGCCGACCGGAATCAGCACGACGAAGCTCGCCAGCACCAACGCCGCGATCGTGCGCGCGAGCGGCGACGCGAAGGCGTCGGGAATGATCCGCAGCCCGACGTACAAGTGGAACAGCACGCCGATCGCAATGAACCGGACAAAGAAACTTCGCATGGAACACTCTTCCTCGTTGCGGTACCGCTTCCGCGCCGCGCATCGGACGGGACCGTGCCGTCAGGCCTCGTCACACGTCACGCGTCGCGCTCTTCGCACGATGGTACACAGATACCGGCCGACACGACCGGTCACGGCCACGGCGGACGCACCGCGCGGCCCGAACGCGGATTCATCCGCGGTTACGCGTCAATTCTGCATTCGGCTCGCCGATTCCCTCTTCATCGGCAGGCAAACGGCATCGACCCGGTTACGTCTGACGATCCTTTACAGTCCGACAGCAACTCTGCCAGCGCATGCGCTGGCAGAATCGCGAACCGCTATCGACCGTCCCGAAGCGCCCGCCGGGCGGCCCGATGCGTGCCACATGTGCGCGGGGCATCGCTGGCGGTCCGCATCGCGCTGATTTATGATCGGCTCCGTATCGCGGAATCGCCGTCGCGGCGACGCACCGCATTGCGCCGCGCCCGGCATTCACCCCCAACGTCGAGCTCGTCACACCATGAGAAAAACAACGCCGCGCGCGCCCCTGCGCGTCGCCGCCGTCCTGGTGCCAGCCCTGCCGCTCGCGGGCTGCACGTCGCGCGGCGCACCGTCGTACGTCCTGTTCGGCGCGTATTTCCCGCTCTGGCTCGTCAGCGCGATCGTCGGCATCGTCGGCGCGATCGTCGCGCACCGCGTGTTCGTCGCGACCGGCTGGGCCGCCACGGTGCCCTACCAGCTCGCCGTCTGCACCGCGATCGGGCTCGTGGTCGCCGTGATCGTGTGGCTCGCCGGCACGGGGCCGTTCGCATGAAGGCCGCCGGCATCGCCCGCCCGTCCACGAAAGGCCGCGTGATCGCACTGGCGATCGTCGCGCTCGGCATCGCGGCGCTCGCGTACGCGTACCACCGCACGACGGCCTACCCGTCCACCGACGACGCGTCGATCGACGCCGACGTCGTGCACGTCGCGTCGCCCGTCGGCGGCCGCATCGTGCAGCTCGCGGTACACGAAAACCAGCGCGTCGCGAAAGGCGACCTGCTGTATGCAATCGATCCGGTGCCGTACCGGCTGACGGTCGCGCAGGCGCAGGCCGATCTCGAGCTCGCGCGTGCGTCGCTCGACACGCGCCGCCGGTCGCTGATCGGCGAGCGCTCGAACGCGACCGTGGCCGCCGAGCAGGTCAAGCGCGCGACGCAGAATCACGATCTTGCGACGCGCGACGTGAACCGGCTCGCGCCGCTCGCCGCGCAGGGCTACGTCAGCGCGCAGCAGTTCGACCAGGCGAAGGTCCGGCAGCGCGACGCGGCCGTGTCGCTCGCGCAGGCGCAGGAACAGCAGCGCTCGTCCGCGCAGACGATCGGCGACGACGCCGACGCGATCGCCACGCTCCATGCGCGCGAAGCCGCGCTCGCCCGCGCGCAGCACGCGCTCGACGATACGGTCGTACGCGCGCCGCACGACGGGCTCGTGACGGGCCTGACCGTGCTCGCCGGCGAAACCCTCGCGCCGAACCAGTCGATCTTCACGCTGATCGATGCGAGCGAATGGTTCGCCGTCGGAAATTTCCGCGAAACGTCGTTGAACCGCATCGCGGTCGGCGACTGCGCGACGGTCTATTCGATGATCGACCGCAGCCGCCCGCTGACGGGCAAGGTCGTCGGCATCGGCGCCGGCATCGCGGACAGCGATCGCATCAACCTGCCGCGCACGCTGCCGATCGTGCAGCGCTCGGTGAACTGGGTGCACGTCGCGCAGCGCTTCCCGGTGCGCGTGAAGCTCGACGAACCCGACGGCAAGCTCGTGCGTGTCGGCGCGAGCGCGATCGTCGAGGTCCGGCATGGCTCAGCCTGCCGCTGAAGTCCGCTCGCCCGGCCCGCGCGAAGTCCTGCGACTGCTCGCGCCGTTTCCGGGGCGCGCCGCGATGGCCGTGCGGGTCGCGCTGATCTGCGCGCTCGTCGTGCTCGTGACGAGCGGCTACGGCACGCCGGAAGCCGCGATCTCCGCCTACGTGGTGTTCTTCCTGAATCGCGCCGACCGCGTGACGAGCGTCGTGCTCGCGGTCGCGATGCTGCTGCTCGTCACGGTCGTGATCGCGCTCGTGATCGGCGTCGCGATCTTCAGCATCGAATATTCGGTGCTGCGCGTCGCGTGCATGGCCGTGCTGTCGGTCGGACTCCTGTATCTCACGTCGGCCAGCAAGCTGCGCCCGGTCGGCGCGATCCTCGCGATGATCGTCGGCTTCGGGCTCGACGAGCTCGGCCTCGCGCCGGTCGGCGAAGCCGCGACGCGCGCACTGCTCTACGCATGGCTGATGGTCGCGATTCCGGTCGGCGTCGCGATCGTCGTCAACCTGCTGATCGCGCCGTCGCCGCGCAAGCTCGCGCTCGCGCAGCTCGCGAAACGGCTGCGGCTCGCCGCGCGGCGGCTGCGCGGCGACGAGGACGCACGCACGGCCTTCGACGCGAGCCTGCGCGAAGGCGACAAGCAATTGCTCACGTGGCTCAAGCTGTCGACGCTCGAAGGCTCGACGCGAGCCGCGGATGCACCGGCGCTACGACAGGCCATCGCATCGAGCACCGCACTGCTCGTCGCGGTCGCGCTCGCCGACCGGGAACCGGACGCGCGGCTGCCCACCGCATTCGCGGAACCGGCCGCGGCGACGCTCGACGAAATGGCCGGCATCCTCGATCAGGGCGGCTATCCGGTCGACGTGACGCTCGCACTGCCGCCGGCCGATACGCTGCCGCCGCTCGCGCGCGTCGTCGCAACCGACCTGCACGCGGCCGTCACGCATTTCGCCGAGCCGACCGCTCCGGCTACACCGGCCGCGGCACCGACCCACGCATCCGCTTCGCCGACGAACGCGCCCGCCGCACCGCCCGCGCCACGCGGCGGCTTCTTCCTGCCGGACGCCCGCACCAACCCCGACCACATCCGCTACGCACTGAAGACGACCGTCGCGGCGATGTTCTGCTACCTGCTGTATTCGCAGCTCGACTGGTCGGGCATCCACACCTGCTTCATCACCTGCTACATGGTGTCGCTCGGCTCGACGGCCGAAACGGTCGAGAAACTCACGCTGCGGATCGCCGGCTGCATCGTCGGCGCGCTGATCGGGACCGCGGCGCTCGTGTTCGTCGTGCCGGCGCTGTCGTCGATCGGCGAGCTGATGGCCCTCGTGTTCGTCGGCGCGTGGCTGTCCGCGTGGGTCGCCTTCGGTTCGCCGCGCATCGCGTACGCGGGCTTCCAGGTCGCATTCGCGTTCTTCCTGTGCGTGATCCAGGGCGCAGGCCCCGGCTTCGACCTCACGCTCGCGCGCGATCGCACGATCGGCATCCTGCTCGGCAACGTCGTCGTGTATCTCGTGTTCACGCGCATCTGGCCCGTCAGCATCGGCAAGCAGATCGATGTCGCGTTCGCGGCGCTGCTCGACCAGTGGCGCCGTATCGCGCAGGTCGTGCAGCCGGCCGAACGCCGCACGCTCGCCGCTGAAGCCTTCGCGCGCCACGGCGCGATCGCGCAGGAACTCGGGCTGATCCATTACGAACCGTCGTGGGTGCGCCCCGCCGCCGCGTGGCTCGCGACCCGGCGACGCGCACTTGCGGAACTCGGCGCGCTCGAAGGCCCGCTGTTCCTGCTCGCCGAACGCACGCCAGGCGATGCGGCGATCGGCGCGCGGCTCGCGCGCGTGGTCGAACTGCGCGACGGCGACCCGATTGCCGACGCCGCTTCGGCGCCACCGTCGTCGACGGCAGGCGCAGCAATCGCGCCGGCCGCCACCTCCACTGATCCTGCACGCGACGCGCTGCTCAACCTGATCGACACGCGGCTCGCGCACATCGCCGACGCCGCGCGTCCAGCCCCCCCGAAGGAGTCTGCCCCTCATGCGCGTCCCTGAACCGCCGGCCGCGCCGATCGCCGCCACCGTGCTCGCGACCGCCATCGCGCTGACCGGTTGCGCCACGTCGTCGGTCGACCTGGCGCCGGAGGCACCCGACCGCCCGTGGCAGCCGCAAACGTCGGCCGCCGGCGACATCGTGCCGGCCCCGCCGCTCGCTTCCGCTCAACGCGCGCCGCACGACTACACGCTGCCGGCCTCGCCCGCGCTCGCGTCGGTGTCGCCGCCCGCCGCGCTCGACACCGCGCATCCGTACACGCTGCCCGAGCTGATCGATCTCGCCGAATCGACGAACCCGCTGACCCGCATCGCATGGAACGACGCGCGCAACGCCGCGCTCGCGGTCGGCATCGCGAAGGCTGCGTACCTGCCGAACCTGTCCGCGACCGCGATGGGCGCGTACCAGACGAGCCACGGCTCGACGTCGACGCTCCTCGGCGACGCGTCGAGCAACACGACCGTGCACGGCACGATCTCGGCGCTGTCGCTGCAATGGCTGCTGTTCGATTTCGGCGGCCGCGCGGCGCGCGTCGAGGCGGCCGAGCAGGCGTCGGTCGCGTCGAACGTCGCGTTCACGGCCGTGCACCAGCAGGTGATTCACGACGTGACCGTCGCCTATTACCGCTACGAAGCCGCCCGCTCGCGCGCGGCCAGCGCGCAGCAGGGCCTGGTGAACGCCGACGCGATCCTCGCGGCGTCGCGCGCGCGGCTCAGGCAAGGCGTCGGCACCGTCGTCGAACTCGCGCAGGCAACGCAGAATCGTGCGCAGGCAAATCTCGCGCTCGTGCAGGCGAACGGCGCGGAAAGCGACGGCTACCTCGCGCTGGTTTCCGCGCTCGGCATCTCGCCGCTGTCGAAGCCGTCGATCGCCGCGCTTCCCAAGCGTCCGCTGCCGCCCGCGCTCGCTTCGTCGGTCGACGCGATCGTGTCGGACGCGATCGCGCGCCGCCCCGACCTGCAGGGCGCGTATGCGCTCGAGCAGGCCAACCGCGCGAAAATCAAGGCCGCGCAAGCCGCGTTCATGCCGAAAATTTTCCTGTCGGCGTCGACGTCGTATGCGAGCGGCGGCACGGCGATCACCGCGCTGCCCGCGATCGGCGACCAGGCGCCGACCGTGAACCTGAACGGCAGCCGCTACGGCGGCGGCGTGTTCCTCGGCGTGACGATACCGTTGTACGACGGCGGCCTGCGCTCGGCGGTGCTGATGCAGGCGCGCAACGATGCGCAAAGCGCATCCGCACGCCTCACGCGGACCAAGGAGGAAGCCGTCCGCCAGGTCGTCGCCGCGCAGAACGCGGTGCAGACGAGCCTCGCGTCGCACGACGCGGCCAAGGCGCTCGTCGATGCCGCGCAGACGAGCTACGACGCGGCCCTGACCGCGTACCGCAACGGCGTCGGCTCGGTCACCGATGCGACGATCGCGCAAAGCCAGCTGCTCGCGGCCCGCAACGCGGAGGTCGACAGCTATGCCGGCGCGCTGTCGGCTGCCGCCGCGCTCGCGCTCGCGACGGGGACGATCGGCGCGTCGCAATGACCGTCGCCGTGACGCACCGGCCGTTCGCGGCCGGCCGCCGGACGGGTTGACGCCTGCGCGGGCGGGCCACTAGAATGCCGCCCATTCTTCCTTCAGGAACCATCGTGGACAGTTGCAGCACTCCGTTGCGTGCGCCGCTTGCCGCCTGAACGCCTGTCCGACGCAGTTCTCCTGCCGCGGCTCGCGTTCCGCGAGCCCGCACGCCCCCCGTTTCACACTGAATGACGCATTCGCGCGGTACAGTACCGCGCGATGACGGCCATCGTGCCGCGTTCGGCCTCGCGCCGCCGCGACGCGGGCCGGCATGCGCACTTGGCACGGCAGGACAAACATGACTCTCGATTTCGCACTCCGTCTTTTCACTGCGTTCGCCTGCGGCGTCGCGATCGGCCTCGAACGCCAGATGCGGCAACGCACGGCGGGCCTGCGCACGATCACGCTCGTCGCGAGCGGCGCCTGCCTGTTCGTCACGCTCGGCGTGCTGACCGGCAACGGCGTGGCCGGCGTCACGCAGATCGCCGCTTACGTCGTGTCGGGCGTCGGCTTTCTCGGCGGCGGCGTGATCATGCGCGACAAGGGCTCGATCCAGGGCATCAACACGGCCGCGACGCTGTGGTGCTCGGCCGCCGTCGGCGTGCTGGCCGGCTCCGGTCACTTCGTTCCGGCGCTGGCCGGCACGGGCGTCGTGCTGCTCACCAACACGGTGCTGCGCGGCGTCAGCCAGGCGATCAACGCGACCCCCGTGTCGAACGCCGACCTCGTGCGCGAATACCAGATCACCGTGATCTGCCTGGCCGACGACGAAGTGCACATCCGCACGCTGCTGTCGAACGCGATGTATGCGAAGCCGCTGTCGTTCCAGAGCCTGACGAGCGAGGACGTGCCCGAGCAGCCGGACCGCCTGAAGGTGACCGCGACGCTGAAGCTGCACCCGAAGGATCAGCAGAAGCTCGAGCAGATCGCGAGCCGGATGAGCATGGAGAAGAGCATTTCCAGCGTGAGCTGGACCGCGAAGGAAGCGGAGCCGATGATGGAGTGAGCGGCGGCCGCCGACGCGACACGACCGCCCCGCCGCCAGCGCCGGGTCAGGGTGTATCGATGAGTCCGGCCGCGATCGCCTTGACGACCGCCTGGACCTTGTTGGTCGCGCCGAGTTTCTCGAGGATGTTGTTCACGTGGAAGTTGACCGTGCGCTCCGAGATGCAGAGGATCTGGCCGATCTCGCACGCGGTCTTCCCTTCGGCCGTCCAGCACAGCACCTCGCGCTCGCGCGCGGTCAGCGTGACGCTCGACTCGGGCGACAGCTTCGGCACCATGAAGCGGCTCATCAGCGAATGCGACAGGTTCGCGAGCCAGTTGGTCTGCAGCGTCAGCATGTTGATCTCGGCCGGCGTGAGCCGGTCCGCATGACGCGCGATGCTCAACAGCCCGAATGCGCCGCGCGCCGCCCAGCTCGACTGCGCGACGCCCACCGACAGCCCGAAATCGCGCGCGTCCTGCCACAGCGGGCACGGATCGATCCGGTCGACGTCCGGCCAGACGATCATGTTGGTGCTGAGCGCGCCGTCGCGAACCGTCGAATCGATCTCGATGTAGTTCTGCGCCTGATAGTGCGCCATCCAGCCGTCCGGATAAGTATTGAAGATCGCGACGGCCGGCTTCGACACCGGCAGCGGCACGCGAATGCCGTAACAGCAATATTCGAAGCCGAGGCGTTTAGAATAAGCGGCGATCCGCTGGAAGAGCTGCTGCTCGTCTTCCGCGGCGCTGAATTGTTGGTAGGCATCCTGCCAGCGCAGTTCCATTCGTTCTCCGACAACGTTACGCTGTCATACCTGTCAGGTGCCAGCACCGGTTCGGGGCTGATACATTCCGCGCATGACTTCACCTTTGTTGCATCCGGTCCGCGGCCCGTCTCCGGACGGCTACGTGCGCCTGTCCGAAAGTGCACTGGCCGGGCTCGTGCTCGACCACGTCGCAAGCGGCCTCGATGCATCGCTGCTCGCGGAACTGCGCGACAGCGCCATCGACGCGCGCCTGGCCGGCTATACCGAATGGCATCGCCCGGCCAGTGCCGGCGTCGCATACCTGACGGTCGGCTGGGACTGGTATCTCGAGCGCGCGACGGGCGCGTTCGTGATCGCGGGCGGCGACGTTCGCAGCAACATCATGGCCGTCGATGCCACCGGCGCCGACCTCGGCATGTTTCGCACCGCCGCCGTGCTCGCCGCGCGGCTCGTACACGTCGACTGGCCGGCCGCGGTCGCGTCGTCGCTGCTCGGTCGCAACGACGCCTATCATGCCGGTCCCACGCTCCAGTGACAACCGGCCGCGCTTTCCTCTGACATTTCCGCAAGACTGGCGCTCTTTATAAGCAAAAGCCGCCCGTATTTCAATCCCGCCGATCAAGAAACCGATACCACCGGTCGAATGGTATCGGCCTCCCCTCACCCTGTAAGAGTTACCAGTTACCGCCCCCTCGGGACGCGCGATGTAATGCGTGCATACCAAAGTACAGATCCGAGGACACCATGCGGACCTTCGTTCACGAGGAAGGGCGGTTGCCACACGAACTTGCAGCGGATCTCGGGCGCTATCGGCGCCGCGTGTTCGTCGAGCAGCTCGGTTGGGCGCTTCCGTCGGCGAACGAAAGTTTCGAACGCGACCAGTTCGATCGCGACGATACCGTCTACGTGTTCGCGAGAAACGCTGGCGGCGAAGTGTGCGGATGTGCGCGCCTGTTGCCGACCACGCGCCCGTATCTGCTGAAGTCGCTGTTCGCCGACCTGATCGCCGACGACGTCGCGCTGCCGCAATCGGCAGCCGTCTGGGAGCTGTCGCGGTTCGCGGCGACCGGCGACGAAGGCGGTCCGGGCAATGCCGAGTGGGCCGTCCGCCCGATGCTCGCCGCGGTCGTCGAATGCGCGGCGCAACTGGGCGCGCGGCAGCTGATCGGCGTGACGTTCGCGAGCATGGAAAGGCTGTTCCGCCGGATCGGCGTGCACGCGCACCGGGCAGGTCCCCCGAAACCGGTGGACGGTCGTCTGGTTGTCGCGTGCTGGATCGATATCGATCCGCAAACGTTTGCCGCACTTGGAATCGAGCCGGGACGGGCCACCCGGCAGGCCATCGCCGCCTGAGCCGGAACGCGCGTAGTCCGGCCGGGCGGCATCGTAACGAAGGAGAACCACGTGGACCAGTCTCAGGTCTTTCGCGCGATGATGCCCGGGTTGACGGGTGCCGGCGGCGCCCGCATCGCAGTCACCTACCCGTCGTTTCCGCGGCCGCTTCCGCTCGTGCGGCTCGATCGCCACGGGCTCGTGTTCCGGGCGGCCGGCGCCGCACCGCTCGTGTGCGGGTTGCCGCGCGCGGCGACGCTGCTGGTTGCGGACGAGCCGCTCTGCTCGCTGCGCCTCGTGATCCGCGACGTCGCTGCTGTCGGCGACGGCCGGCACGACCTGACGATGCAGCCGTCCGGGGCCGCCGGCGACGAACTGCTGTGGCACGCGCTGCGCGACCGCGAACCATACCGGCAGATCGGGCAGCCGCTTGCGCCCGTCGATGCGGCCATGGCGCCGAACGGCGAGCCCCAGGCCGTCGGCGGCGCCGCGCAGCGTCCGTCGCGCAGTGCGGCGTTCCGTCTGCGCTGCCACAGCGATGCGCTGTTCTTCGCCGACTGGCTCGAATATCACTTCGATGAGCTGCGCGCGCTGTCGCAACGGCACGGGCCGCAATTGCAACTCAAGCAGCTGCAGCGGCAAGTCACCGACGATGAGGTGGGCGTGCGCTTCGTCTACGACATCGACGGACACACGACGCGGCACGCGCTGACCGACTGCGCGCGAGAGGCCTGCGCGTGGATCGAGACGGAAATGCGCGACAAGTACGCGGTGCCGGTCGCGCAGGAGCGGTTCGGCGCGTTTGCCGCGCACGCGCGGGCGGGCGGAATGTGAATGCGCCGGCGGCTTCGCGGTTACGCGAAGGCCGCCGCACCGAGGGACGTCGTTTTTTCGGCAGGACACTGCGGGATACCCGCAAGGGCTGTATGGCGCGCCACTCCACCCTTGTCGGGAAGGCCCGGCAGCGCTGCGTTGCACAATTACAACTAGGGCTTGCCAGCCCTCGGGTTTTCCCTTAAAGTTACATCCGTCTCCTCCATGTCTCCAAACATGGATTCAGCCCGCTCCAGTAGCGGGCTTTTTCTTGCCTGCGTGATTTATGAGGGCCGCATCAAAGCGCCCTATCATCCGCTACCAGTACGCGCGGGCCTACCCCAGCGGCTTACCATCGGCGAACGGCTTACATATAGCCGATGTCGTCATGCACGCCCACCGGTGTATTGCCCGTCCACCGTGACGCGTTCGAGATGTCTGGATGCACGCGCATGCGCCGCCGCGCACAGCTTCATGCGAGTGGGCGTCATTCAATCTGTATTGGATGCATCCAGACAGGCGTTCGAGGACGCGGGCGGCTACCGGATCGCGCTGCAGAACGCGGAGTGGCGCTGACGGGCGCAGATGCCCGGGCCGTTATGTGCTGACGTGGCCGTCGAGACGAACGGACGTTGCGTGCTTGACGAACACCACATGCTGCCGCAAGGCATGTCCCCTCGGCAACGCAGGATGATCGAAATCGCGCAAGGGCTGTGGCGCCATCCCGAGCCGCTGCGCCACGTGCCGCGATCGCAAGTTGGCGGCGGCCGTCCACGCGAAGATTTCGCCGAGCCCGATCCGGCCGAATCCGTCGGCCAATACCGCGGCGGCCGCTTCGCCAACATGGCCATGCCCCCACGATGATCGGGCCTGGCGCCATATGATCTCGACACACGGCGCCATCGGGTGCTCGTCGCGAACTTCGCGCGACAAACCGCAGAGCCCGATCAACGCGCCATCCGCACGACGCTCGATCGCCCACACACCGAAACCGTGCGCATCGAAATGCGCTTCGAAGCGCACGATGGTGGCCGCCGCCTCATCGACGGACATCGGGCCACGCGCGAGCCACGCGGTCACATCGGGATCCGCATGCATCGCAGCCAGCGCACCGGCATCGTCCGGTCGCCAGCGACGCAAAGTCAAACGTTCGGTTTCAATCTTCACTGGCCGGTTCAACCGAGATCGGGATATGCAGGAGGCACGGGATGCGCCGGGCCGTGCGCACGCAATTCTCGCAGCGAAAGAACACGCCCGAAGGCGCAGCGGCGAGACGAGTCAATCACGAGCGCCACCTGCGCCGGCAAGGAACGTCGACGGCCGCAAGAACCGGCGACAGGAATTGAATGCAGCGCGACGCGTCGTCCCGCCCGTCGTTCGCCGAACGAGCGCACGACGCCCGCGCGCAGGCGCCAGCGCGTCGAATGCGATTACTCGTTTTCCTCGAAGTAATGCCCAAACTTCGCCTGCTTGGTCCGGATGTAACGCTCGTTTTCCTCGCGCACGGGTACCGCGAGCGCCACGCGTTCGCAGACGGGAATGCCGTGCTTCACGAGCGTATCGAATTTCTTCGGGTTGTTGCTCATCAGTCGCACCGACGTCACGCCGAGGATCCGGAGGATCGCTGCGGCCGAGTCGTATTCGCGGGCGTCGTCGGGCAAGCCGAGGTCGAGATTTGCCTCGACGGTGTCGCGCCCCTGCTCCTGCAACGCGTATGCACGGATCTTGTTGCTCAGGCCGATGCCGCGCCCTTCGTGGCCGCGCAAATAAAGCAGCACGCCGCGGTCTTCCGCCGCGATGTAACGCAGCGCGAGGTCGAGTTGCTCGCCGCAATCGCAGCGGTAGGAACCGAACACGTCGCCGGTCAGGCATTCGGAATGAAGCCGCGTCAGCACGGACTGTTCGCCGGTGACGTCACCCATCACGAGCGCGAGATGTTCGGCATCGCTGCCCGATACGCGGAAGGCGTACGACGTGAACGTACCGTAGCGCGTGGGCAGCGACGCCGTGGCGACGAGCGTCACGCACTCGTCGGCCTGGCCATTGCCCGGCGTGGGCGATTGGGGACGCGAAGACATCATGAATTCAATCGAAACGATCAGGAATGTAGGAATTGTGTGGATGGTGCGTTACCGGAGTTTACCGCTAATCTGGAAACGTCACGCGACTGCCGCAACGGGCCCGGCTATACTGGGCCCGTCGGGTGCCGCGCATCACGCCCTGCCTTCCCTGCATCGTCCCGCACACGGAGAAAGCAAATGAGCACGACTGTCGCGCAAATTCTCAAAGCCAAGCCGGATTCCGGCCGCACGATCTACACCGTCACGAAAGCCGATTTCGTCTATGACGCCATCAAGCTGATGGCGGAAAAGGGAATCGGCGCATTGCTGGTCATGGACGGCGACGACATCGCGGGCATCGTCACCGAGCGCGATTACGCGCGCAAGGTCGTGCTGCAGGACCGTTCGTCGAAGGCCACCCGCGTCGAGGAAATCATGACGGCCAAGGTGCGCTACGTCGAGCCGTCGCAATCCACCGACGAGTGCATGGCGCTGATGACCGAACACCGGATGCGCCACCTGCCCGTCCTGCAGGACGGCAAGCTCATCGGCCTGATCTCGATCGGCGACCTCGTGAAGAGTGTGATTGCCGACCAGCAATTCACGATCAGCCAGCTCGAACACTACATCCACGGCACACCGACGGTCACGTCCGCCTGACCCATCCCAGCAAAAAAGGCCCAAACGCGCGAGCGTCTGGGCGGAAAAGCCGCCGGAATGCGGCGACGGAGGTTCTGCTCTGCTGACGCGGACGCGCGCGAGTGGCGCGCGCCCCGTCGGTCACATGCTATGCGCGGGCAGACCCGGGGATATTCAGTTGCCGAAGTAGACCGAGTTCACGGGATTCGGGGCTTCACGCGTCATGCGGCGGCCCGACTGGCCTGCGCCCGTCGCCACCGCACCATAGCCGCTCGTGTCGGCTTGGGCGAGCATCGGCTGATTCGGCTGGCTCCGTTGTTCTGCGGCCTGGATGTTCTGCGGATATTGCGCGTCGCTCGCGAGCGGCTTGTAGCCGTTCTGTTCGAGTTGCACGAGTTCGGCCCGGACCTGATCGCGGGTCAAGCCCTGCTCGGACTGCGCGAACGATGCGATCGGGGCGGCAAGGACGGATGCAGCGATCGCTGCGTAGATGATCGACTTCATGATGGACCTCCGAAATATGTTCTCTTTTGGCGTCGCTTCCGGCTGGACTGTCTGAAGCGATGGATCAAGTGTAGTGCTCGCGATACCAAGGGGAAACCCTTGGTTTGAACATACAGCGTTGCATTTTCGGAAAAAATAGACCGGTGCCCTCGCGCAAGATCGCGATTACTTCAATCATTTCCACAACAATTCCTGACGAAAAGCCGACAGCCTGATCACCGACCCGGAAGGTTGTGTTGTAGAATCGAAAGGTTTTATTCGCCTGTCGATACCCCATTCACCATGCACGCGCCCACGCCTCTTTCGGTTTCGCCGTCCGGCCCGTCCGGCGTGCGTGCGCGCGCCGGCCACCCGGCGCACCCCTGCCTTCGACGCACGGCCCAGGCACCGCTCGCCCCTGCCCGGCGCCTGATCTGACAGCACGGCCTCCTCCCGGAGCCAGGTCAGACAGGCTCCGGGCGATCCCCATAGGCACGCCACGCCTGCCCCATGCCGATCATTTGGAGAACTGCCATGAAACAACGCCTTTATCAGTTGACCGAACTCGACGTCGCTCGTCTCGAGAAGCACGCCGAACACAACCCGCGCTTCCAGACGATGCTCGACACGCTGCTCGAGCGCGCGGACATCGTGCAGCCCGACGCCATCAAGTCGAACGTCGTCACGATGAACTCGCAGATCACACTGCTCGACGAAGCGTCCCAGGAACAGGCCACCTGGACGATTGTTTATCCGGATGCAGCCAATCTCGAACTCGGGCGCCTGAACGTGTTCTCGCCGGTCGGCATGGCGCTGCTGGGCACGCAACGCGGCCAGCTGGTGAAGGTGCTGCAGCCGAGCGGCGCTGAAAAGCTGATGAAGGTCGCGGCGATCGTGTTTCAACCGGAAGCCAACGGCGAATACACGCGCTGATCCACGGATCAAGCGCAACACCTGCGCGGAATGCAAAAAGCGAGGCCTGTGCCTCGCTTTTTTGCATCCCAACGATCCGGATTATCGTCATCGTATTTCACATGCGAAAAAAAGGCGCCCGAAGGCGCCTTTTTCGATGCTGCGTAGCTGGTTACCCAGCCGTCACGCTTAGAAGCGGTGACGCAGACCAACCGTTGCTGCGGTTTGGTTGATCGACGAGCTTGCCGGCGTCGTGTTGTCGCCGTTGTAGATCGACGTGCCGATCGCGTTGCCCTTCGCACCACGCTGGTACACAGCTTGTGCGTACACGTCCGTGCGCTTCGACAGCGAGTAGTCAGCTTGCACGCCGAACTGGTTCCAGTGCGAGCTGCCACCGTCGACCTTCGTGTTCGTGTACGTGTAAGCTGCGCCCAGGCCGAGAGCCGGCGTCAGGTTGTACTTTGCGTTGACTTCGTAGTTGTCCGTGCGGAACGCGCCGGTCAGGCCCGGGACGTTATCGATACGCGATTGCGTCCATGCAGCACCGACTTGTGCCGGGCCGAATGCGTAGCCAGCACCAGCACCGTACGTACGGATACGGCCTTGCGAAGCGATGTTCGTCGCGCCGTTGGCGTTGGTACCGTCACCGAGGTTGGCTTGCGAGTACGCTGCACCCAGCTTCAGGCCTTGGAACTGGTACGACAGACCGCCGCTGTAAGCACGGTTGTTGCCGAAGTTCTGGTTGTTCGAGAACGAGTACGTGCCGCCGAACTGCAGGCCAGCGTAGTTAGCGCTCGTGAACTTGACCGAGTTGTTCAGTGCGACGTCGCCGTTCGTGCTCAGGCGGTCGTTGTTGCCGCGGTGCGCGAAGTACGTGCCGCCCCACGTGCCTGTTGCCGTCAGCGGCGCCAGGTAGTCTTGCGTTGCGTCGTACTGCTTGCCCAGCGTGACCGTGCCGTATTGGCTCGACAGGCCAACGAATGCTTGACGGTTGAACATGCCGCCGTTGTTGCCCAGCTTGCCGTTACCGATGCCGAAGCCGCTTTCCAACGTGAAGATTGCCTTCAGGCCGCCACCGAGGTCTTCCGAGCCACGCAGGCCGAAACGGCTCTGGTCGATGCCCGAGCCCATCGACCACAGCGACTTGCCGTTGACGTTGCTTTGGTAGGTGATGCCTGCGTCCAGCACGCCGTACAGCGTGACGCTGCTTTGCGCGTGAGCGACGGTAGCGAACGATGCTGCAGCTGCTGCAACGATCAGAGTCTTGTTCATTCGTGGAGCTCCCTTCTAAAAAGAGGCAGGTCTCGCGACCTTGTTCATAAACGGTCTGCAACCGCCCGGGAGCGCCATCGGTCCTTCTGGCCGCGCCCGGATAGTTGCCCGTTTGGGAACCGTGAGTTTAGGGGTGTACCCTAGGGGCGCGATCTGCAAATAAAGAAATAAGCTTTTCCAGAACTAGAAATAATGAAAGCGGGCTCACCTTATAAGTATTTGTTTTAACGTATTTTTTTGACTGATTGACGGATGCTTTTTGGAGGCTTTCATCGCACCATTCTTTCATGTCATCGTCTTGACGGTTGCATAGAAACAACAAACGGAATCGATGGAACCACGCAAAACCGGTAATTTTTACCCGAATCAGTCTCAAATATTGGGCCTACCCGCCTAAAACGCTGCGACCGAACTGTAAACACGCGGCGGTCCAACAGGGACGGCAACGGCTGCCCGCAGGTCGTCGTGACATGCGGTAACAGCCTTAACGCCCCGCGTAACCCGGCCCCGCGACCAGCCAGCTAACGTAAGGCAGCCCGAATACCTATTAGATAGAGGACTCGCCATGAATCGACGCTCGCTGTTGCGCGCCATCGGACTGACCGCCGCCGTCGCCGCCACCGGCGGTTGGCTGCGCACCGCCTCGGCCCAACCCGCACCGCCCGGGTATCGGCCTCCCGGGCCGCCTCCAGGCCCCGGCAGGCCGCCTTATTCCGATCGCCCGGGCTTCGCGCCGCCCGCACTGCGACATGATCGCCGGCCACCGCCGCCGCGGCCGCATGGCTATATCTGGACCGACGGCTACTGGCGCTGGCAGCGCGGTCGCTATATATGGGTGCCCGGACGCTGGGTCGCTCGTCGCCCCGGGCGCAGGTGGGTGCCTGGATACTGGCGTCGCCAGGGGCGAGTGTGGGTCTACGTCGACGGCACCTGGCGATAAGTCGCCCGCGCCGGCCATCGGCCGGCGCAGTGCCGCTGCTTCCACGGCCTTGTCGATCGACACGTCGCGCCGTCCTGCATACGAATCGACCGACCGACCAAGCGGAGGCGGATCGCCCCGCCACGACAGTTCATATCCGTCATACGCCGATCGCCGCGCGTGCGTCGGCCCCTTCGCGACGCCGCATGCGGGAGCAATTCGCTCAAGACATTCGGATAACGAAATCATCTGATGCTGCCGCAACACACGCATACAGTCGCGGATCGCCACACGCCCGCACTCCGCTCAACGCCCGTTGCTCTCCAGCTCGCATGCGCGGCGACGTGCGGCGCATATCGCACGATGATGTTCGTCGGCCCAACGAATCATCGCGTCCATCGGCGTCAGGAACGAACGCCCGAGGTCCGTCAGCGCATATTCGACGCGCGGCGGCACCTCGGCATACAGCGTGCGGCTGACGAAGCCGTCCTGCTCGAGCCGCTTGAGCGTGCGCGACAGCATCTGCTTCGATACGTCGCCGATCGCGCGGGCGAGTTCATTGAAACGCATCGTGCCGCCGGACAGCGCCTCGAGCACGAGCAGGCTCCATTGGTCGCCGATGCGATCAAGCACATCGCGGATCGGGCACGGCTGATCGAGTTCGACAGATTCGTCGGCGGACGTAAACGGCATGACGGGATTCTCTTTCACGGGCGATGCACGGTCACCGCGGCGTGACCTGCTCACTCCGCGGTGACTTCTTGTGACGGGTTCGCGGCAACTGTACCATTCGATCGACCCGATGGCCGCACGGATTTTCAAGTTCTGCGAAGCATACGGATGCGCACAGTCGGCACTCCTTCGCCCGCCGATGATGACGATCGGCGTCATCCGCGGTCGCGCACCGTGCGCCCACCCACGAACCCCCAGACAAGGA
This sequence comes from Burkholderia sp. BCC1640, assembly GCF_902833125.1. Lineage (NCBI taxonomy): Bacteria > Pseudomonadati > Pseudomonadota > Betaproteobacteria > Burkholderiales > Burkholderiaceae > Burkholderia > Burkholderia sp. BCC1640. Next base: position 32,905 of record NZ_CADFEF010000015.1, on the reverse strand, counting down.
ACCCGCCACATGTCACCGCTCCGCTCCCCCGTCCGCGCCGTTGCCGCGTTCGTCCTGCTTGTCGCATCGACCGCCGCGCCGGCCGCCGGTCATGTCACGCGCGACCTGGCCGCCGAGGAAGCCAACCGCCAGCTCGTGCTGACGTTCTACGACCGCTTCTTCAACAAGCACGAAGCGGTCGAGGCTGCCGCCGTCGTCGCCGACGACTACAAGCAGCACAACCCGCACGTGCCCGACGGCAAGAAGCCGTTCGTGTCGTACTTCGTCGGCGCGTTTCAGAAGAACCCCGAATCACGCGCGCAGATCGTCCGCAGCTCGACCGATGGCGACCTCGTCTATCTGCATGTGCATGCGACCGAGCGGCCGGGCGATCGCGGCGACGCGGTGGTCGACATCTTCCGCGTGAAGGACGGCAAGATCGTCGAGCACTGGGACGTGATCCAGTCGGTGCCCGAAAAGACCGCGAACGCGAACACGATGTTCTGATCGGGCGGGCCGTGGACCGATGCTCGGCCGACCTCGCGACACGACGCTGCCCGACACGCGCAAACGCCCCTACATCGGGCTTCGCCGCCACGCCCGTCCGACCTCGCCAGGGCCGTCGTCCGCTTGCGCGCGGCCGCGCACGGCTCGAGCCCGGCCGCGCGCATCAGGCGACGTCAAGCGCGAGCACCTGCCCGGTCGTCAGCACGTCGCCGAACGTGTCCGACAGCGCTGCCAGCGTGGCGCGGTGAAGGTCGCGGTGCGGCACCGTGCCGCCGTCCGCGACATCGAGGTCGCGCGTCGCGCACGCGTCGTCGACGACCATCACCGCGTAGCCGAGCGGCACGGCATCGCGGGCCGCGCCGGCGACGCACGCATGCGTCATCAGCCCGGTGACGATCAGCGTGTCGATGCCGGCCGCCTTCAGGCGCGCGTCGAGGTCCGTCGTCGGAAACACGCTCACCGACGTCTTCTTCACGACCGCGTGATGCGGCGCCGGCTGCAGGTCCGCATGAAAGCGGAAGCCGTCGCTGCCGTCGGCGAAGAGCGGGCCGCCGGCAGCGCCGACGTGCTGGACGTGGAATACCGGGATGCCGGCGCGATCGGCGAACGCGATCACGCGTCGCGCATTGCCCAGCGCGCGCGGCCCTTCCGGAATCGGCAGGCGGCCGCTGAAATATTCGTTCTGGAAATCGATCACCAGCAGCGCGGTGCGGGCGGCGTCGATCGACGTCGGCGCGCTCGCGCCGGCCAGGGTACGGATGGTCGGATGTTGCATGGGTCGCTCTCTACTCAAGGTTGGCACATCGAACGAAACGGCGGCCCGGCAAGGCCCGCGCCACCGCACGCAGCCTTGCGGCAGGTCGCCACCGTGCGTGGGCTGGCCTGCCGTGACCGCGAGGCGCCAGTGTCGTGCCGTGCGGCCCCGCGCGACAGCGGCCCGCAGGACAACGTCCGACAGGATCGGGCCAACCTGCACACAGCCGTCTGCGACAACGCGGCCGCGCGTCCTCAGCGCACCATCATCACGAAGCTGAGCGGGAAGCCCGAGCCGCCGATCCACAACAGCCCGGTCTCGCCGAATACGGGCAGCAGGTTCGTGAGCGGCTCGCCCGAAAACTGCCGGCTGACGGTCAAGGCCCCGAACGCGCGACAATGCGCAGACGCGCCCACTCGCTTCTCCCCCACCGCGCCGCGTCCCCGCGGCTAGTCCGTTTGGATGGCACGAAGCGCAAGGTTTATTGCCATCATGGCCGTCATTCGTCGCACGCCGCATGCCGCATCGAACGGCGCCGCGCACGCTCGCGCCCCCGCCACGGAGACATCATGAACGCCCCCGTCCTCGGCCCCGTCGACCAGATCGGCTATGTGGTCGCCGATCTCGACCGCAGCATCGCGCGCTGGCGCGCCCGCCACGACGCGGGCCCGTGGACCGTGTTCCGCGACGTGCGTCTCGACGGCCGCTACCTCGGTGAAGCTGTGACGGTCACGATGGATGTCGGGCTCGCGTATCTCGGCGACGTGCAGATCGAACTGATCCACGTGACGAACGATGCGCCGTCGCCATACCGCGACGCGCACGGGCAACCGCTCGCGGGCCTGCATCACGTCGCATGGGTGATCGACGATCTCGATGCCGCGGTGGCGCGGCTCACGTCGCGCGGCCTGCGCGTCGTGTTCGAAGCGCGCAATCCGGCCACGCGCGTCACCTACCTCGACGACGCCGACGATCCCGGCGTGCGCGTCGAAGTGATCGAAGGCGCCGGCATGCGCGACATGATCGCGCGCGGCATCGCCGAAGCACGCGCATGGGATGGCGCCGATCCGGTCCGCATCATCGACGCGCCGGCCGCCGCATGAGCGGGCTCGTGCGTCCCCCTTCACTCACTGGAGCAACACGATGAAACGACTCGAAGGCAAGGTGGCGCTGATCACGGGCGGTGCCCGCGGCCAGGGCGAGGCGGAGGCACGCCGGTTCGTCGCCGAAGGCGCACGCGTGGTGATCGCCGACGTGCTGGACGACGCCGGCCAACGCGTCGCGGCCGAACTCGGCGACGCCGCACGCTACCAGCATCTCGACGTGACGAACGAAGACGACTGGCACACCGCCGTTCACGCGACGCTCGCGCACTTCGGCCGGCTGGACGTCCTCGTGAACAATGCGGCGATCCTGAAGCTCGTGCCGATCGAGTCCTGTTCGCTCGACGACTATCGCAGGGTGATCGACGTGAACCAGGTCGGCTGCTGGCTCGGCATGAAATCGGCATTGGCCGCGCTGAAGGACGCGGGCGGCGGCTCGATCGTCAACGTGTCGTCGACGGCCGGGATGGAAGGCGTGGCCGGCGGCAGCGCGTATGTGTCGAGCAAGTTCGCCGTGCGCGGGATGACGAAGGCCGCCGCGCTCGAGTTCGGCCGCTATGGAATCCGCGTGAACTCGGTCCATCCGGGCGGCATCGACACCGTGATGGCACGCCCGCCGGAATACGCCGATTTCGACCCGTCGTCGATCTACAGCGGGCTGCCGATCGCGCGCATCGGCAAACCCGACGAAGTGGCGAGCCTCGTGCTGTTTCTCGCGTCCGACGAATCCGCGTATTGCACGGGCTCGGAATTCATCGTCGACGGCGGAATGCTCGCGGGCAGCACGTTCCACTGATCCGCGGCGGGGTCGACGGGCAGGTCCGGCCGCCCATCCGCACCGACCAGCTCGCGTCCGAAAACGACCATGCCGCCGGCGGCTTCCCCGCGCCGCGGCACGATGATTTCCGAAACGAAGCAGCCAACGATGCGGCGCTCAATACCCCTTCGGCTGGATCGCCGGCGCGCCGACAGCACGCGCCGCCTGCCCGCGGCCGCGCACCAGGAAGCGTCCGTTCGGACCGTACACGCCGTCCGCTTCCGGATGCACCGTCAGCAGCACGAAATACAGCAATCCGCCGACCAGCAACGACACCGGCACGCTGAGATCGAGCCCGCCCGCCAGGGCGCCGAGCGGCCCGACGAACTGGCCCGGCAGATTCACGAACGACAGCCCGATGAACGCCGCCGGCAGCCACGCGCCCATCGCGCGCAGGTTCCAGCCGCGCGTGAACCAGTAGTGGCCGCCGCGCAGCCCGCGATTGAATACCTGCAGGTCGTCGGCGAGATAGAAGCCGCGACGCGTCACGTAGCCGATCACCATGATCGCCATCCACGGGCAGCTGAACGTGTCGATCAGCGTCGAGAACGTCGCGACGCTTTCGACGAGGTTGAACCAGAAACGCCCGACGAAGATGAACGCGATCGCGATCGTGCCGATCAGCAGCGTCGCACGCACACGGTTCAGGATGCGCGGAAACATGCTCGACACGTCGAGGCCCGTGCCGTACAGCGCGGTCGTGCCGGTCGACATCCCGCCGATGATCGCGATCAGGCACATCGGCAGCAGGAACCAACGCGGCGACACGGCGAGCAGCCCGCCGACGTAGTCGTTCGACGCGATGAACGCGGGCGCCTTCGACGCGATGATCGTCGCGGTCGCGAGGCCGAAGAAGAACGGCACGAAGGTCGCGATCTGCGCGGCAAACACTGCGCCCATCACGTGCCGCTTCGGCGTCTGTTGCGGGATGTAGCGCGCCCAGTCGCCGAGCGTCGACGCGAACGACACCGGGTTGCTCAACGCGACCAGCACCGCGCCGACGAACGCGGCCCAGAAACCCGCACTGCCCTGGCCCAGCGTGCCCGCGTAGTTCATGTCGAACATCCCCGCGAATGCGAACAGGCCGGCGACGAACAACAGGCTCGCCGCCCACACGGCGATCTTGTTGACCCACAGCATGAAGCGAAAGCCGTAGACGCAGACGATCAGCACGAGCACCGCGAACACCATGTACGCGGCGCCGAGCGTGAAGCCGTTGACCGGCACGCCGACCATGTTGTGCGCGCCGCCGACGAGCGCGTCGCCGGAACTCCACACCGCGAGCGAGAAGAACGCGATCGACGTGAGCAGCGCGAGAAACGAACCGACGATCCGGCCGTGGATGCCGAAATGCGCGCCGGACGACACGGGGTCGCTCGTACCGTTGCGCGGACCGAACAGGCTCATCGGCGCGAGGATGCAGGTGCCGGCGAGCACGCCGAGCACGATCGCGCATACGCCCGCCTTGAACGACAGCCCGACCAGCACGGGGAAGCTGCCGAGCACCGACGTGGAAAACGTATTGCAGCCGCCGAACAGCAACCGGAACAGATCGATCGGACGTGCATAGCGCGATGCGTCGGGAATCCGCTCGAAACCGAACGATTCAACTTGCGTAATCCTGCCTTCAGCCATTTGTCTCCAACTCCTCTGGTGCATCGGTACGGCCTGCGACTTCGGCCATACGACACATCGTCATCAATTTGCGGCCACTCTAAACCGGATCGGGCGGCGCAAATATCACGCATTCAAGACGTTTACGACGAAGGAGAACAATGTTTCGCGGCCGGAAATCGGCCGCGTGCCGCGCCGCGCATGCGGTGCGGGCGATGCAAGGCAGGTACGACGGCGAAGCGCGGGGCCGCCGCCAGCAGACAGCGGAACCACAGCCCGGCGCTCACTCCTGCTGAACGGCGGGCAGACGCACCGCGCCCGCCCGCCGCGCGGCCCGGCGTGCTACTGCACCGATCGCGCGAGCGGCCCCGGTGCGGCCTGCGCCGTTCCCGCCGGCCAGCCGCCCGCGAGCGCCTTGTACAGCGCGACCGTCGACGCCGCGCTGCGCACCCGCCCGTCGGCCGCCGCGTCCTGCGCCTGCAGCAGCGTCCGCTGCGCGTCGAGCACTTCGTAATAGTCGATCGCGCCCGCCGAGAAGCGCGTCTGCGCGAGCTGCGCCGCGCGTGCGCTGTCGTCCGCCGCCCGCACGAGGTGGGCGGTCTCGTCCCGCGTGCGGGCGACACGCAGCAGCGCGTTCTCGGTTTCCTCCAGTGCGCCGAGCACGGTCTGACGGTATTGCGCGAGCTGGCCGGCCGCCTCAGCGTCGCTCGCCGCGATCCGCGCGCGCACGCGGCCGACGTCGAGGAACGACCAGTCGACGCCGAGCGCGATCAGGTTCGTGTCACTGCCCGCACGGAAGAACCCATAGCTGCTCGTCGCGCTGCCGAGCAGCCCCGACAGCGTGAAGCGCGGAAACAAGTCGGCCGTCGCGACGCCGACCCGCGCGGTCGCCGCATGCAGCCGCGCCTCGGCGGCCGCGACGTCGGGGCGCCTGCGCAGCAGGTCGCCCGGCGTGCCGGGATCGATGTCGACGGCAAGCGCCGGCAGCGGCACTGGCGTGCCTTTCGATGCGTCGGCGTTCGGCACGTCGAACCGGCCGATCAGCGCATCCGGCGTCTGTCCGGTCAACACCGCGAGCCGGTGCTCGTCGACGCCGATCGCCGCTTCGTACACGGCGATCCGCGACGTCGTCGATTCGAACTGCGCGCGCGCCCGCGCCGCATCGAGTTCGGAACCGCGCCCCGCGCCGACGCGCGCATTGATCAGCGCGAGCGTCTGCTTCTGGTTGTCGGCGTTCTCGCGTGCGATCCGCAGCCGCTCCTGCGAGCCGCGCAGATCCACGTACGTGCTCGCGACCTCGCCCGCGATCGCGACACGCACCGCGCGTACGTCGGCCGCGCTCGCGGCCGTTTCCGCGCGCTGCGACTCGATCGACCGGCGCACGCGGCCGAACAGGTCCAGTTCCCACGCCGCGTTGATCCCGACATTGGAGATCGGCGTATCGCGCTGGCTGCGCGGCGCGCCGAACGCCTGGTCCTTGCTCATCAGCTGGTGGCCGATCCGGCCGCTCGCGGTAATCGTCGGATAGCGGTCGAACGTGGCCTGCGACAGCAGCGCGTTCGATGCGTCGTAGCGCGATACGGCGACCTGCAGGTCCTGGTTCGCCGCGAGCGCCGCGTCGATCAACTGCGTGAGCGCCGGGTCGCCGAAGCCGCGCCAGAATGTGGCATCGGCAGCCGCCGACGCATCAGGCGACGACGCATCCTGCGTGGCCGGATGCGCGTCGCGTGCGAAGCGCGCGGCAGCCGCGGTGTCGGGCCGTTTGAAGTCGGGGCCGACCGCGCACGCGGCAAGCGTCACCGACATCGCGAGCGCGGAAAGACGGAAAGCGGCGCTCATCGGTTTTCTCCTTCGAGGGTGCCATGCTGTTCGCTCCACACGGCCGGCGTGCCGCCCGCGAGCTTGCGGATCGCCACATAGAACACGGGCGTGAGGAACAGCCCGAACAACGTGACGCCAAGCATCCCCGCGAACACGGTGACGCCGGTGGCCGCGCGCACCTCGCTGCCCGCGCCGCTGCCGACCAGCAGCGGCACCGAGCCCGCGATGAACGCGACCGACGTCATCACGATCGGCCGCAACCGCAGCCTGCACGCCTCCAACGCCGCGTCGATCACGCCCTTGCCCTGGATTTCGAGCTCGCGCGCAAACTCGACGATCAGGATCGCGTTCTTGCACGCGAGACCCATCAGCACGACGAGACCGACCTGCACGAACACGTTGTTGTCGCCGCCGGACAGCCATACGCCGAACAACGCCGCGCACATGCACACCGGCACGATCAGGATCACCGCGAGCGGCAGCGTCCAGCTTTCGTACAGCGACGCGAGCACCAGGAAAACGAGCATCACCGCGAGCGGAAACACGACGATCGCCGCGTTGCTCTGCGTGACCTGCTGGTAGCTGAGGTCGGTCCATTCGAGCGTGATGCCCGGCGGCAGCACGTCTTTCGCGATCTGCTGCAGCTTCGCGATCGCCTGCGACGACGACATCGCCTTCGGGTCCGCGTCGCCGATCAGGTCCGCGGCCGGATAGCCGTTGTAGCGGACGACCGGATCCGGGCCGTACGCGGGTGCGACCGTCACCATCGAGCCGATCGGCACCATCTCGCCTTTCGCGTTGCGCGTGCGCAGGTTCGCGATGTCGGCGGCCGTCTGCCGGTGACCGGCATCGGCCTGCGCCATCACGCGGTACACGCGGCCGAATGCATTGAAGTCGTTCACGTACATCGAGCCCAGATAGACCTGCAGCGTGTTGAACAGATCGGTCAGCGCGACGCCCTGCGCCTTCGCCTTAAGCCGGTCGACCTTCACCTCGAGCTGCGGGATGTTCGCCTGGTACGCGCTGACGGGGTAGCTCATCCCCGGCGTCTTCGCGACCGCGGCCTGGAATGCCGTCAACGCTTTCTGCAATTCGCCGTAGCCGAGCCCGCCGCGATCCTCGAGATACAGCGAGTAGCCCGAACCGTTTCCGAGGCCCTGGATCGGCGGCGGCATCAGCGCATAGGTGATGCCGCCGCCGATTGCCGCGAAGCGCGCGTTCAGGTCCGCGTTGATCTGCGCGGCGCTGCGGTGACGCTGGTCGAACGGCTTCAGGATTACGTACGAGTTCGTGATGTTCGGTGTATTCACGCCCTGCAGCGCGTTCAGGCCGGCGAACGCCGGCACCATCTCGACGCCGTCGGTGCCGAGCGCGATCTTCGTCATCTGCTCGGTCACCGCGCTGGTGCGCGCGAGCGACGCGCCTTCCGGCAACTTCGCGCCGGCGAACAGATACAACTTGTCCTGCACGGGAATGAAGCCGCCCGGCACCGCGTTGAACAGCAGCGCGGTTGCCGCGAGCAGCGCCGCATAGACCGCGAACACCGCGCCGCGCCGCTTCAGCGTGCGCGCGACGACGCCGTGATAGCGACCGGAACTGCGCTCGAAGAAGCGGTTGAACGGATGAAACAGCCAGCCGAATGCGCGGTCGAGCGCACGCGTGAGCGCATCCTTCGGCGCGCCGTGCGGGCGCAGCAGTTTCGCGGCGAGCGCGGGTGACAGCGTGAGCGAATTGACGGCGGAAATCACCGTCGAGATCGCGATCGTCACCGCGAACTGCTTGTAGAACTGGCCGGTCACGCCCGACATGAACGCCATCGGCACGAACACCGCGCACAGCACGAGCGCGATCGCGACGATCGGCCCCGACACCTCGCGCATCGCCTGATGTGCAGCGTCGCGCGGGCTCAGCCCCTGTGCGATGTTGCGCTCGACGTTCTCGACCACCACGATCGCATCGTCGACGACGATCCCGATCGCGAGCACGAGCCCGAACAGCGTCAGCGTATTGATCGAATAGCCGAGCAGGTAGAGCCATGCGAACGTGCCGACCACCGACACCGGCACCGCGACGAGCGGAATGATCGACGCGCGCCAGGTCTGCAGGAACAGGATCACGACGAGCACGACCAGCACGACGGCCTCGATCAGCGTGTGCTGCACCGCGCGGATCGATTCGCGCACGAACACGGTCGGATCCCACACCGGGCGATACGCGATGCCCGGCGGGAAGCGCTTCGACAGCTCGTCGAGCTTTGCATACACGGACTTCGCGACGTCGAGCGCGTTCGCGCCCGGTGACAGGAAGATGCCGACCACGGCCGAATGCCGGTCGTTGAAATACGAGCGCAGCGTGTAGTCGCCCGCACCGAGCTCGATGCGCGCGACGTCGGACAGCTTCACGACCTGGCCGTCGTCGCCATTGCGCAGCACGATGTCGCCGAATTCCTGCACCGTGCGCAGCCGGCCGCGCACGTTGATCGACACGAGGAAATCGTTCTTCTTCGGCGTCGGCTCCGCACCCAGCTGGCCGGCCGATACCTGCACGTTCTGCTCGCGCACCGCGGCGATCACGTCGCTCGCGGTCAGCCCGCGCGATGCGAGCCGGTTCGGGTCGAGCCAGAGCCGCATCGCGTAATCGCCGGAGCCGTACACGCCGACGTCGCCGATGCCGGTCAGGCGCGACAGCTCGTCCTTCACGTTCAGCGTCAGGTAGTTGCGCAGATACAGCGAATCGCGGCTGTTGTCCGGCGAATAAAGGCTCACGTACATCAGCGGCGTCGGCGACTGCTTCTGCGTGGTCACGCCGTACTGGCGCACCTCGTCGGGCAGACGCGACAGCGCCTGGCTCACGCGGTTCTGCACGCGCACGGCGGCCGTGTCGGGATCGACGCCCTGCAGAAACGTGACGACGACCTGCAGGCTGCCGTCCGAGCCCGCGACCGACTTCATGTACATGATCCCTTCGACGCCGTTGATCGCTTCTTCCAGCGGCTCGGCGACCGATTCGGCGATTTCCTTCGGGTTCGCGCCAGGGTACGTCGCACGCACCACGACGCTCGGCGGCACGACTTCCGGATACTCGCCGGCCGGCAGCATCGGGATCGAGATCAGGCCGATCGCGAAGATGACGATCGACAGCACGACCGCGAAGATCGGCCGGTCGATGAAGAATCGGGAGAAATCCATCGCAGGTCTCCCGTTATTGCGCGGCCGGCGCGCCGGTGTCGGCCACGGCCTGCGTGCCGCTGCCCGGCCCGGCGCCGGTGCCCGCATCCGCGCGTGCGGGCAGCGCCTTCGGCTTCACCTGCGCACCCGGATAGTAGATCCGCTGCACGCCGTCGACGACCACGCGATCGCCCGACTGCAGCCCCTTTTCGACGATCCGCTCGCCGTCCAGCACACGGCCGATCGTCACGTCGCGACGCATCGCCTTGTCGCCGGCATCGATCACGTAGACATACTTACGATCCTGGTCGGTGAGCACTGCCTTGTCGTCGACGAGCAGCGCATCCTGGTCGCGGCCGCTGACGAGCTGCACGCGCGCATAGAGGCCCGGCGTGAACGTGTGATCCGCGTTCGTCAGCCGCACGCGCGCGCGGATCGTGCCGGTTTGCGGATCGAGCCGGTTGTCGAGGAAATCGACGGTGCCCGCATGCGGGAAGCCCGTCTCGTTGGCGAGGCCCACGCGCACCGGATCCGCGCCGATCGCCCGATGCTTCGGGTCGGCGCGCCGCGCGTTGTAGCGCAGGTAGCTCTGCTCGTCGCAATCGAAATACACGTAGACGGGGTCCTGCGACACGACCGTCGTCAGCAGCGTGTCGTCCGCGCGCGCGAGGTTGCCGGCGGTCGCGATCGCACGGCCGACGCGCCCCGCGATCGGCGCACGCACTTCGGTGAAGCCGAGATTGAGCTTCGCGTCGGCGACGGCCGCGTCGGCCGCCTGCAGGTCGGCGCGCGCCTGCTCCGCGGTCGCGCGCGCGTTGTCGAGTTCCTCCTGGGAGGTTGCATGCGCATCGATCAGCGTCCGCACGCGCTTGAGCTGTACATCCGCGAGGCTCGCGGCCGCGCGCGCCCGCTGCTGCTGCGCGTTCGCGCGGTCGAGCGCGATCCGGTACGGGCGTGGATCGATCTCGAACAGCACCGCGCCCTGCGCGACGAGGTCGCCCTCCTTGTACGCGATGCGCTGCAGATAGCCGCTCACGCGTGGCCGCAGCTCGACCGCGTCGACCGCTTCGACGCGTCCGTTGAATTCGTCCGCGAGGCGGATCGTGCGCGGCGCGACGGTCGTCACGCCGACTTCGGGCAGCGGATGGGCCGACGATTCGCCTTTGCCGTCGTGACAGCCCGACAACGCCAGCAGCAATGCGCAGGCCGCGCCCAAAGGCGACGTCCTGCGTAGGGATAAGAAGAGCATGATGCCTCGCGACGGGTTAAACTGCCGCGTAGCATAAAAGTTGAAGTTAACTTCAAGTCAAGCTTTCCCGGAGGGCGTCATGGGTATCGACGAAACCCCGCAATGGCCGCTGATGTCGATCCGCGAAGTGGCCGCGCGCAGCGGCGTGCCGGCATCGACGTTGCGCTTCTACGAGAAGCGCGGGCTTATCAAGTCGCACCGCAACGGCTCGAGCCATCGTCACTATTCGCGTGCGGTGCTGCGGCTGATCGCGTTCATCGTATTCGCGCAGAAGATCGGCTATTCGCTCGACGAGATCGCCGAACAGCTCGTGAGCCTGCCGGAAGACGCCGCGCCGACCAACAAGGACTGGCAGCGGCTGTCGCGCGGCTGGAAGCAGCGCGTCGCGAACCGGATCGAGGAACTGCAGCGGCTCTACATCAACCTCGACGAATGCATCGGATGCGGCTGCCTGTCGCTGAAGCGCTGCAAGCTGACCAACCCCGAAGACCGCGCGGGCCGCAACGGGCCCGGCGCGCGGCGCTGGCTCGGCGACGCGCCGCCCGATCTCGACTGACGCGGGCGGCCGACGCGATGCCCGTCGCCGCGTCGGCTCCACGCATCATCCGACCCGCCAGCCGCCGTTCACCGCGATCGTCGCGCCGGTGACGAACGACGCGCGCGGGCCGGCGAGCCACGCGACCGCGTCCGCAACGTCGTCCGGCTGGCCGGCGCGGCCGACGGGCGTCTGTTCGCGAATCGTCGCCGCGATGGCCGGCGCGACGCCTGCATCGCCGAAGAAGCGCGTATCGGCGACATAGCCGGGCGCGACCGTATTGACCGTGATGCCGCGCGCCCCGAGTTCGCGCGCAAGCGCGACGGTGAACCCTTCGACACCGGCCTTCGCCGCCGCATAGGCGAGGCCGCCCGGCAGCAGGCTGCCCGCGCGCGCCGCGATCGACCCGATGTTCACGATCCGCGCGGCGCGCTCGGCCAGATGCGGCAGCACGGTCAGCGTCGTGATGAACGCGCTTTTCAGGTTCGCCTCGAGCACGGCGTCCCACACGGCCTCGGCATCGCCCGCGTCCGTGTCCGCGCCGACCCGCCCCGTCAGCCCCGCGTTGTTGACCAGCACGTCGATGCGCGGCCAGCGCGCGACGATCGCGGCGACCGCCGCCGCCGCGTCGCGACGCACGCTCAGGTCGGCCGCGTGCCCGATCGCCGCATTGCCGAGGCGCGCGACGGCCGCCTCCAGGCGCCGCGCGTCGCGTCCGACGATCGCGACGCGATACCCTTCCTCCACCAGCCGGTTCGCGATCGCAAAGCCGATCCCGCTCGCCCCGCCCGTGACGATCGCCGTGCGTTGCCTTTCGCCGTCTGTCATGGCCTACCCTCCTTTCCTCGGTGTTGACGGTTGATGACACTGGCAGTCTGGGCAATGCACGACGATAGGTAAAATACGAATTCGATGACCGACTGATACGTAAAAGGTATCGCAATGATCGATCTGCGCCAGTTCCGGCAATTCATTGCCGTCGCCGAAACGCTGAGCTTCCGGCGCGCCGCCGAGCGCCTGCACATGGCGCAGCCGCCGCTCAGCGCGGCCATCCGCAAGCTCGAGGAAGAGCTGGGCGTCGCGCTGTTCGAGCGCGACAACCGCGGCTCGACGCTCACGCCGGCCGGCGATGCGTTCCTGCTCGAAGCGCGCCGCGCGATCGAGCAGGCCGAGCGTGCGGTGGCAGTGGCGCGCCGCGCCGGTGCCGGGCTGGGCGGCACGCTGCGGTTGCGGTTCGTCGACAGCACGGTCAATAGGCTGCTGCCGCTGATCCTCCGCGCGTTCCAGCAACGGCATCCGGATGTCGATTTCCAGCTGGAAGAAGGCACGACCGCCGAGCAGGTGCTCGCGCTGCGGCAGGATCGCACGGACGTCGGTCTCGTCGTGCTGCCGGTAGCCGATGCGGGCGAGCTGCACGTCGAGCCGCTGCTGCGCGACAGGATGGTCGCCGCGCTACCCGACGGTCACCGGCTCGCGCGCCGCCGCCGCATCGCGCTGGCCGAGCTGGCGGACGAACCGTGGGTGTTGTTTGCCGCGCATCACGGGCCCGGCATGTACGCGCGAATCGTGACGGCATGCGCGCAGGCCGGCTTCGCGCCGCGCGTGATCCAGCAGCCGCGCCAGATGCAGACGACGGCCGGACTCGTCGCGGGCGGCATCGGCGTCGCGCTGATGCCGCGGCTGTTCGTGCCGATGCAGCCGCAAGGCATTACGTTCTGCGAACTGACGGGCGCGGGCAGCCCGCTCGCATACGAACTGGCGATCGCCTACCGGACGCCGTCGCCGCTCGTCGACGCGCTGCGCGAGAGCGCGCGGCACGCGGTCGACGCACTGGGGCTGGTGGCGGCAACGTGACCGCGCGTCGTGCGCGCGGCGCTCAGACGCGCAGAATGCTGAGCGCGACGTCGAGCACGGCCTGCCGGAACGCATCCTGCCGCGTGGGCAGCGACGTGAACTCCAACATCATGTGGCTGTACGACACCGTCGTGCCGACCGCGCTCGCGATCATGAAGAACAGCACGTTCGGATCGACCGGACGGATTTCGCCGGCCTCGACCGCGTCGGCCAGCAGCGGAAACATCGCGTCGTGATACGGGCGCACGATCCGCTGCTGCAGGCAGTCGAGCCGCCCGCCCTCTTCGGTCGCCGCCGTCGAGAAGAACATGCCGATGTCCGGCTCCTCGAATTCATGGTCGACGCACAGCTCGATCGCGCGCCGCACGCGCTCGCGATGCGGCAATGACGACGTGCGCAGCGCGCGCAACGCTTTAAACAGCGGCTCGGCGAGATCGACGATCTGCTCGACGACGGCCAGCCACAACGTTTCCTTCGCGCCGAAATGGTGGGCGATCAGCGCGGCGTCGATGCCCAGCTCGCGCGCGACCTCGCGCACGCTCGTCGCATCGTAGCCGCGCTTCGCGAACGTGCGACGCGCGGCCCGCAATATCACGTCCGGACCGACGGACGCCTCCGCCAGCGGCCGCCCCCGCGTACGCCGCTTCGACGGCGCGCGCTCAGTGACTTCAGCCACGTTTTCCTGCTCCCGTTGAATGAATCGAATGCCCGCGTTCGGGCCCCGGTTCCACATCGCCAGAACCGGGTCGCCTGCCCCGCTCCGTTGACACGCGAAGCCGGGAAGCGCTAGGATCATACATTATTCATCACATGATGATTTATTCATGACAACCCCTACTCGCATCGTGATCGTCGGCGGCGGTATCGCCGGATTGCAGCTCGCGACCCGCCTCGGCGAACGTCTCGGCCGCACCGGGCGCGCCCAGGTCACCGTCGTCGACCGCAGCCCGACCCATATCTGGAAGCCGATGCTGCACACGATTGCGGCCGGCACGCGCGACGTGCAGCAACAGCAGGTGATCTTCCTCGCCCATGCGCGCGATCACGGCTACACGTACCAGCCCGGCGAACTGACGGGGCTCGATCGTGCACGTCGCCGCGTGCAGCTCGCCGAGATCCGCTCGCAGGACGGCGAACGAATGATCGACGCGCGCGAGCTCGAGTACGACGTGCTGATCCTCGCGCTCGGCAGCCAGGCCAACGATTTCGGCGTGCCGGGCGTGCGCGAGCACTGCTACTTCATCGACAGCCAGCAGCAAGCCGAAACCTTCAACGAAGCGTTGCGGATGCGCGTGTTTCGCAGCATCGCGCGCGACGAGCCGTTTCGCGTCGCGATCGTCGGTGCGGGCGCGACGGGCGTGGAGCTGGCGGCGGAACTGAGCCGGCTGCTGGAAGTGGCGCAGGCATATGGCGACGAGACGGTGCGCGAACGGCTGCGGCTGACGCTGCTCGAAAGCGGCCCGCGCATCCTCGCCGCGTTTCCGCCGCGGATTTCCGCGTCGGCGCAGCGGCGGCTCGAGCAGATCGGCTTTCACGTGCTGACGTCGACGCGCGTGACGGCAGCCGATGCGAACGGCTTCCACCATGGCGATGGTTCGTTTGCCGAAGCGGATCTGATGGTGTGGGCGGCCGGCGTGAAGGCGCCCGATTTCATGCAGGCGCTGGGCGGGCTCGACACGAACCGCGCGAACCAGATCCTGGTCGGGCCCACGTTGCAAGCCACGGCCGACGAGCACGTGTTCGCGATCGGCGATTGCGCGAGCCTGCAGCTCGACGGCCACGAGCGGCCGCTGCCGCCCACCGCGCAGGTCGCGGCCCAGCAGGCGGAGCATCTCGCGAAGCACTTGCCGGCATGGCTCGACGGCAAACCGCTGCCGCCGTTCGCGTTCCACGACTTCGGCTCGCTCGTGTCGATCAGCGACTACGACGCGTTCGGCACACTCGGGCAATTCGGGTTCTTTCGCGGCGGCTTCATCCAGGGGCGTTTCGCGCAATTCAGCCATCTGATGCTGTATCGGCGCCACCAGCAGGCGCTGCACGGATTTTCCAAGGCGACGCTGCTGTGGATCGCCGAACGGATCAACGGCTGCGTGCAGCCGCGCATCCGCCTGTCGTGATGCCGCACGTCGCGGCATCGCGTAACGTTTCGAGGGAAACAAACAAAGATGAGCAACAGTGCAGTAGCCTGGCTCAAGACGGTCGCCGCGATCGGCTGCTTCGACATGCCGTCCGTCTCATGGGCCGCACCGCGACGGCGCAGCATCACGCGCGATCGCCTGCCGTCGTGGGACGCGACGAGCCAGCCGACGATCAGCGTGCTCGAACGTCCCACGGCCGACACCGTGATGATTTCGTGGCGCGACGCGTGCACCGGCCACTACGGTTATCAGAAGTGGCGGCTGTTCACGACGCGCAAGCGCGGCGTCTGTGCGCTGTCGGGGCAGCCGATCGCGCCCGGCGACAGCGTGTATGCGCCGCAACTGCTCGGCTCGGCGCCGGGCAACGCCGCCGCGATGGTGCTGGCGGCGTCCATCGACGAGGTGTGTGCCGCTTAAACGGACGTCGCCTGACCGGCACCATAGGCCGGTTCGTTGTTCTGCCGTTCCAGTTCCGCATCGAGATGCGCGGCATGCGCCAGCGCTTCGGACTCCGACATCAGCTCGCCTTCCCACTTCGCGACCACCGCGCTGGCGATCGAATTGCCGACCGCATTGGTGGCCGAGCGGCCCATGTCGAGGAACGTGTCGACACCGAGGATCAGCAGCAGCCCCGCTTCCGGGATATCGAACTGATGCAGCGTCGCCGCGATCACGACGAGCGATGCGCGCGGCACGCCGGCCATCCCCTTCGAGGTCAGCATCAGGACCAGCAGCATCGTGATCTGCGTGCCGAGCGACAGATGAATGTTGTACGCCTGTGCGATGAACAGCGACGCGAACGTGCAGTACATCATCGAGCCGTCGAGGTTGAACGAATAGCCCATCGGCATCACGAAGCTCGAGATCTTGCGTCGCACGCCGAACCGGTCGAGCGCGTCGAGGATCTTCGGATACGCGGCTTCGGAGCTCGCGGTCGCGAACGACAGCATGAACGCTTCCTTGATCAGCACGAGCAGCTTGAATACGCGGCGGCCGAGGAACAGCAGGCCGGCGATCACGAGCGTGCTCCACAGCAGGAACAGGCTGACATAGAAGTCGCCCATGAACACCGCGAACTTCAGCAGCACCGACAGCCCGTTGACCGCGACGGTCGCGGCCATCGCCGCCAGCACCGCGAGCGGCGCGAGCTTCATCACGTAGCCGGTGATCTTCAGCATCACGTGCGCCAGCTGGTCGATCGCGGCCACGAGGATCTTGCCGCGCTCGCCAAGCGCCGACAGCGCGACGCCGAAGAACATCGAGAACACGACGATCTGCAGGATCTCGTTGTTCGCCATCGCCTCGGCGATCGACTTCGGCACCATGTGGCTGACGAAATCCTTCAGCGTGAACTTGGACGTCGCGAGATGCGCGGATGCGCCGATGTCCGGCAGCGGCAGGCCGAGGTTCTCACCGGGGCGCAGCAGGTTCGCCATCAACAGCCCGAGCAGCAGCGAGATCAGCGACGCGGTGACGAACCAGCCGAACGCCTTCACGAACACGCGCCCCACCGACGATGCGTCGCCCATGTGCGCGATGCCGACGACGAGCGTGGAGAACACCAGCGGCCCGATCACCATCTTGATCAGGCGCAGGAACACGTCGGACACGAGGGAGATGTAGCCGGCGATTTCGGTCGCCGCCTGCTTGTCGGGAAACTGCGTGTAGATCATGTAGCCGATGAAGATGCCGGCCGCCATCGCGAGCAGGATCCAGACTGCCGCAGACATTCGTTTGTTCATAACGGAACTCGACGCACGGTGCAGGAGTGAAAGAAAAAATACGCGCGCCGATGCCGTGCCACGGCGCACGTTGCGAGCAAGGCGGGCCCGGGACTCCGGGCACCCGCCACGCTCGATACTGCGAACGTCCGAGAACGGACGCGCTGTCGCTGCCGCGGCGCTCGCGCGATGGCGAACGCCGTGGCAACCATTCAGCCTGACGCAACCAAATCGAATCTCATCCGCTCAGGTCAGTAGCCGATCGCCGAACCGGCCGGCCGGCGCGGATCGTTGACGCCGTAGATGTAGCCGACGCGCACGTTGCCGGACACCGACGAGTCGTTGCCGGAACTCTGACGGCTCGCCGCCTCGGTGCCGGGCAGGCCAACCAAGATCAGCTCCGCTGCGCCCCACGGCGTCTGCTCGACCATCTTGTAGCCCATGTTGCGCAGGATCGCGAGCGTGTCGGGCGACAGGCCGCGGGTTTCGTAATAAACCTGATCCGGCAGCCATTGATGATGGATGCGCGGCGCCCCGACCGCATCCTGCGGCGTCATTCCGTAGTCGATCACGTTCAGCACGGTCTGCAGCGTGATCGTGATGATGCGCGAGCCGCCCGGCGAGCCGACCACCATGAACACCTTGCCGTCCTTCTTCACGATCGTCGGCGCCATCGACGACAGCGGACGCTTGCCCGGTGCGATCGAGTTGCGCGTGCCCTGCACGAGGCCGAACAGGTTCTGCGCGCCGACCTTGACCGTGAAGTCGTCCATCTCGTCGTTCAGGAAGAAGCCCGTGCCCGGCGCGATCACCACGGCGCCGAAGCGGCCGTTGACCGTGTACGTGGTCGACACCGCGTTACCGTCGCGGTCGATGATCGAATAGTGAGTCGTCTCCGGCTTTTCGTGCACGCCGACACCCGGCTGCACATCGACCGACGCCGTCGCCGTGTCGCCGCTGATCTGCTTGCGGATCTCGGCCGCATACGCCTTGCTCGTCAGCTTCGCGACCGGATTGTCGATGAAGTTCGGGTCGCCCAGCAGCGTGTTGCGATCCTCGTACGCGTGGCGCATCGCCTCGGTCATGTAGTGGACCACCGAAGCCGACTGGTAGCCGAACTTGCGCAGGTCATACCCTTCGAGGACGTTCAGCGTCTCGCACATCGTCACGCCGCCCGAGCTCGGCGGCGGCGCCGACACGAACTCGTAGCCGCGATACGTGCAGGTCAGCGGCGCCATGTCCTGCGCACGATACGACGCAAAGTCGGCCGCCGTGATCAGCCCGCCGCCGCGCTTCGCGGCCGCTTCGACGATCTTCGGAATCTCGCCGTGATAGAACGCGTCGGGGCCCTGCTCCGCGATGCGCTCGAGCGTGCGCGCCAGGTCCTTCTGCACC
Source organism: Burkholderia sp. BCC1640 (assembly GCF_902833125.1). NCBI lineage: Bacteria > Pseudomonadati > Pseudomonadota > Betaproteobacteria > Burkholderiales > Burkholderiaceae > Burkholderia > Burkholderia sp. BCC1640. Next base: position 14,251 of record NZ_CADFEF010000015.1, on the reverse strand, counting down.
AGGCGGTCGCCCGGCTGCAGCGGCGTACCGTCCGGGCGCAGGAAGATGCGCGCGGCTTCCGGGTCCTTCTTGAAACGGTCGATCGTCGTGTCGAGGATGTCCGTATCGCCGCGCGTCAGCACGAAGCCGTCGCGCGCGAGCCGAATCGCCGGCGCCATCACCTGCCGGCGCGTCAGCTTGCCGTACTTGCGCTGCGCGAGGTCGAGACCCGCGACCGTGCCCGGCACACCGACCGCGCGATAACCGTACAAGCTGTCGTCCGGAATGACGTTGCCGTTCGCATCGAGATACATGTTCGCGGACGCCGCGGCCGGCGCGGTCTCGCGGAAGTTGATGAAGCGGTCGCGGCCGTCCGCCAGGTGCAGGGTCATGAACCCGCCACCGCCGATGTTGCCGCAGCACGGGTTGGTCACCGCTTGCGCGTAGCCGACCGCCACGGCGGCGTCGACCGCGTTGCCGCCTTCCTTCAGGATGTCGACGCCGATCTGCGACGCGAAGTGCTGCGACGACACGACCATGCCGTTCTTCGCTTCCACCGCGGGTTCCGAAGCGGCGAGCGCGCCTGCGCTCAGGGCCGACAACAGGGTGAGTACGACGAGCCGCCTCATGACGGAATCCTCCAGACGAATGACCAGGCCTTGCCGGTCGACGTTGCTGATCCGGCATGTAATGAACGATACATTCCGGCGAGGCCGCGATCATACATCGGCATTTTGATCTCAAAACCTAGGGTTATCACTCAGCTTATGCGTGAGATCACGCGCTGATCGACGGCGTGGAATGTTCGTTTTATTACACATATGAATGTTTGATGCCCGGAGTGATGCGTCCCTCTAATCTGCGGCCTCACGCGATTGGCGGCCTGTCGATGGGCTAACATGCATGGAGTCGCCGGCAGACGCATGTCTGCCGTTTGTCGTTCATTCAGATAAGAGCAAGCCGGAGTGCCCGATGGGGACAAGCATCAGGGCGTTGCTGCTATCCCAGATGGATAGCTTCACGCCGTCGGAACAGAAGGTCGCGCACGCGCTGCTGGATCGCTATCCGAGCCTCGGGCTCGGGCCGATCGCGAGCTTCGCGAAGCAAGCCGAAGTCAGCGACCCGACCGTGTTTCGCTTCGTCGTGCGGATCGGCTTTCCGAACTACCCGTCGTTTCAGCAGGCGCTGCACGACGAGATCGACACCGCGATGAATTCGCCGCTCGCGCGGATGGACGCCTTCCACTCGGAATCGGGGATGCGCGACAGCCATGCGGCGATCTTCCAGCGGCTTTCGCAATCGCTCGCCACCACGATCGAAGGACTCGATGCGGCGGCGTTCGACGAAGCGGTGACGCTGCTGGCCGATCCGGATATCCGCGTGTTCTGCGGCGGCGGACGTTATACCGCCCCGCTTGCGTCGCTGTTTTCCTTCACGCTCGCGTATGCGCGCCCGCATGTGCAATACGTCGAGCCGAACGTGAATCTCGCGTCGGTCTCGCTGACGGACATGGGGCCCGGCGACGTGCTCGTCATTTTCGATTTTCGCCGCTATCAGAAGGACAGCATCCGGTTCGCGCAGGCCGCGCACCGGCTCGGCGCGCGGATACTGCTGATCACCGACGAATGGCGCTCGCCGATCAGCGCGTTCGCCGAGATCGTGCTGCGGATCCAGGGGCGCCCGTTCGCGATGCTGCAGACCAATGTGCCGGCGCTCGCGCTCGCCGAAGCGCTGGTGATCGGCGTGACGAACCGGCTTCCCGAACTGGCGCGGCAGCGGATGGAAAAGATCGAGCGGCTGAGTACGGGCGGCAGCGAGCAGGATGCGAATCAGTGGGATTTGCCCGAATGACGGTCGGCCATCATTCGGGCGCGGGCGTCAGCTCTCGACATCCTCGAGACTGAACACCTCCGTCTTGTCGTTGTACGAGAAGACTTCGCCGTAACGGCCCCAGTCGATCACCGCGTCGAGCGTTTCCTCGGCCGCCTCGTCCGACAGGAAATCCTCCAGCTCCTGCTCGAAACGCACACGCGGCGCGCGATGTCCGGGGCGCTCGTTCAGCACCTTCCTGATTCGCGCGGCGAGCGGCACGTGCTTCAGCAGGTGATCCGCGAACATCAACTTGCGCTCCTGCGTGCCGAACTCCGCGAACACGCGCGCGGGCGGCGTGAGGAACACGTCACCTTCGCGCACGTCGGCGAAGCCGAGGTATTGCAGCACTTCGGCGATCGGGAACAGTTCGTCCACTTCCAGATGCAGCGTGCGCGCGATTTCCGGCATGTCGGCGCGGCCGTGGTACGGCGCCATCGCGAGCGTCTCGATCAGGCCGGCCATCAGGTTGGTCGACACCTGCGGCAGCCAGCTACCGAGCTCGAGCCCCTTCTTCGTCGCCTCGCCGGTCTGGCGCGCGGTCATCTTCGCGTAGATGTCGTCGACGAGCTTGCGGAAATCGGGATCCAGCCGGTTGCGCGGATGCTTGAACGGCACCTTGATCTCGGCGATCACGCGGCCCGGGTTCGACGACAGCACGAGAATCCGGTCGCACATGAACACCGCTTCCTCGATGTTGTGCGTGACGATCAGCATCGACTTGATCGGCATGCGGCCTTGCGTCCACAGATCGAGCAGGTCGGTGCGCAGCGTTTCGGCCGTCAGCACGTCGAGCGCCGAGAACGGCTCGTCCATCAGCAGGATCGTCGGGTCGACGACGAGCGCGCGCGCGAAGCCCACGCGCTGACGCATGCCGCCCGACAGCTCGCGCGGGTATGCGTTCTCGAAGCCGTCGAGACCGATCAGGTCGATCGCGGCGAGCGCGCGTTCGCGCCGCTCGCGCGCGCCGACACCGAGCGCTTCCAGCCCGGCTTCCACGTTCTGCAGCACGGTCAGCCACGGGAACAGCGCGAAGGTCTGGAACACCATCGCGACGCCTTCGGCCGGGCCGGTCAGCGGCTTGCCGAGGTAGGTCACTTCACCGCCGGTCGGCTCGATCAGCCCGGCGATGATCCGCAGCAGCGTGGACTTGCCCGAGCCCGAACGGCCGAGCAGCCCGACGATCTCACCTTCGCGCAGCGACAGGTTCGCGTCGTCGAGCACGAGCAGTTCGCCCTGCGACCTGTTGAAGCCGCGGTTCACGTGCTCGACGCGCAGGATTTCTTCACCGAGGCGCGGCGGCTGAAGCGGCTGAGACGTCTGGGCGGGGGCGTTGATTACAGTCGAATTTTGCATCGCGCTTACTCTCAATCGAGACGGAGCCGGGATTCCGCATAGGCATACATCGGACGCCACAGCAGGCGGTTGAACAAGGTGACGAACAGGGACATCACGGCGATGCCCAGGATGATCTTCGGGAAGTCGCCGGCCGCGGTCGTCTGTGCGATATACGAGCCGAGGCCGTGCGCGACGACCTTCGTGTCGCCCCACTGCACGAACTCGGACACGATGCTCGCATTCCACGCGCCGCCCGACGCGGTGATCGCGCCGGTCACGTAATACGGGAAGATGCCGGGCAGCATCGCCTGCCGCCACCACTGCCAGCCGCGAATGCGGAAATTCTTCGTCGCCTCCTTGTAGTCGTTCGGATAGGACATCGCGCCGGCGATCACGTTGAACAGGATGTACCACTGCGTGCCGAGAACGATCAGCGGCGACAGCCAGATGTCCGCGTTCAGATGGAAGTGGACGATCACGATCACGAACACCGGGAACAGGAGGTTCGCCGGGAACGCGGCGAGGAACTGCGCGAGCGGCTGGATCTTCTCGGCCAGCGCGGGGCGCAGCCCGATCAGCACGCCGAGTGGCACCCAGACCACCGACGCGATCGCGATCAGCACGATCACACGCAGCAGCGTGATCAACCCGAGCGTCAGCACGTGGCCGACCTCGCTCATCGTCACGCCGGTCGCGACGAAGCTGACGACGCGCCACGCGACGTACACGGTCATCAGGATCACGAATGTTCCCCACACGATGTCGCCGACGCGCGACGACCCGCGCGCCGACGTGCCGCGCGAACGCTTGCCCGCAAGCGACGGCACGCGCAGCGGAATCCGTGCGGCCTGAGACAGCAGCCAGCCGGCCGGCACCAGCAGCTGATGGATCAGGTGCGTGCGGCGCAGCATGTCGAGCAGCCAGGACTGCGGCGCATCGCCCGACGCGGTGTTCTCCATCCGGAACTTGTCGGCCCATGCGACGAGCGGGCGGAACAGGAACTGGTCGTACGCGAGGATCACGACCGACATCGCGACGATCACCCAGCCCACCGCGCCGAGGTTCTTGTCCGAGATCGCCTGCGCGAGATACGCACCGATCCCGGGCAGCGTGATGGTCTGGTTGCCGACGGTGATGGCCTCCGATGCGACGACGAAGAACCAGCCGCCCGACATCGACATCATCATGTTCCAGATCAGCCCCGGCATCGAGAACGGCACCTCGAGCTTCCAGAAGCGCTGCCACGACGTCAGGTGAAAACCGCGCGACACTTCGCTCAGGTCGCGCGGTACCGTGCGCAGCGACTGATAGAAGCTGAACGTCATGTTCCAGGCCTGGCTCGTGAAGATCGCGAAGATCGCCGCGAGCTCGGCGCCGAGCACGCGGCCCGGGAACAGTGCAAGGAAGAACGTGACCGTAAACGAGATATAGCCGAGCACCGGCACCGACTGCAGGATGTCGAGAATCGGGATCAGCACCATGCCGGCGCGACGGCTTTTCGCGGCGAGCGTGCCGTAGATCAGCGTGAACGCGAGCGACGCGACCATCGCGGCGAGCATTCGCAGCGTGGTGCGCAACGCGTATTCGGGCAGGTTCGACGGATCGAGCGAGATCTTCTGCGTCTGCAGGGTCGCGATCGGCGCCATCGTCTCGTGGAAGCCGACGATCGCCATCGCGAGTAGGCCGATGATCAGCGGAAACGCGACCGCATCCCAGCGGTTGGGGAGCACGCGCCACGCGGACGCGTTGGCGGTGCGATTCGGATCGAAGAAACTGATGTCCATCGGTAGCGTCTGGTTCGAATTGAAAATCGATGGGATCGGCCGCGTGCCGCACGGCCGGGTATGGCATCGGCCGGCGCGGCTCAGAACAGCGTGTGAATCGCCCAGTACAGTGCCGCCGACAGCGCGACGAAGCGCAGCACGATCGGCAGGACCGAACGCTCCTTGACGGGACCGGGATCCGCGCTCAGGCGAGCGCCGACATGAACGATGCCGCAGGCAACGCTCGGAAAGAACGATGCGAGGCCGATGGTGCGCGTGCTTCGACCGCCCGCACCACGGGTTTCCGTTGCCGCGAGATTCGGCATGAGGGGCTCCGGAGAGGTGATTCGGTGTCGCAGGCTATCGGGCGAACATGACGCAAACGTGACGTGTCACTTACAGGACATTGACAGGTCATCCGTCAGCGATCCGTCATCGCGCCGCAAGCCTCGAACGGCCGCATCGGGCCTCGCAAATAAACGGGAATAAATCCGTCGCCGCATCGGTATGGCATGCGAAGGCGCCGGCTAATTCCAGGACGATCCGGCCGTCCGGTTCCGTCATACGAATGCGAGGCAAACATGTCTTCATCGACTCCCACCCGCCCGTCGCGCCGCAAGGCCCTGCAATGCATGGCGTTCGGCGGCCTCGGCACGCTGTTTACGCTGTCGGGCGGCATCCTCACACCGTTCGATCTCGCGCTCGCGCAAAGCGGCGCCGCGCTCCCTGCGAATGCGGGCCGGCCGCTGTTCGTGCAGATCAGCGACACGCACATCGGCTTCAACAAGGACGCGAATCCCGACGTCGCGGCCACGCTGCGGCAGACCATCGATCTGGTCAACGGAATGCCTGCCACGCCCGCGCTCGCGATCCATACCGGCGACATCACGCACCTGTCCAAAGCGGAAGAATTCGATCACGCGTCGCAACTGCTGTCCGCGCTGCGCGTGCCCGAGCTGCACACGGTGCCCGGCGAACACGACGTGACCGACGGCTCAGGCGCCGAATATTTCAGCCGGTTCGGCAAGGCGTCCGACAACCGCGGCTACTACAGCTTCGATCACGCGGGCGTGCATTTCGTCGCGCTGGTCAACGTGATGCACTTCAAGCCGAACGGGCTCGGCAGCTTCGGCGATGAACAGCTCGCGTGGCTCGCGCAGGATCTGAAGGGGCAATCGTCGAGCACGCCGATCGTCGTGTTCTCGCACATGCCGATGTGGACCATCTACGAGCCGTGGGGCTGGGGCACCGGCGACGCGCCGCAGACGATGGCCCTGCTGCGCCGCTTCGGCTCGGTCACCGTGCTGAACGGGCACATCCATCAGATCGTGTCGAAGGTCGAGGGCAACGTGACGTTCCACACCGCGCGCTCCACCGCGTTCCCGCAGCCGACCGCCGGCAACGGGCCGGGCCCGGTGCCGCTCACGGTGCCGCGCGACCGGCTGCCTGCGATGCTCGGCGTGACGACCGTCGACTTCGCCGGCCATCCCGTCGCGGCCTCGCTGCACGACACGACGCTGGCCTGATGCCGACACACAAGGAGACCAACATGACCTTCCTCAAGCCCTCGACGCTGGCGGCCGCACTCATCCTGAGCGCGGCTGCCGTCGGCACGCCGCTCGCCGCATGCGCGCAGACCCCGGCCGGCCCGCTCGTGACGATCCGCAATTTCATGTTTTCGCCGATGTCGACCACGATCAAGGCCGGCACGACGGTCACGTGGAAAAACCTCGACGCGGAACCGCATACCGTCGTCAACGACGCGGGCATCTTCCACTCGAAGGCGCTCGACCAGGACGAAACCTACTCGTTCCGTTTTGACAAGCCGGGGGTCTACAAGGTGTTCTGCGGGATTCATCCGTACATGAAGGAGACCATCACCGTGGAATGACGCGGCGCGCCGCAAGGCCCCGCGAACATCCGCACCGCGGACGCTGCCCGACGATCGCCTACACTGGTTCCATCCGGCCGGCCCCCGCCGGCCGTCACCGACCACGAGGCAAGCGATGACGGCAAGTCAACCCGCACATCCGAAACTGCCGGGCCAGGTCGTGCTCGTGCTCCAGGGCGGCGGCGCGCTCGGTGCGTACCAGCTCGGCGTATTCGAGGCGATGGATGCGGCGGGCATTCAGCCCGACTGGGTCATCGGCACGTCGATCGGCGCGATCAACGCGGCGCTGATCGCCGGCAACGCGCCCGGACACCGCGCGCAACGGATGGCCGAATTCTGGCGCCATGTCACCGAACGGCCCGCCGTGAACGTGCCGGGCTTCCCGACGAGCTGGGACAAGATCGGCTCGGAACTCGCGGTCATCGGCGCGGGCCTCCCGGGATTCTTCCGGCCGAATCCCGCCGCGTGGTTCGGGCCGCTGGCGCGGGTCGGCGTCGAGCGCGCGTCGTACTACGTGGTCGAGCCGCTGCGCGACACGCTTGCGTCGCTCGTCGATCTCGACCTGCTGAACGCGTGCCGGCCGCGACTGACCGTCGGCGCGGTCAACGCGTGCACGGGCACGATGCGCTATTTCGATTCGCGCGACCGGCCGCTCGGCATCGACCATGTGATGAGTTCGGGCGCGCTACCGCCCGCGTTCCCGGCCGTGCGAGTCGACGGCACGCCCTACTGGGACGGCGGCATCTACTCGAATACGCCGGTCGAGGTCGTGCTGGACGACGCGCCGCGCCGCAGCTCGATCATCTTCTCGGTGCAGATGTGGAATCCGGTCGGGCCGGAACCGCAAAGCATCTGGCAGGTGTCGGAGCGGCAGAAGGACATCCAGTACGCGAGCCGCACAGACAGCAACATCGCGCGGCAGCAGCAGATTCACCGGCTGCGCCACGTGATCCGGGAACTGGTCATGCGGCTGCCCGAGGCGGAGCGCACGACGGCCGATGTGAAGGCACTCGCCGCGTGGGGCTGCCAGACCACGATGCACGTGATCAAGCTCGCGGCGCCGCGGCTCGACGGCGACGATCAGTGGAAGGACATCGATTTCACACCCGCCGGCATCGCGGCCCGCCGGCAGGCCGGGTTCGACGCGACGATGCAGGCGATCGCCGCGCGGCCCTGGGACGTGCCGATGGACCCGACGGAAGGGCTCAGCGTCTGGAGTCCGGAAGAAAACCGGATCGGCGAGCGGCACAACTGATGGCGCGGGCGGCGCGCCCCTTTCCGCTTACAGTGCGCGCACGATCCCGCCGTCGACGCGGATGTTCTGCCCGGTGATGTAGCCGGCGCCTTCCGACAGCAGGAACGTCACGGTCTGCGCGATCTCCTGCGTCCTGCCGAAGCGGCCGACCGGAATGCGGGCGACGATCTCGGGCGTCTCCGGCCAGCTGTCGATGAAGCCGGGCAGCACCGAATTGATGCGGATGTTGTCCTTCGCATACCGATCGGCGTACAGACGCGTGACGGAGCTCAGCGCCGCACGCAGCGCGGACGACACCGGCATCGCCTGCTCGGGCGCGTCGGCCGCGAAGCTCGAAATGTTGACCACCGCGCCGCCGCCCTGCTTCAGGAAGACGGGCGTCACCCGGCGCAGCACGCGAACGACGTTGAGCACGATCAGGTCGAGCCCTGCGTGCCACTGGTCGTCCTCGATGGCGAGCAGGTCGCCCTTCGGCGGATGCCCGGTGTTGTTGACGACCGCGTCGATGCGGCCGTACTTCGCGAGCGTCCCGTTTACGAAACGCTCGATGTCGGCGTCTTCGGTGACGGACCCCGCCATGCCGAAACCGCCGAGTTCCCCGGCAAGCTCGACCGCGCTGCCGGACGGCGACATCAGCGCGACGCGATAACCGTTGCTCGCAAGATCCCGCGCGATCGCCGCGCCCATGCCCTTGCCCGCCGCCGTCACCAATGCCACTTTCTCTACAGTCATGCTGTTCTCCCGGATAGGTCGGCTCAATGCCGCGATCGTCGTTCCAAAGCGCCAACTCTAGAACTCTATAATCGCCTTGTCGAACGATGATTTCTCCACACACCCTGTAGATTTTCTACTGCATGAAAGCTCTGTCGCGTACCCGCCGGTTCCCGCCGCTCAATGCGCTTCGCGCGTTCGAGGCCGCCGCGCGCCACCTCAATTTCCGGCTGGCCGCCGACGAACTCGGCGTGACCCAGGGCGCGGTCGCGCAGCAGGTCCGGCATCTGGAGGACGTCGTGGAGATTCAACTGTTCCGGCGGCTGCCGAGGGGGCTGGCGCTGACGCGCGAAGGGCTCGAGTATTTTTCGTCGGTCCAGCGCGCGCTGCAGATCATCGCCGATGCCACGGACGCCCTGGGCCAGCGCCCCATGGTCCTGGCGGTCAGCACGACGCCTTCGTTCGCGTCGAAGTGGCTGATCCCGCGCCTGTCGGACTTCGGTCGCCTGCACCCCGACATCGAGGTTCGCGTCATCGCCGACGAGCGCCTTGCGTCGTTCCGCGCCGACGGCGTCGACATCGCGATCCGGCTCGGCAAGCCCCCGTTCCCGGCCGGCCTGGTCGCGCAATTGCTGTTTCCGCTCGACATCTTCGCGGTCGCCAGCCCGACACTGCTCGACAGCGGCCCGCCGATCCGCACTCCCGCGGACTTGTCGAAGCATGCGTTGTTGCACGACGCGCACGACCTGTGGCCGGAGTTCATCGAGAAGCTCGGCGGAACGGGGCAGACCGATCCGACGAAAGGGCCGCGGTTCAGCCAGTCGCTGCTCGCCATCGACGCCGCCGTCGCGGGTCAAGGCATCGCGCTGACCAGCGAGCCGCTCGTCGAACGCGATTTCGCGGAAGGCCGGCTGCGCCGCGTGTTCGATTTTTCGTTTCCGATGTCGCTCGGGTTTTACGTCGTCTTTCCGCAGGCCAATGCGCATTCGGAAGCGCTCGAGGCCATGCGCCGCTGGCTGTTCGCGCAATACGGGGGCGCGTGATTCGCTGATGCTCCGGCCGATCGTGTGGGTACACAAAAAAGACCGTACATCGACTGCTTGTCTGCACGGGGTTCGGGAGTTCCACGTTTACTGCCTGAAATCGTGGAAAGTCTGCACCTAGCGTGATAACGTGACTGCATCGCCGCCGTAGATACACGAGTATCCGCACTCGGCAGTAGCGACGAGCAGTTTGGAGCAAACATTAAATGGGGGTGCATCGAAAGACTAGCGAACGTTGACGGCACAAGTAGCGACGTCCGCTCGTTGAGGAGTTTTCTTGTGTATCGAAGCTACCGGCACGAACGATGTTTCGGCGATTTCCGCGATGCAATCGGCGTACTCGGCTGAACACGAGTACGTAATCGCTCGCCGATCGATAACATAGAAGAAACGGCGGCTTGGGGCGCCCCAATTCGACGGGCGATTGCTGCGGCCTTCATGCAAAATCTTTTTAATCGACGCGCCTCATTATCGCAATCAGCCGACCATCGAGTGCACGTAACAATATAATATCTTCCGCCGTCACAGCACATATAAAACGCATAATGCAATCACGATCGACATGCAACGACCCCAATCGCCGATGCATCTTCGGAAATATGTGATCAGATTATCCGCGGCAAATTCTTTCTCGCTTGCCGAACTGGAATTTCGCGCGGCGGCAAATAGTCGCAGATATCTTTAAATCGCCAGTCAGCGAGAAGCGACGGTTGCTCCTCAACGAGACGCATTAACGATAACGCAATCACGTTGCGGATAGGATATTCCCTACTCCGCTCACAAAGAGTATTGAAAAATGGCAGACCCCTTCTTAACACACCATGCATTCTCAAATATTCGTCACCAAAACACTGGCTCATTAATCTATTCATGCAGTCTCCATGCTTCGCGCCGCACAGATAGCCTGAGGTACTACGCATAAATTCCCGAAAGCTTTCTGCAAATCTAAAAGTGGCAATCGAAAGACTACCGCTGAGTAGATCTACGGACACTTGCGCGACCCGCTGGCAACACTTCTTTTGTCGATTGGTCAGATTCAGGTCGATCCGTGCAGCGCCACCGATCCGAATGGCTGCGGAAGGCGACACATATCCCGAGCGCCAGTTATTGGCGTACTTGCCAAGTTCCCATAGCACCTCCCCGTGCACAGGACAGACAACGACACCGGGAAGTTGGTGACTCCGGCGCCAATGCGTAACGCCATCTGCCATCTTGTCCTCGCGAAGACACGCGCGACAATATCGATGCCCGTGCCAACCAATGGTCCTGCTCGCCACCATGTGCACGCTCTTCATTCCGACGGGTCGATTTCCGCACATCCTCTCAAGAATGAGTTGGGTTCGTGCCGGTGATAAAATTGCAGCGCAATACGGAAAGACCGTCATCTTTTCTGCAATCTGCACCGGCAAAAGGCCCCAACAGGCTTCGGTTTCGCGCGCCACGTGATCCAGTCCATCGTTCATGTAAGACGCTCGGAATTCCCGCCCGAACAAGCGGTGAATCGTCGGCTTGATAGCATGAGCAGGCCCGGACTCAAGGTAGCGAGCTATGATACCAAAGAGCGGTTCGTCGTCCAGTTGCTCATCAAGATAGATCGCCATGTTTCGCCACCTTAGGAGACGCACCTTTCGTTGGGATCAATTGGTTCGGCAGACTGCGTTCCAGAGCAGCGATAAAACGCCAATGCCTACAGTCCATTGCCAGCGCAGTGTCCGCTTCGCCACATCGATCAATAAGCTCAATCCAGGCAGCAAGATGTCTCGCACGCCCCCGTTGACATCGCCACGAACTGACATTGATCTGCTGTTCCAGCATGCTTTCTAGCGCTCCCTTTTTGACACCCAAACGATGGGCCACTTTGGCAATCGAATAGTTACGATTGATAAGGTACGCAGCAGCCATCGAAAGATCGAGGCCGTCATGCGTCGGCTGCAAAGCTTTGGTGCCACTAACCGGATCGCTGACGTAGAGAAATGAGAACCCACACATACAAACGCAGTGTGCTTCGCATTCGGACAGATCCCGAACCATGAGCCGATGTCGGCGATCGTGCGCTGACGCGGCTCTAGGACATACGGGAACTCTCATCATTTCCATTCGGTCTGCGCGGTCTTGAAGCAGAAATTCCACGAGCATGTATTTCAAGACACTGCTAGGTTCCCCCCTACTTCGAAAAAAAGCACGACGTATCCACGATTCGTTATGCAAAGATATGCCGACCTTCTCAAAATAAGCAGGTCCCAACATATCCACGAGATCGTCGGCCATACGCGCGATGTCGACGAAGTCGTTGTTTGAATATCCGACGGTTCGCGCGCAATTGATTCGGACGCCTCTCTCGAGATACCGGCAAGCGTTGCTCGTGCCAAGTAGCACCTTGGCGCAGAGCGAGGCGAATCGAAAGCGTGCTTCACACTGATCTGTTGAGCCGCGCAGTTCCATGCGGTGTCCCACGTCGAACCGAGTGCTGGTTTCAAGGAGTGTTTGCGAGGCCCCACAACCGCTATAGTTAAGCGGATGTCGGTGCGACAAGCATGTGAGCACGCCGGGTATTTGATGTGTTCGCCGCCAATACCGAGGAACGCCGATAGCAATATCCTCCTTCCAGCACATTTCGCAATGTCGCAAACCTAGGCGACCCAGAGTCGCGCTACTCGCCCCCGACAGCCGATAGACTCCGTCGCCTTTTATTGATTCGGCCGTGCTCGTGTTGCACAGCACCACATAGTATGGGTAAAGTGTCAACCGATCGCGTATTTCGGCCGCGCTCATTCCCCATATCATGGTGGTTTCGCTAGCGATGCGATCCAGGCTGCGTGCAATACCAGTCAACAGGCTGACGCTTGGGTCGGTGGTGGCTTTCAGAAACGTGTTACGAGGCGTAACTCTGGCGTCCACCAGATACCGTGCAATTACGCTGAACAGCGCTTCATCAGGCAATGGTTCATCGAGAAAGAGAGCCACCGGGACCTCCGTTTACCTATCTGGCGCGAGATTTTGCGGATGCAAGTCAGGTGCGTTTCGACCTCGCCCGCCCGCGCGCCTTTGGTGCAGTAGACGCATTTGGCGATTCCGCCTCTGCCAGAGCTCGACGTATCACTTCTTCGGAAGATAATTTTCGGTCGGTCTCCAGAATTCGACGTACAAGGGATTCAGCTTCGATCTCCGTCCGCCCCATTTCAATCAGCATCGCGACGGAGAGCGAAAACGTTAACAGGAATCGTTCGCTCGCCGCATCTGTACCGAGTTGGTGCCGCCGACCTTCACGCTCCACCCTTTCTCGAAATGCGTCGACGTCCGCGGTTGCCAGGTCTTCGCATTTGGCCAGGGTCACGTAGTCCCTAGTACGCAACGCTTGTAGCAAGCCGTCAACCGGACCGAAGCCGACCTTGACCGCTTTCCGGATTAACACCGGTGTAATCCTCTTTTCTCCCGCGCGCAGCCCCATGTACTGCGTGAGCGTCAACGCAAGTTTGGCGAAAGCGGGTAATCCAGCACTCACCTCATGCAACACGCGTATGATCTCGTCGGGATCGCTCGGCGGAAGCGGAAGGAAATCGATATTGATAATTGCTTTCGCTAGACGCGTCCATTGCTCATCTGCCGAAAACGGGTCAATCGGTATATACCCGTCACTGCTCGCACGACGGGAAGTACGCAAGCTCTTCACGATGTATCGGCGGGCGTCAGGCGTTCCGAGCAAGATGAATGTGCAGTGGTTACTATTGAGCAGATTAGTTAAAAAGTCTATCAGCTGAGTCTTCTCTGCTGACTTCAGAGCAAATTGGATTTCATCAATCACCAGGGTGCCCGCAAAATGGCGACGCAGCACGTCATCCACCTTCAAGATGTAGTCCGCAGTATTCGAGCCGTGCTTCACTTCGTTGACATAGTGTGTTCCAAGGTGGAGATCAAACCAATGCAAGATACCCTTCATCAGCGTCAAGACAGAACCGTTGGGCGGACAAGAAACCAAAACCCATACCACCTGCACGAACCGTGCAGCAACTCCCTGATACTCTCGATGCTCGATGATCATCGGAAACGTGCTCAATACCATCTTCGCAAGTGTCGTCTTTCCCGCGCCCGAAATGCCGAATATCAGTTTGCATGCTGCATGTGAATCGCCCGGATGACAGATCGGCCTCGGAGTTCCCGCCTGAGTCAAGGCATAGTTTTCTTGCGCACGCTTCTTCAAGGAGCGCGTCGGTGTAAGGCCGTGGTAGCGATGTCGCAATGCGATATGCAGCCAACTCAACAACTCAACATGAGCAGTGTGTTGATGTCCGCACAGAACTGACCCACTAGAGCTGAAAATTTTCATCGAATTTTGACCCACGTGATTGAATGCCCTGCTCAATCTTTGAGCAGGGGATACAAAGGTGATCACGGTGGGCATATT
>NZ_CADFEF010000014.1:0-186730 GCF_902833125.1 Burkholderia sp. BCC1640 | reverse complement strand
CCCGAACGCTCCAGCACCGCGCGAATCACCGTCGCGCCCAGCTCCGGTGCCGCGATCTTCGCGAGCGAGCCGCCGAATTTGCCGACCGCGGTCCGCGCGGCCGATACGATCACTACGTCCGTCATGTTCTCTTCCTGCATTGAAATCAGTGGGTCGATCCGTATTGCGCGCCGGTACGGCGCGGCGGCCGCGCGCGAACGCCATGCGGCCGGCGATGCGGTTGCACGTTCGCGCGCTCATGCGCGCCGCGCATCCGCCCGCGTCCGGGCACGCTGCGGCGAACCGGACGTACGCCGATCACCGCGCGGCACACGCGGCGGCCGGCGCCCGCCGGCGCCGCTCAATCAGTGTCAGTGTCGCGCCTGCGCGCGACACGCGCTCATGCAGCCGATTCGCGCGAAGCGGCTTCCTTGCGAGCGGCGGCGGCGGTCTGCTTGGCGCCGCGGGCCGTCGTTTCGCTGACCGCGTCGAAACCGCTTTGCGCGGCCTCGATCGCCTGCCCCGTCGCTGCGCGCACGGAGTCGGCCGCGGCCGTCGCCGCGGACAGCGCCGAGTTCAGTGCGGCGACCACGGCGCCCGAACCTGCCGGCGCATGCTTCGTCAGTTCGCCGACCACTTCCTTCACGCGCTTGTCGTTCTGTTCGTACTGCGCCTGGGCAACCTTCGCCCACTCGGCCTGCGTCGACACCGCGATATCGAACAGATGGCGACCGTATGCGACGGCCTTGCCGGCGGCTTCCTGCGGTGCGGCGACTTGCTGCGCGAAGCCTGCCGCCGGGTTGCTCGCGTTGAACGCGTTCTTCAGCTTGTCCTCGTATTCCTCGAGCGCCGTCTTGGCCGCTTGGAGGTTGAGTTCGACGACTGCCTCGAAACCATTAATTGCCGGACGGGCAATCGCGAACCACGCGGCGATTCCGAACTGATAATCGGCGGCGAATTTTTCGGGGGCAAATACGGACATCGGGCACGCTCCTGTTGGCAATGCGAGAGACGACGTAAAGAAAAATGGAAGGCAGATCGAGGGCCTGCTTCCTTATTCACAACCCTCAGACACGATTGACTGCGAAGAGTTGAGGATGGCCATTTTAGATGGATTAATTGTCAATTAAATTGCATTAATGCTAGGTGAAAACCCTTAGCAGCCGAAGCGCCTGCTCCACGACAGTGCGCGTTCGTAATAGGGTCATGTCGCAGCGCCTTGTCCGGAAACGATTTTTACCTTTTTACAGGATAACCCACCGTTGCCAACTGCAACATTTACCCTGTCATTATTCCCGTTATTAGAAAAAGGGCGCGCATTGAAAATGGGGCGGATTCTTATGTAATCGTTTTCCAGATTTATTTTGAAATCGTTCCCGAGATTATTAATGACGAATTCAATGATCGTATATAAATCGCCGGGACGTGCGACGGCGCCCGCCCTTCACCCGACCAGTTCGCGATGCAGCGCGCGAAACTCCTGCGCGAGCTTGTGCGCCGGCTCGAGATGGATCACCGGCGTCGACTGCTGATGCGACTCGCGGATCTTCACCGACGCCGACAGCCGCGACGCCAGCACCGGCAGCCCTTCCTCGACGAGTTCGTCGACCAGTCGCTGCGGCAGGCTCGCACGCGGCTGAAACTGGTTGATGACGATCCCTTCGACCTCGAGCGCCGCGTTGTGGTCCTGCTGGATTTCCTTCACGTTCTCGAGCAGCGTATACAGCGCCCGGCGCGAGAAGTCGTCGCAGTCGAACGGAATCAGGCAACGCTCGACCGCGATCAGCGCCGAGCGCGTGTAGAAGTTCAGCGCGGGCGGCGTGTCGATGTAGACGGCATCGTAGGTGTCGAGCTCGTTGAGCGCATCGCGCAGCTTGTAGATCTTGTAGCGCGACTCGAGCTTGCCGTGCAGCGTGTCGAGGTCCGGATGCGCGGGCATCACGTCGAGCCCGTCGAACGGCGTCGGATGGATGAACGATGCGACGTCGACCGGCCGGAAGTTGAACGTCAGCGCGGTCTCGAAGAATTCGGCGACGCCGGGATGCGCGTCGGCCGCGCGATCACCGAGCAGGTAGCGGGTGGAATTCGCCTGCGCGTCGAGGTCGATGACGAGCGTGCGCAGCCCTTCGCTCGCACTGATCGCCGCCAGGTTGCAGACGATCGTCGACTTGCCCACACCGCCCTTCTGGTTGAACACGACCCGCCGCATGGTGTCTCCTTCGATCGAAACGTCGAAAGAACGAGCTTAGCCGGTCAATCGTGGCGGCCGCGTGACATAGGTCAGATGCGCGGCAACGGCCCTGACACATGACGGTTGCCGGGCACGCTCCATCGGTCCGAGGTCGCGAGGATCCTGTTCAGCAGTTGCGGTCCCTCGGCGCGATTTCGTCGGCGTGAAGCCCGCGAGATGTTCGCCGCGGCGGGGAGCGCGTCAGCCACGGCCGGTCTCCGGGGCGCGGGGGCGTAAACGAAAAAAGACCCGAAGGTCCGTGCCAAGCGATTCGCTTGACTCGGACATTCGGGCCCATTCCGGTGCGGAATGCCGACGTTCCGTCAGAACGGAATATCGTCGTCCATCTCGTCGAAACCGCCGCCTGCCGGCGCGCTCGGACGGCTCTGACCACCACCGGCACCGCCTGCACCGCCGCGCGGCGCACCACCGGCACGGCCGCCGCCACCGCCGCGTTCCATCTGTTCGCCGCCGCGACCGCCGCCACCACCACCGTAGCCGCCGCCGTAACCACCTTCGTCACCGCCGCCACCGCCGCCGCCCGAACCGCCGCGGCCGCCGAGCATCTGCATCTGGTCGGCGACGATTTCGGTCGAATAGCGATCCTGGCCGTCCTGGCCCTGCCACTTGCGCGTGCGGATACGGCCCTCGATATAGACCGACGAACCCTTCTTCAGGTATTCGCTGACGATTTCGGCGAGACGGCCGAAAAACGCGACGCGGTGCCACTCGGTCATTTCCTTGAAATCGCCGCTTGCCTTGTCCTTGTAGCGATCGGTCGTCGCGAGACGGATGTTCGCAACCGCGTCGCCGCTCGGCAGGTAACGGACTTCAGGATCGGCGCCGAGATTGCCGACGAGGATGACCTTGTTGACGGATGCCATGTGTTTCTCCAGTAAATTCGATGCCGGGCCGCCCGCGAATGTCGTCGGAGCGGCCCGCCGGGCAAGCCGGCGAGCGCCGCCGGTGCCTGCCCGAAAAGAGGGTTCAGGCCTTGCGCGGCGGCGCTTTCATGCTGGCCGCGATTATAAGCCACGCCGCCACGAGCCCCGAGCATGCATAGAAGACGGTGTTCGCGCCGCCGTGCTTCAGCAGCCAGCCGCCCACGATGCCGCCGAGCGCAAGCCCGATCGATTGCGTGGTGTTGTAGACGCCCGTGGCCGCGCCCTTGCGTGAACCGGGCGCGAGCTTCGACACGAGCGACGGCTGCGACGCTTCCAGGATGTTGAAGCCGAGGAAGTACACGAACAGGATCGCCGCCACAATCAGGATGGTATGCGGTGCGCTGCCGAGCAACAATTGGCCGATCAGGATAGCCAGAATGCCGCCGAGCAGCACCGGCTTCATCTTGCCCCGTTTTTCCGCGACGATGATCGCCGGGACCATCATCACGAACGCGAGTCCCATCACCGGCAGGTAGACCTTCCAGTGCGCGGCGACTGGCAGCCCGCCGTCGACCAGCAGGCGCGGCACGACGAGGAACAGCGCCGTCTGCGTCGCGTGCAGCACGAGCACGCCGAAGTTCAGGCGCAGCAGCTCGCCGTTGTGGAGCACCTCGCCGAACGGCGCCGGCACGTGCACGGGCTTCGCCGCATCGGGCACGATCCACATCACGACGCCGATCGCGAGAATCGACAGCACGCCGACGATCGCGAACAGCCCGCTCATCCCGACCCAGTGGAACACGATCGGCGCGCCGACGATCGCGACCGCGAACGACACGCCGATCGAGCCGCCGACCATCGCCATCGCCTTCGTGCGGTTCTGTTCGGAGGTCAGGTCGGCGATGAACGCGAGCACCGCGGACGACACGGCGCCCATGCCCTGGATCACGCGGCCGACGATGATCCACGTGATGTCGTGCGCGAACGCGGCGACGAAGCTGCCGAGCGCGAAGATCAGGAGGCCGGTGGCGATCACGGGCTTGCGGCCGAACTTGTCCGACGCCCACCCGTAGAAGATGTACAGCAGCGACTGCGTGACGCCGTAGGCCCCGAGTGCGATGCCGACGAGCAGCACGTTGTCGCCGCCCGGGATGGTTTTCGCGTAGACCGAGAAAACCGGCATGATCATGAACAGGCCGAGCATGCGCAGCGCGAAGATCGCCGCGAGCGACGTGGTCGCGCGCAGTTCGGGCGCACTCATGCGGGAAGACGTGGCGGACGGATTGGACATCGGGAATGAATTTCGAATGATCGGAATGTCCGCCCGGCGGCGGGCGGCGGAAGATCAGGGCCACCGGCCCGGCGGGCCTGGCAGGCGCTTTCCGGGACTGCTTTCCGGGACGTCACGCAGGCTGCCCGCGGGCCACCTCGAGCCGTGCGGCGCGACCGCTTCCCCGGCGTGGACACCGCCTTGCTGCCAGCTGCTGCAAAGGCTGGGGGCCCCCAACGACGGCCTCGAAAAGCCGTTATAGTAGCAGGTTTGGTTCCCTCCATTTTCGCCAGGTTCATGGAACAGATCCGTATCCGTGGGGCACGCACCCACAACCTGAAAAACGTCAATCTCGACCTGCCGCGCCACAAGCTGATCGTGATTACCGGGTTGTCCGGGTCGGGCAAGTCGTCGCTCGCGTTCGACACCCTTTATGCCGAAGGCCAGCGCCGCTACGTCGAAAGCCTGTCCGCGTACGCCCGCCAGTTCCTGCAACTGATGGAGAAACCCGACGTCGACCTGATCGAGGGCCTGTCGCCCGCGATCTCGATCGAGCAGAAGGCGACGTCCCACAACCCGCGTTCGACCGTCGGCACAGTCACCGAAATCCACGACTACCTGCGACTTTTGTTCGCACGTGTCGGCACGCCGTATTGCCCCGACCACGACATCCCGCTCGAGGCGCAGAGCGTGTCGCAGATGGTCGACGCGGCGCTCGCGCTGCCCGAGGAAACCAAGCTGATGATCCTCGCGCCCGTCGTCGCGAACCGCAAGGGCGAGCACGCCGAGCTGTTCGAGGACATGCAGGCGCAGGGCTTCGTCCGCTTTCGCGTGCGCTCGGGCGGCGGCACCGCGAACGAGGGCGTCGCGAAGATCTTCGAGGTCGAGTCGCTGCCGAAGCTCAAGAAGAACGACAAGCACACGATCGACGTCGTGGTCGACCGGCTGAAGGTGCGCCCGGACATGAAGCAGCGCCTCGCCGAATCGTTCGAGACCGCGCTGCGCCTCGCCGACGGCCGCGCGATCGCGCTGGAAATGGACACCGACCGCGAACACCTGTTCAGCTCGAAGTTCGCGTGCCCGATCTGCTCGTACTCGCTGCAGGAGCTCGAGCCGCGCCTGTTCTCGTTCAACAACCCGATGGGCGCGTGCCCGGAATGCGACGGCCTCGGCCAGATCACGTTCTTCGATCCGAAGCGGGTCGTCGCGCATCCGTCGCTGTCGCTCGCGGCGGGCGCCGTGAAGGGCTGGGACCGCCGCAACCAGTTCTATTTCCAGATGCTGCAGAGCCTGGCGGCGTTCTACGAATTCGACATCGACGCCGCGTTCGAAGACCTGCCGGAGAAGATCCGCAAGGTGCTGCTGTTCGGCTCGGGCAAGCAGACGATCCCGTTCTCGTACATCAACGAGCGTGGCCGCACGACGATCCGCGAGCACGTGTTCGAAGGGATCATCCCGAACCTCGAGCGCCGCTACCGCGAAACCGATTCGGTCGCGGTGCGCGAAGAGCTCGCGAAATACCAGAACAACCAGCCGTGCCCGTCGTGCGACGGCACGCGGCTGCGCCGCGAGGCACGCCATGTGCGGGTCGGCACCGGCGACTACGCGCGCGGCATCTATGAAATCAGCGGCTGGCCGCTGCGCGACGCGCTCGGCTATTTCGACGGCCTGTCGCTCGACGGCGCGAAGCGCGAGATCGCCGACAAGGTGATCAAGGAAATCGTCGCGCGCCTGACCTTCCTGAACAACGTCGGCCTCGATTACCTGTCGCTCGAGCGCAGCGCCGAAACGCTGTCCGGCGGCGAGGCGCAGCGGATCCGGCTCGCGTCGCAGATCGGCTCGGGCCTGACCGGCGTGATGTACGTGCTCGACGAGCCGTCGATCGGCCTGCACCAGCGCGACAACGACCGCCTGATCGCGACGCTCAAGCACCTGCGCGACCTCGGCAACTCGGTGATCGTCGTCGAGCACGACGAGGACATGATCCGCACGGCCGACTACGTCGTCGACATGGGCCCCGGCGCGGGCGAGCACGGCGGCGTGGTGGTCGCCGAAGGCACGCCGAAGCAGGTGCAGTCGAACCCGCAGTCGCTGACGGGCCAGTATCTGGTCGGCAAGCGCACGATCGAGTATCCGGACGAGCGGATCGCGCCCGATCCGGAGCGGATGCTGCGCATCGTCGACGCGCACGGCAACAACCTGAAGCACGTCGATCTCGAGCTGCCGGTCGGGCTGTTGACCTGCATCACCGGCGTGTCGGGTTCCGGCAAGTCGACGCTGATCAACGACACGCTGTACCACGCGGTCGCGCGCCACCTGTACGGCTCGTCGGCCGAGCCGGCGCCGCACGAGGCGATCGAAGGCCTCGAGCACTTCGACAAGGTGATCAACGTCGACCAGTCGCCGATCGGCCGCACGCCGCGTTCGAACCCGGCCACCTACACGGGCCTGTTCACGCCGATCCGCGAGCTGTTCTCGGGTGTGCCGACCGCGAAGGAGCGCGGCTACGATCCGGGCCGCTTCTCGTTCAACGTGAAGGGCGGCCGCTGCGAGTCGTGCCAGGGCGACGGCGTGCTGAAGGTCGAGATGCACTTCCTGCCGGACGTCTACGTGCCGTGCGACGTGTGCCACGGCAAGCGCTACAACCGCGAAACGCTCGAAGTGCAGTACAAGGGCAAGAACATCAGCGAAGTGCTCGACATGACGGTCGAGCACGCGTACGAATTCTTCAGCGCGGTGCCGGTCATTGCCCGCAAGCTGAAGACGCTGCTCGACGTCGGCCTCGGCTACATCCGCCTCGGCCAGTCGGCCACGACGCTGTCAGGCGGCGAGGCGCAGCGCGTGAAGCTGTCGCTGGAACTGTCGAAGCGCGACACGGGCCGCACGCTGTACATCCTCGACGAGCCGACCACCGGCCTGCACTTCCACGACATCGCGCTGCTGCTCGAAGTGATCCACCGGCTGCGCGATCAGGGCAACACGGTCGTGATCATCGAGCACAACCTCGACGTGATCAAGACCGCCGACTGGGTGATCGACCTCGGCCCCGAGGGCGGCGCCGGCGGCGGCCAGATCATCGCGCAGGGCACGCCCGAGCAGGTCGCGAAGACGAAGGCGAGCTTCACCGGCAAGTACCTCGCGCCGTTGCTCAAGCGTCCGACCCGCAAGGCGGCGGCCGGCTGACACTTTCCGTTCCCGCGCGCGGCTGCCGGCCGCGCGCGTCCGGCGCCCGCGGCGGCGCCGGCCTCATCGTTTTCCCTTCTGCGGTTTTCCCTTCTGCGTTTACACCACGAGCCAAACTGCCCCGTGGCGGACCATAATGGCAGCTATACTTTACGGTCGTAAGGTTCGCCATCCGCACCAATCCGGTGCGGCACCGGGCGACCGCCGTCCTGCCGCCCACCGCGCGGCGCGACACACGAACGACAGGAATCCACGATGGAGAAGCAACAAGAGTCGCGCGACGCGCAGAACCGCGAGCCGCACCTGCGCAGCGTGCGGCTGACGAGCGACTTCAGCCTGCCGAAGCTGTCGGCAATCGAGATCGGCAGCTACCTGTTCGCCCTCGTCGCGATGGTGCTCGTCATCGAACTGAAGCTGCTGGGCGGGCTGCTGGCCGGCATGCTGGTCTATCAGCTGATCCACACGATCGCCCCGGTGGTCGAACGCCACACCACGAGCATGCGGGCGCGCTGGGTCGCCGTCGTGCTGCTGTCGATCGCCATCGTCGGCGGGCTCACGGGCCTGACGATCGGCATCATCGAGCACTTCGAGCACACGGTGCCGAACCTGCAGAGCCTGCTCGACCAGCTGATGCAGATCGTCGAGCAGACCCGCGCCCGCACGCCGTCCTGGATCGCGAGCCTGCTGCCGGTCGACGTCGAACAGATGAAGACCAAGGCGGCGCTGCTGATGCACTCGCACATGGATCAACTCCAGCAAGGCGGCAAGAGCGTCGCGCGCGGCTTCGGCCACGTGCTGTTCGGGATGATCATCGGCGCGATGATCGCGATCGGCGTCGAGCACGGCAAGGTGCGCCGGCCGCTGTCGACCGCGCTCGTCACGCGCGTGTCGCGCTTTGCCGAATCGTTCCGCCGGATCGTGTTCGCGCAGATCAAGATCTCGGCGATCAACGCGGCTTTCACCGGCATCTACCTGCTCGTCGCGCTGCCGATCTTCCACCAGCGGTTGCCGCTGTCGAAGACGCTCGTGCTCGTCACGTTCATCGTCGGCCTGCTGCCGGTGATCGGCAACCTGATCTCGAACACGCTGATCGTCGCGGTGTCGCTGTCGGTCAGCATGGGCACCGCGATCGCGTCGCTCGCGTTCCTCGTCGTGATCCACAAGTTCGAATACTTCCTGAACGCGAAGATCATCGGCGGCCAGATCGAGTCGCGCGCGTGGGAGCTGCTGCTCGCGATGCTGATCATGGAAGCCGCATTCGGGCTGCCGGGCGTGATCGCCGCGCCGATCTTCTATGCGTACCTGAAGCGCGAGCTGTACATGCTGCGGCTGATCTGACGCCACCCGCCCCGGCGCGTCGCGCGCCTCACACGAAAAAAAACGCCGCGCCCCGTCAAGGGCGCGGCGTTTTTGCATGCGGGCCAGCGGGCCGGACGGCCGATGGCCGCCCCGAACCGCCGATCAGCGGAACACGACCGTCTTCGTCCCGTTCAGCACGATCCGGTGCTCGACGTGCCACTTCACGGCGCGCGCGAGCGTCACGCACTCGACGTCGCGGCCGATCGCGGTGAGCTGGTCGGGCGTCATGCTGTGATCGACGCGCTCGACTTCCTGCTCGATGATCGGGCCTTCGTCGAGATCGGTCGTCACGTAGTGCGCGGTCGCGCCGATCAGCTTCACGCCGCGGTCGAACGCCTGGTAGTACGGCTTCGCGCCCTTGAAGCTCGGCAGGAACGAATGGTGGATGTTGATCGCCCGGCCGGCGAGCTGCTGGCACATGTTCGGCGACAGGATCTGCATGTAGCGCGCGAGCACGACGAGATCGGCCTGGTGTTCGTCGATCACTTCGAGCACGCGCGCTTCCTGCGCGGCCTTCGCCGCATCGGACGAACCGCCGACGAGCGGGAAGTGATGGAACGGGATGTTGTAGCTCGCGGCGAGCTGGTAGAACTCCTTGTGGTTCGACACGATCGCCGGGATCTCGATCGGCAGCTGGCCGGTGCGGTAGCGGAACAGCAGGTCGTTGAGGCAGTGGCCGATCTTCGACACCATGATCACGACGCGCGGCTTCACGGCCGCGTCGTGCATCTCCCAGCGCATCGCGAACTGCTCGGCGAGCGGCGCGAATTCGTTGCGAAGCGTGTCGAGCGCCGACGCGGCATCCGCGCCGCCACCGTCCTGCACGAAGTGCACGCGCATGAAGAACTCGCCGGTGCGGCTGTCGCCGAACTGCGCCGAATCGAGGATGTTGTTGGCGCGCTCGAACAGGAAGCCCGAGACCGCGTGGACGATGCCGTGCCGGTCGGGGCACGACAGTTTCAAGATAAAGCTGTGATCGGTCGACATGACCGCTACTCCCTTCGTTTCGGTATTCGTCAAATAGGCCGTTCGTTCGGCCGCGCTCGTGCCCGCGCTCGGGCCGGCGTGCTGCGCGTTACGCGGCCGGCGCGAACAGCGCGTCGATGCCCGCCGCGTCGGCCGCCGGGAGCCAGCGATGGCGCAGCAGCGTGTCGAGCATCGCGAGGCTCGCATCCATCGTCGCGCGGCCTTCGCGCAGCCAGCCGATCACCTCGGACACACCGGCCAGCAGGTGCTCGGCCACTTCGCCATCCTGGTTGTGCGGCGCGAAGTCGCGCGGCAGCGGCAGGTCGTACACGAAGATCAGTTCGGACTGCGTGCCTTCCGGCAGCGAGCACAGCACCTGCACCGCCCGGCCCGCGATCGCGCGCGCCGCCAGTTCGGCCGGCATGCCGGCCTCTTCCCAGCATTCCTTCGTGAGCGTCTCGTGAACGCCCAGGCCCCAGCCAATGCCGCCCGCGACGACATTGTCGAGCATGCCGGGATCGGTGGCCTTGGTCGCGCTGCGGCGGCCGAGCCACATCCGCGGCACGGCCGGCTCGCCCGGCGCAACCGCATATTCTACGATGCCGTTCAGGTGCACCGCATAGGTCTGCGTGCCGAAGAAGCGCGACGCGGCGCGTTCGATATACGCGAGCGGCGGATCGTCGAAGCGGTTGCGGATCGCGTAGATCTCGTCGCGCCAGCCCGGAATCGCGCCCTCGGCCGCGAGCGCGCCGATCGCGCTCGCGAGCGCCATGCTGCGCGCGTCGACCGTGTCGTAACGCGCCGACAGCATGACGCGCGCGTCGGTCAGCTCGAACACGTCGGGCCAGCGGGCGAGCTTCGCGACGTCCTGGCGACGCACCCAGCCGACCTGCTCGCCGGCGATCTCGAAACGCAGATGCGCGGCCGGATCGAAGCGGCGCGCGGCCGCGATGCACGGAAACGTCATCGGGTTCAGTCCTTCAGCGCGACGCGGATGCCGATCGCGATGAAGGTCGCGCCGGCGATGCGGTCGAGCCACACGCCGGCCTTCGGGCGGCGCTTCAGCCATGTGCCGATCGCGCCCGCGCCGACGCCGAACAGCGAGAACACCACGGCCGTCTGCAGCATGAACAGCGCGCCGAGCTCGAACATCTGCAGCGTCACGGCCTGCGCGCCGTGCGGATCGACGAACTGCGGCAGGAACACGACGAAGAACAGCGTGACCTTCGGATTCATCAGGTTGCCGATCACGCTCTGCCGGAAGATCGCACCAAGCGGCTGCGGCGGACGCTCGTGCGCGTTCGCGAGCCCTTGGCTGCGCAGCGCCTTGATGCCGATCCACACGAGGTACGCGGCGCCCGCGAGCTTCAGTATCTGGAACGCGACCGGCGACGAGCGCAGCACGGCCGCGACGCCGAGCGCCGCGAGCGTCGTATGGAACAGGATCCCGGCCGTGAAGCCGAGCGCGGCGACGAAGCCAGCCGCGCGGCCCTGCGAGATGCCGCGCGCGAGCACTTGCAGGTTGTCGGGACCCGGCGCGAACGTGATCGCGATCGACGTGGCGAGAAACAGCATGAAGTTGGGCATCGTGACCTCGCGGCGTGGGCCGGCGTCCAGTGGTTCAGTGGCCGGCGAATTCGGTGACGGTATAGACGGGCAGCCCCGCGTTGCGCAGCAGCGTCGAGCCGCCGAGATCGGGCAGATCGATGATCGCAGCGCCTTCGACGACGACCGCGCCGAGCCGCTGCAGCAGGTTGCGCCCCGCCATCATCGTGCCGCCGGTGGCGATCAGGTCGTCCATGATGATCACGCGGTCGCCGGCGCGGCACGCGTCTTCGTGGATCTCGACGGTCGCGCTGCCGTATTCGAGGTCGTACGACTCCGAGCACGTCTTGTACGGCAGCTTGCCGACCTTGCGGATCGGCACGAAGCCGACGCTCAATTCGTACGCGACGATCGGCGCGATGATGAAGCCGCGCGCGTCGAGCCCCGCGACGTAGTCGAGCTTCGCATCGACATAGCGTTCGACGAACAGATCGACGAGGATGCGCAGCGCCTTCGGGCTCTGCAGCAGCGTCGTGATGTCGCGGAACATCACGCCCGGCTGCGGCCAGTCGGGCACGGTGCGGATCTGGCTGTGGATGAAGGCGACCGGATCGAGCGGTGCGCCCGACGACGAATGCGGCATGAAACTCTCCGAAAAAAACGGTGCGCGAAGATCGGGCACCGTTTCGAACAAATACGGGTCAGGTTATCGAATCGCGACTCAGGCGACCGCGGCCGGCGGCTCGCGCCGATGGCGCGACAGCCGCTCCTCCGCAAGCGCGAGCGCTTCGGGCAGCCCGCGCAGCACGACGATGTCGCTCGCGCGCAGCTTGGTCTGCGGGTCGGGCTCGACGCCGCGGATGCCGTGCCGGCGGATCGCAGTAACTTCCAGCCCGAGCGCATACAGCCCGAGCTCCTCCAGCGAGCGCCCGACCGCGTCCGCGCGCGCATCGACCGGCACCGATTGTAGCCGCACCTGCTCGTGATCGTCGTCGTCCGCATCGTCCGCGCCGCGGAAATAGCCGCGCAACAGGCTGTAGCGCTCGTCGCGCATCTCCTCGACGCGCCGCACGACCTTGCGCATCGGCACGCCGACCAGCACCAGCGTATGCGACGCGAGCATCAGGCTGCCCTCGACGATCTCCGGGATCACCTCGGTCGCGCCGGCCGCGAGCAGCTTCTCGAGATCGGCGTCGTCGACCGTGCGCACGATCGCCGGCAGCGTCGGCTCCAGCTCGTGCACGTGATGCAGCACGCGCAGCGCGGACGGCGTGTTCGCATACGTGATCGCGACGGCCGCCGCGCGATGGATACCGGCCGCGAGCAGCGACTCGCGGCGTGCCGCGTCGCCGAACACGACCGATTCGCCGGCCGTCGCGGCCGCACTCACGCGATCGGGGTCGAGGTCCAGCGCGACGTACGAAATGCCTTCCTGCTCGAGCATGCGCGCGAGGTTCTGCCCCGCGCGGCCGTAGCCGCAGATGATCACGTGGCCGCGCTGCTTGAGGCTTTGCGTCGCGATCCGCGTCATCTGCAGCGACTGCTGCATCCATTCCGTCGACGACAGCCGCATCACGATCCGGTCGGCGTTCTGGATCAGGAACGGCGCGGCGAGCATCGACAGCAGCATCGACGCGAGGATCGCCTGCAGCAGCGTCGAATCCACGAGATGCCGGTCGAGGATCAGGTTCAGCAGCACGAAGCCGAATTCGCCGGCCTGCGCGAGGCCGATGCCGGTGCGCATCGCGACGCCCGGTGTCGCGCCGAACAGCCGCGCGAGGCCCGCGATCATCGTCCCCTTGAACAGGATCTGCCCGACGAAGAAGCCGAACACGAGCAACGGATGCTCCCAGATCACGCGCGGATCGAGCAGCATCCCGGTCGTCACGAAGAACAGGCCGAGCAGCACGTCGCGGAACGGCTTGATGTCTTCCTCCACCTGATGGCGGAACGGCGTCTCCGAGATCAGCATGCCCGCGATGAACGCGCCGAGCGCGAGCGACAGGCCGAAGCGGTCGGTGATGAACGCGGCGCCGAGCGTGACGAGCAGCAGGTTCAGCACGAACAGCTCCTGCGAGCGGCGCCGCGCGACGACGTTGAGCCAGCGCGTCATGAAACGCTGCCCGACGATCAGCAGCAGCGCCAGCGCGATCACGATCTTGACCGCCGCGAAACCGAGCGTGAGCGCGAGATCCTTCGACGACTCGGCGCCGAACGCGGCGATCACGATCAGCAGCGGCACCACGGCCAGATCCTGGAACAGCAGCACGCCGAAGATGTTGCGGCCGTGCGCGGTCTCGATCTCGAGCCGCTCGGCGAGCATCTTCGACACAATCGCCGTCGACGACATCGCGAGCGCGCCGCCGAGCGCGATGCAGCCCTGCCACGTGATGTGCACCCAGCGCTCGAACAGCATGCCGAGCGCCAGCGCGAGCACGAGCGTCGCGACCACCTGCAGGAGGCCCAGCCCGAACACGAGCCGCTGCATCGCCCGCAGCTTCGCGAGCGAGAATTCGAGGCCGATCGAGAACATCAGGAACACCACGCCGAATTCCGCGAGATGCTCGGCCCGCTCCAGATCCGCGGCGACGCCGAACGCGTGCGGCCCGACCAGGATGCCGACGGTCAGGTAGCCGAGCATCGGCGGCAGGTTCAACGAGCGAAATACGACGACGCCCACCACCGAGGCCAGCAGCAGCAGCAGGGTCATTTCGAGCGGGGAAATCACGGGCGAAGCGTCCTCGTTCGTCGGGGCCACGGCAATGCGGGCGCGGGTGGTGGCGGTGGGCAAGCGGCATCGGACGAGTCCGAAGGCGCGGCGCGGCGAACAAACGCCTTTGCTATACTCCGCGCATGATAGCGAAAATCAATGATGATCGGGCGCTCGCGCTCGCCCGCGACGTGCTCGACATCGAGGCGGACGCCGTGCGCGCGCTGCGCGACCAGCTCGACGGCGACTTCGTCCAGGCCGTCGCGCTGCTGCTCGGCTGCCGCGGCCGCGTCGTCGTCTCCGGCATCGGCAAATCGGGGCATATCGCCCGCAAGATCGCGGCCACGCTGGCGAGCACCGGCACGCCGGCCTTCTTCGTCCACCCGGCCGAGGCCAGCCACGGCGACCTCGGCATGGTCACGTCGGACGACGTCTTCATCGGCATCTCCTATTCCGGCGAGTCGGAAGAACTCGTCGCGATCCTGCCGCTCGTGAAGCGGATCGGCGCGAAGCTGATCGCGATCACGGGCCGTGCGGAGTCGAGCCTCGGCACGCTCGCCGACGTGAACCTGAACGCCGCGGTCTCGAAGGAGGCCTGCCCGCTGAACCTCGCCCCCACCGCGAGCACGACCGCCGCGCTCGCGCTCGGCGATGCGCTCGCCGTCGCGGTGCTCGATGCGCGCGGCTTCGGCTCCGAGGATTTCGCGCGCTCGCATCCGGGCGGCGCGCTCGGCCGGCGCCTGCTCACCCACGTGCGCGACGTGATGCGCTCGGGCGACGACATTCCGCGCGTCGGGCTCGACGCGACGTTGTCGGACGCACTGTTCCAGATCACCGCGAAGCGGCTCGGCATGACCGCCGTGGTCGACGCCGACGGCCGCGTGGCCGGCATCTTCACCGACGGCGACCTGCGCCGCGTGCTGGCGCGCGACGGCGATTTCCGCACGCTGCCGATCGTCGACGTGATGACGCGCAAACCGCGGACGATCGGCCCCGACCATCTCGCGGTCGAAGCCGTGGAACTGATGGAGCGCCACCGGATCAACCAGATGCTGGTGGTCGATGCCGACGGCGCGCTGATCGGCGCGCTGAACATGCACGACCTGTTTTCGAAGAAGGTGATCTGATGAGCGCAGCGCTGACTGCGGCCGAACGCGCGAGCCGCGTGAAGCTGATGATTTTCGACGTCGACGGTGTGCTGACCGACGGCGGCCTGCTGTTTACCGCGGCAGGCGACGCGATGAAGTCGTTCAATTCGCTCGACGGCCACGGCGTGAAGCTGCTCGGCGAGGCCGGTATCGCGACCGCGATCATCACCGGCCGCCGCTCGGAAATCGTCGCGGCCCGCGCGAAGGAAATGAAGATCGCTCATCTGTTCCAGGGCGTCGAGAACAAGCTCGCCGTGTTCGACGACCTGATCGCGTCGCTCGGCATCACCGCCGACGCCGCCGGCTACATGGGCGACGACTGGCCCGACCTGCCGGTGATGCTGCGCTGCGGCTTCGCGACGGCACCGGCCAACGCGCACCCCGAGGTGATCGCCCGCGCGCACTGGGTGGCCGAGGCCCGCGGCGGCAACGGCGCGGTGCGCGAAGTCTGCGACGCGATCCTGCGCGCGCAGCGCCGCTACGACGCGCTGCTCGCGGCTGCCTGCGGAGCCTGACGGATGAACACGCATTTCCGCTGGACCCAGCTGCTGCCGCTCGTCGCGGTCGCCGCACTCGCGGGCATCACGTGGTGGCTGCTGCAGGCGACGCTGCCGCCGCCCGGCGAAGGCACCGTGCAGCCGAAGCGCCACACGCCCGACTATTTCGCGGACAACTTCTCGGTCACCGAGCTCGACCAGACCGGCACGACGCAATACCGCCTGACGGCCGCGAAGCTGATCCATTACGAAGACACTGAAAACAGCGACCTGACCGATCCGGCCATGCGCGCATTCCAGCCCGGCAAGCCGGTCGTGACGACCACCGCGAAGCGCGGCACCGTCAACGGCGACGTGTCGATCGTCGACTTGTACGACGACGCGCGCATCCTGCGCGTGGCCGGCGGCGGCGATCCGCAGATGCAGGCCGATTCCCAGCATTTCCGGATCTTCGTCAATGACGATGTGATCCAGACCGAAAAGCCGGTTAAACTTCAGCGCGGCCTGTCGCTCGTCAACGCGACCGACGGCATGAAGTACAACAACGTCACCCGGGTCATCGAGCTTTACGGCAACGTGCGCGGCACGATCGCCGCTGCGGACACGTCCGGCGGCTCGAAAGGGCAATCCAGGTGACGCATCCCTCACGTGACTGCATGAACGAACCGTTCCCTCGACAGAATTCCGGCGGCGCTGCGCGCGCCGTCCGCGCCGCGCTCGCCGCGACGCTCGTGGCGCTCCCGCTCGTCGGGCTGGCGCCGCTCGCCCATGCCGAGAAGGCCGACCAGAACAAGCCGATCAACGTCGAGGCCGACAACCTGACCTATGACGACCTGAAGCAGGTGACGGTCGCGACCGGCAACGTCGTGATCACGAAAGGCACGATCATCATCAAGGGCGACCGCGTCGAAGTGCGCCAGGATCCCGAAGGCTATCAGTACGCGACGTCGTTCGGCAGCGGCAAGAAGCACGCGACGTTCCGCCAGAAGCGCGAAGGTCTCGACGAATACATCGACGGCGACGCCGAGCGCATCGACTACGACGGCAAGCAGGACCTGACGACGCTGACGACCGCCGCGACCGTTCGCCGCCTGCAAGGCACGTCGACGATCGCCGATACCGTGCACGGCAGCGTGATCACGTACGACGGCCAGCGCGACTTCTACACCGCGAAGGGCGGCAAGGACGTCGCCGCGCCGGGCAACCCGAACGGCCGCGTGCGCGCGATGCTGTCGCCGAAGAACGGCGGCCCCGGGCAGCTGAACGGCGCGCCGGCGAAGCTGTCGCCGTCGACCACGATCCAGGGAGCGCCGGGCCAATGAACGCGCTTCCGAACCGCCAGCCGGCCGGCACGACGAGCTCGCTCGTCGTCCGCAACCTGAAGAAACGCTACGGCTCGCGCACGGTCGTCAAGGACGTGTCGCTCGACGTGAAGAGCGGCGAAGTCGTCGGCCTGCTCGGCCCGAACGGCGCCGGCAAGACGACGTCGTTCTACATGATCGTCGGCCTCGTGCCGCTCGACGCGGGCGAGATCTCGCTGAACGGCAGCTCGATCAGCCTGCTGCCGATCCACAAGCGTGCGTCGCTCGGCCTGTCGTACCTGCCGCAGGAAGCGTCGGTGTTCCGCAAGCTGACCGTCGAGGAAAACATCCGCGCGGTGCTCGAACTGCAGCACGGCGAAGACGGCAAGCGGCTGTCGAAGGACGCGATCGCGTCGCGCACCGAGGCGCTGCTCGACGAGCTGCAGATCGGCCATCTGCGCGAGAACCCGGCGCTGTCGCTGTCGGGCGGCGAACGCCGTCGCGTCGAGATCGCGCGCGCGCTGGCGACCAACCCGAACTTCATCCTGCTCGACGAACCGTTCGCAGGCGTCGACCCGATCGCGGTGCTCGAGATCCAGAAGATCGTCAAGTTCCTGAAGCAGCGTAATATCGGCGTGTTGATTACCGATCACAACGTCCGCGAAACGCTCGGCATCTGCGACCACGCATACATCATCAGCGACGGTTCGGTGCTCGCCGCCGGCGCGCCGAGCGAAATCATCGAAAACGAAAGCGTGCGCCGCGTGTACCTCGGCGAACACTTCCGCATGTAACTTCCCCCGTGGCTGGCCGCCGCTCCGGCGCCCGGCATCGCCGCGTGGGGCCGCGCCCGCGCGCCCCGCACGGCGGCCCCTGCGGCCGTACGCCGCGCCGCGCGTAATCGCGGATGGCTCAAGGCGCCTGGGTCGTGGCAAACTGCCGGTATGACTCCCTCTCTGCCATGAAAGCCAGCCTTCAACTCCGCCTGTCGCAACACCTGGCACTGACGCCGCAACTGCAGCAGTCGATCCGGCTCCTGCAGCTGTCGACGCTCGAACTGCAGCAGGAAGTCGCGATGGCCGTCGCGCAGAATCCGCTGCTCGAGAACGATGACGAATGGATCGCGAGCCCGCTGCGCGTCGCGGCGGACGGATCGTTGATCGCGCAGACGCCTCCCGGCCAGAACACCGAGCCGGGCGCCGCGAACGGCAGCAGCCAGTCGAGCGATCGCGCCGAGCGCGACGAGCCGGCCGCTGCCGACGAATACGACAGCTACGCATCGGGTGACACCGGTGACGGCCCGCAGTGGAATCTCGACGAGTTCGGCCGCTCCAGCGGCGCATCGGACGACGACGACCTCCCGCCGCTGCAGGTGCAGGAAGCGGCGACGTCGCTGCGCGACCACCTGTCCGCGCAATTGCGCGTCACGCAGGCCAGCCCGCGCGATCGCGCGCTCGTGATGTTCCTGATCGAATCGCTCGACGACGACGGCTACCTGACCGCCTCGCTCGACGAAGTGCTCGCCGACCTGCCGCCGGAACTGGAAATCGACTGCGACGAGCTGAATGCGGCGCTCGCGCTGCTGCACAGTTTCGACCCGGCCGGGGTCGGGGCCCGCTCGGCGTCGGAATGCCTGAAGCTGCAGTTGTTGCGCCTCGATCCGTCCCCCACGCGCACGCTCGCACTGGAGATCGTGTCGCAGCATCTCGAACTGCTCGCCGCGCGCGACTTCACACGGCTGCGCAAGCACCTGAAGGCGAGCGACGATGCGCTGCGCGACGCGCACGCGCTGATCCGTTCGCTGGAGCCGTTCCCCGGCGCCGCGTACGGCAAGGCCGAGGCGGACTACGTCGTGCCCGACATCATCGTGAAGAAGGCCGGCCAGGGCTGGCTCGCGGAACTCAATCCGGAAGTGATGCCGCGCCTGCGGATCAACAACCTGTACGCGAACATCCTGCGCAACAGCCGCGGCGATCCGTCGGCCGGATCGTTGAAACAGCAGCTCCAGGAAGCACGCTGGCTGATCAAGAACATTCAGCAGCGATTCGACACGATCCTGCGTGTCGCGCAGGCTATTGTCGAACGTCAGAAGAATTTCTTTGCGCACGGTGAAATTGCCATGCGCCCCTTGGTTTTGCGGGAAATAGCTGATACGCTGGGCCTACACGAGTCGACTGTCAGCCGTGTGACAACAGGCAAGTACATGCTGACCCCGTTCGGGACGCTTGAATTTAAGTACTTCTTCGGATCACACGTTTCGACCGACACCGGAGGCGCCGCATCGTCGACCGCCATCCGAGCCCTGATCAAGCAACTGATAGGAGCTGAAGACCCAAAATCGCCACTTTCGGACAGCCGCATTGCCGAGCTGCTGGCAGAACAGGGATTCGTGGTCGCGCGCCGCACGGTTGCCAAGTATCGCGAAGCCCTCAAAATCCCGGCAGTGAATCTGCGCAAGTCTCTTTAAGCCTGCTGCCTGCCCGGCGGCAGGCGTGTTCCGGCCACCGCGCACACGGGGAACAGGCCGGGCGACTCGTCCGCGAATTTGCCGCTACCTGCGGCAGGGGCAAGTCGACCGGAGCGCCGCCTCGATGCGGCCGGGTGGTCACTCGCTTGGAGAAGCACTATGAACCTGAAGATCAGTGGACATCATCTCGAAGTCACGCCTGCAATTCGCGAATACGTGATCACCAAGCTGGACCGGGTGCTACGGCATAGCGATCAGGTGATCGATGGCACTGTGATCCTCTCGGTCGACAATCACAAGGAAAAGGACAAGCAGCAGCGCGCGGAAATCAACCTGCACCTGAAGGGCAAGGACATCTTCGTCGAAAGCGCGAACGGCAACCTGTATGCTGCGATCGATCTGCTGATCGACAAGCTGGATCGCCAGGTCGTCAAGCACATGGAGCGTCTGCAGACCCATGCGCACGACCCGATCAAGCTGCAGCCGTCGATCGATCAGATCGAACTGCCGCCGCAATAACGTTCACCGCAATACACACGCCGCCCGGTTCGCCGGGCGTTTTTTTGTGTCCGAGCGGCAGTGGTGCGACCGGTCCGTCCATGCCGCGCCACGCGCGCGGCTGTGCTCTATAATGTTCCGGTTATCGCCGGGGGGCGTTGGGTGCGGTAGCTGCCTTGCAGGTTTCCGATGCCGAACGCCTTGATATCGCCGAACATGGAAAATCAGTCTGCCGCCGCAAGGAGACCCCAGGCCGCCCAATCGCCTGCCAACATGAATCGCCTAGCCAAAATCCTGCCCATAGAGAACGTCGTCATCGACCTCTCCGTCACCAGCAAGAAACGCGTCTTCGAACAAGCCGGGCTGATGTTCGAGAATCAGAACGGCATCGCCCGCAGCACCGTCACGGACAACCTGTTCGCGCGCGAGCGCCTCGGCTCGACCGGGCTCGGCGAAGGCGTCGCGATTCCGCACGGGCGCATCAAGGGTCTCAAGCACCCGCTCGCCGCGTTCGTCCGGCTCGCCGACGCGATCCCGTTCGAAGCCCCCGACGGCCAGCCCGTCGGTCTCCTGATTTTCCTGCTCGTCCCCGAGCAAGCCACCCAGCAGCACCTCGAGATCCTGTCGGAAATCGCGCAACTGCTGTCCGATCGCGACGCGCGCGAGCGTCTGCACAACGAAACGGATATCGCCGAGTTGCATCGCCTGCTCACTCAGTGGCAACCTTGAGTTGATCCGGGCGGAATTTTTCCGGTACGAGGCGGCACGCGCCGCCTTCCAGGGCCGCCCGGCATGGCGACGTCCGTCGCCGCGCGCCTGAACACCGGCCCATTGGAGTGACGAGAGTCATGGATACGTCCAGCATCAACGCCCAGAGCATCTTCGACGACAACGCGGCCACGCTGAAGCTGAGCTGGCTGACGGGGCATGAAGGCTGGGAGCGCGGTTTTTCGGCCGACACCGTCGGCAACGCAACGTCGAGCGCCGACCTCGTCGGCCACCTGAACCTGATCCACCCGAACCGGATCCAGGTGCTCGGCGAAGCCGAAATCGACTACTACCAGCGGCAAACCGACGAAGACCGCTCGCGCCACATGGCCGAGCTGATCGCCCTCGAGCCACCGTTCCTCGTCGTCGCCGGCGGCGCCGCGGCACCGCCCGAACTCGTGCTGCGCTGCACGCGCTCGTCCACGCCGCTGTTCACGACGCCGATGTCGGCCGCTGCGGTGATCGACAGCCTGCGGCTCTACATGTCGCGGATCCTCGCGCCGCGCGCGACGCTGCACGGCGTGTTCATCGACATTCTCGGGATGGGCGTGCTGCTGACCGGCGATTCGGGCCTCGGCAAGAGCGAGCTCGGCCTCGAGCTGATCAGCCGCGGCCACGGCCTCGTCGCCGACGACGCGGTCGATTTCGTCAGACTTGGCCCCGATTTCGTCGAAGGCCGCTGCCCGCCTCTGCTGCAGAACCTGCTCGAAGTGCGTGGCCTCGGCCTGCTCGACATCAAGACGATCTTCGGTGAAACAGCGGTGCGCCGGAAAATGAAGCTGAAACTGATCGTCCAGCTCGTGCGTCGCCCGGACGGCGAATTCCAGCGCCTGCCGCTCGAAAGCCAGACGGTCGACGTGCTCGGCCTGCCGATCAGCAAGGTCACGATCCAGGTGGCGGCCGGCCGCAACCTCGCGGTGCTCGTCGAGGCGGCCGTGCGGAACACGATCCTGCAGTTGCGCGGAATCGACACGTTGCGCGATTTCATGGATCGGCAACGACTCGCGATGCAAGATCCCGATAGTCAGTTCCCCGGCAAGCTCGTGTAACGCTCCCACGCGCCGGCCTCGCAGCGCCGACGCGTCGAGCCGGTGCTATGATGAAACGTCAGGATTCTCTGCTTCCCATGCGCATCGTCCTCATCACCGGCATCTCCGGCTCAGGCAAGTCCGTCGCGCTGAACGCGCTCGAAGACGCAGGCTACTACTGCGTCGACAACCTGCCGCCGCACGTGCTGCCCGAACTCGCCCGCTACCTGGCCGACGGCGGCCAGCACCGGCTCGCGGTCGCGATCGACGCGCGTTCGAGCGCGTCGCTGGACGAAATGCCCGGCCTGATCCGCGCGCTGTCGCTCGAGCACGATGTCCGCGTGCTGTTCCTCAACGCGAGCACGCAGGCACTGATCCAGCGCTTCTCCGAAACGCGCCGGCGCCACCCGCTGTCCGGCTCGCCGTCGCACGACGCGAACGTCGGGCTGCTGTCCTCGCTCGAGGAGGCGATCGAGCGCGAACGCGAGCTGGTCGCACCGCTCGCCGAATTCGGTCACCAGATCGATACCAGCACGCTGCGCGCGAACGTGCTGCGCACGTGGGTCAAGCGCTTCATCGAACAGAAGAACAACGACCTGATGGTGATGTTTGAGTCGTTCGGCTTCAAGCGCGGCGTGCCGCTCGATGCCGACCTGATGTTCGACGTGCGCGCGCTGCCGAACCCGTACTATGACCATGAGCTGCGCCCGCTCACCGGGCTGGACCAGCCGGTCATCGCCTTCCTCGACGCACTGCCGATCGTCCACCAGATGATCGACGACATCCATGCGTTCCTGACGAAATGGCTTCCGCACTTTCGCGAAGACAACCGCAGCTACCTGACCGTCGCCATCGGCTGCACGGGCGGTCAGCATCGCTCGGTGTTCATCGCGGAAACGCTCGCCGCGCGCCTCGCGCACGATGCGAACGTGATCGTGCGGCATCGTGACGCGCCCGTGGATGTCGACGCGTCGTCGCGGCTCGTCGCCGAGGTCGAACGACCTTAGCGACACCGCCCTCTTGCCGGTGCGCCATGTCCACGCTATCGACCACCCTGATCGACCTGCCGCTGTTTCCGCTGCACACGGTGCTGTTCCCCGGCGGCTGGCTGCCGCTCAAGGTGTTCGAGGCGCGCTATCTCGACATGTCCCGCGCATGCCTGCGCGACGACGCACCGTTCGGCGTGTGCCTGCTGAAGAGCGGGCCCGAAGTCGCGCAGGACGGCGCCGTGTCGGTGCCCGAGACGATCGGCTGCATGGCGCGCATCACCGAGTGCGATACCGGCGAGTTCGGGATGCTGTACCTGCAGGCGATCGGCACGCAGCGATTCGAGCTGCTGTCGTATCGCGTCGAAGGCAACGGGCTGCTGGTCGGGATCGCGGAGCCGTTGCCCGACGACATTCCGCTCGAAGGCGAACAAGCGCTGGCGCAATTCGGCTCGTGTGCCGAAGTGCTGGAGCGCATCATCGAAGCACTGAAGAAATCCGAACCGGACAAGATGCCGTTCGGCGAACCGTTCCGCCTCGACGACCCGAGCTGGGTATCGAACCGCCTCGCTGAACTGCTGCCGCTCGACCTGCGTGCGCGGCAGAAATTGATGGAATTTCCGGACGTCGGCGCGCGGATCGATGCCGTGCACCATGTGCTCGACCGGCACGGATGGCTGTAAGCCGCGGTCGGCCAAGCGCGCCGCGGCGGCATCGCCGAGCGGATCATCCTGGCGGGCAAAACACCCGCTGCGGCCCGGCGCATCGGTGAGCGCGGTCCGCGCCGCACCCTTCCCCTTTCTTTACAGCAGCGGCCCGCTCAACGCATCGAGCAGCTTGCGCACGGGCGCCGGCACGCCGTACGCATCGAGCCCCGCCAACGGCACCCACGCCGTCTCGGCATCCTGCGCGTGCGTGAACGGCTGCTCGCCGTTGGCCACATCGCTCAGCCGCGGCTCGATCTCGAGCCGGAAATGCGTGAACGTGTGCGTGAACGGCGCGAGCGGCACCGGGCCGCCACCGCCGAAGCCGCGTGCGAGTTCCGCGAGTGCCGCATCGCCGTCTGCCTGCGGCAGGCACCACAGGCCGCCCCAGATGCCGGCCGGCGGACGCCGCTCGAGCAGCACGGCGTCGCCATCGCGCAGCACGAGCATCCAGGTCTTGCGCGTCGGCACGGCCTTCTTCGGCCGCGCGGCCGGCAGTTCGCGCTGCCGCCCCGTCGATTGCGCGACGCAGTCGCCCGCGAACGGGCAGCGCGCGCAATCCGGCTTGCCGCGCACACACAGCGTCGCGCCGAGATCCATCAGCCCTTGCGTATAGGCACTCACGTCGGCCGCGTTCGCGGCATCCGGCAGCAGCGATTCCGCAAGCGCCCACATGTCGTTCTCGACGCGCTTTTCGCCCGGAAAGCCTTCGACGCCGAACACCCGCGCCAGCACGCGCTTCACGTTGCCGTCGAGGATCGTCGCGCGCGCACCGTACGCGAACGACGCGATCGCCGCGGCCGTCGAACGGCCGATGCCCGGCAGTTCGGCGAGCGCCTCCGGCGTCGACGGGAATACGCCGCCATGCTCGGCGACGACGACCTGCGCGCAGCGATGCAGGTTGCGCGCGCGCGAGTAGTAACCGAGCCCGGCCCATAGCGCCATCACGTCGTCGGACGGCGCGGCCGCGAGCGCGGCGACGTCGGGAAAGCGCTCGAGAAAGCGCGCGTAATACGGGACGACGGTCGAGACCTGCGTCTGCTGCAGCATGATTTCCGACAGCCAGATCCAGTAGGGATCGCGGGTGTTCTGCCACGGCAGGTCGTGGCGGCCGTGCACGCGCTGCCAGGCGATCAGGCGCGTGGCGAACGTGCGATGCAGCGGCGTGACGGGGAACGGAGCGGGTGCAATGCGGGGCGGCTTCAAGTGTTCGAATCTTTGGAAAGTGGTTGCAACGCGCGACTCAACGCTGACAGGTCGGGCAGAAATAGGTCGAGCGCTGCCCCTGCACGATCTGGCGGATCGGCGTGCCGCATGCGCGGCAAGGCAGCCCTGCACGATCGTAGACGAAGCAGTCGAGCTGGAAATAGCCGCTTTCGCCGTTGCTGCCGACGAAATCGCGCAGCGTGCTGCCGCCGCGCTCGATCGCGTCGGCGAGGGTCGCGCGCACCGCGTCGGCCAGCCGCTCGTAGCGCGGCAGCGACACCTTGCCGGCGGCGGTCGTCGGCCGGATGCCCGCGCGAAACAGGCTCTCCGACGCATAGATGTTGCCGACGCCGACGACCATGTCGCCCGCGAGCAGCGCCTGCTTGACCGACACCGTGCGGCCGCGCGTGCGCGCGTGCAGCAGCGCGCCGGTGAACGCCGGCGAGAACGGCTCGACGCCGAGGCTGGCGAGCAGCGGATGCGCATGCACGTCGCCCGCTTCGCGCGGATGCCACAGCACCGCGCCGAAACGGCGCGGATCGCGGAACCGCAGCACGAATTCGTCGAAGATCCAGTCGATGTGATCGTGTTTTGCAGCGACCGGCACGCCGGCCGCGGGCAGCACGCGCAATGTGCCCGTCATCCCGAGATGAACGATGAACCAGCCCGCGTCGACCTCGAACAGCAGATACTTGCCGCGACGCTCGACGGCGAGCACCTCGCGCGCGCGCAATTGCTCGGCGAGCCCCGCCGGCACGGGCCAGCGCAGCATCGCGGTACGGACGTCGACACGCTCGACGCGGCGGCCCGCGACAAAGGGCTCGATGCCCCGGCGCGTGACCTCGACTTCTGGCAACTCTGGCATGTTTTGCGGGTCTGAGACTGGATTCACGATCGTGCGTGTATTGTAGCGAGCGCGTTACAATCGGTTGAAACATCGAACGGATTTCCATGACCTTGCCCTCGAAGCTGCTTCTGAAGCGCCCCGCCGCCGTGCGCGGCGCGCGCGCCTTCCCGGTCCGCCGTGCGCTCGGCGCCGCGCTGTTCGCCGCGTGGACCCTCACCGCCTTCCCGGCTCACGCGCAGAATCCGGCATCGGACGACGCGGAGCCGCAGGGCGCGTTCGAGCACGTGTTGCCGGACGAGAAAAAGGATCTCCCGGGCGTCCCGCTGACGAGCCAGATCGTCTACCAGGTGCTGGCCGCCGAGGTCGCGCTCCAGCGCAACCAGCCTGCGCCGGCCTACCAGACCTACCTCGCGCTCGCCCGCGACACGCGCGACCCGCGCATGGCGCAGCGTGCGACCGAAATCGCGCTCGGCGCGCAAAGCCCGGCCGACGCGCTGTCCGCGGCCGATCTGTGGCGCCAGTACGCCCCCGGTTCGAACCGCGCATCGCAAGTCGACGCCGCGCTGCTCGTGCTCGCCGGCAAGCCGGCCGACGCACAGCCGATGCTGGCGCGCGAACTGGCCCGCGCGACCGGCGAAACGCGCGGCCCTGCGATCCTCGCGCTGCAGGCACTGCTGGTGCGCGGCTCCGACCGCGTCGGCGGCCTCGCGGTGTTGAAGGACATGCTGAAGAACGACATGAACCGCCCCGAGGCGCAGCTCGCGATCGCGCGACAGCAACTCGCGGTCGACGACAAGGAAGGCGCGGCGCAGTCGCTGAAGCAGGCGCTGCAGATCCGCCCCGACTATCTGCCGGCAGCGCTGATGCTGTCGCAGATGGGGCCCGCCGAGCGCAAGGCCGGCATCGCGTCGTTCGAGAAATATGTTCAGCAGAATCCGAAGTCGCGCGATGCGCGCCTCGCGCTGTCGCAGCTCTATCTCGCCGACGACCGTCTCGACGACGCGCAGAAGCAGTTCGAGACGATGCGCAAGCTCGACTCGAAGGATCCGACGCCGCTGATGGCGCTCGCGCTGATCAAGATCCAGCAGAAGAAACTCGACGACGCGACCGCGTACCTGAAGCAGTACGTGCAGCTCGGCGACAAGCAGCCGAACCTCGACGTCGGTCAGGGCTACATCTACCTCGCGCAGATCTCGATCGAGCAGGGCAACGACGCGCAGGCGTCGCAATGGCTGGACAAGGTCGACCAGACGAGCCAGCACTACCTGCCCGCGCAGATCACGCGCGCGCAGCTGCTGCAGAAACAGGGCAAGACCGACGAGGCGCGCAAGGTGCTCGACGACCTGCCGATCAGCGATCCGCGCGATGCGGCCGTGGTCGCACGCACCGATGCGTCGATCCTGTTCACCGCGAAGCGCTATCCGGAAGCCGAGGCGCGACTCGCGCAGGCGGTCCAGGATTTCCCGGACGATCCCGACCTGCGCTACGACTACGCCATGGCGGCCGAGAAGACCGGCCACTACGCGGCGATGGAAAAGCAACTACGCGAGCTGATCCGCACGCAGCCCGACAACCCGCAGGCGTACAACGCGCTCGGCTATTCGCTGGCCGATCGTAACCAACGCCTGCCCGAGGCGAGCAAGCTTATCGACAAGGCGCTGTCGCTCGCGCCGAACGACGCGTACATCATGGACAGCCTCGGCTGGGTGAAGTACCGGATGGGCGACACGGCCGGCGCGACGAAGGTGCTGCGGCGCGCGTACGAGTTGCAACCCAACGCCGAGATCGGCGCGCACCTCGGCGAAGTGCTGTGGAAGAGCGGCGCGCAGGAAGACGCGCGCGTCGCGTGGCGTGCTGCGCAGAAGCTCGAACCCGACAACGACACGCTCGTGCAGACGCTCAAGCGCCTGCAGATCAACGGCCTTTGATGCGGATGTTCCCGATGTTTTCCTCGTCTACCCGCGCGCTGCGCACGCTGGCCGCGGCCGGCGCCGCGATCGCGCTCGTCGGCTGCGCGAGCACGCCGCCGTCGGCGAATGCGCCGTCGGGCACCGTGCTGCAGACGGCCGCAGCACACGCGTATCACGGTCGCTTCGCGGTGCAGTACAGCGACCGCCTCGGTCGACCGCAGAACGTTTACGGCAACTTCGACTGGCAGGAAAACGGCGACGACGTGTCGCTCGAACTGCGCAGCCCGCTCGGCCAGACGCTCGCGGTCGTGAAATCGACGCCGCAGGCCGCATCGCTCGAACTGCCGAACCGCCAACCGCAATACGCGACCGACGTCGGCGAACTGATGCAGAACGCGCTCGGCTTCTCGCTGCCGCTGGCCGGTCTGCGCTATTGGCTGCTGCCGACGCCCGCGCCCGCAACGCCCGCGCAGACGGTGCGCGACCCGGCGGACACGACGCACGTCAAGCAGATTCGCCAGGACGGCTGGACGATTGACTATCTCGCCTACGCGGACGCACCGGCCACGGGCGTCAAACGCGTCAACCTCGTGCGCGCGACGCCGCCGCTCGACATCAAGCTCGTGCTCGACCAGTAAGCACGTGAACCTAGCCCCGACATACGCATGACCGATTCGACCCGCTCGCTGCGCAACTGCCTTGCGCCCGCGAAACTCAACCTGTTCCTGCACATCACCGGCCGTCGACCGAACGGCTATCACGATCTGCAGAGCGTGTTCCAGCTGCTGAACTGGGGCGATACGCTGCACTTCACGCTGCGCGACGACGGTCGCGTCGCACGCGTCACCGACGTGCCGGGCGTGCCCGAGGAGAGCGATCTCGTCGTGCGCGCAGCCAACCTGCTGAAAACGCACACGGGCACCGCTGCCGGCGTCGACATCGAGATCGACAAGCGCCTGCCGATGGGCGCGGGCCTTGGCGGCGGCAGCTCCGACGCGGCGACGACGCTGCTCGCGCTGAACCGCCTGTGGCAACTCGATCTGCCGCGCACGGAACTGCAGTCGCTCGCGGTGAAACTCGGCGCGGACGTCCCGTTTTTTGTTTTTGGAAAAAATGCGTTCGCAGAGGGTATCGGAGAAGAATTAGCTGAGGTAGAATTGCCGACTCGCTGGTTCTTGGTTGTGACGCCACGCGTTCATGTCCCCACCGCTGAAATTTTTTCAGACGAGTTGTTGACAAGAGATACGAAGCGCGTCACAATTACGGACTTTCTTGCACAGCAAAACAGCGATGCGGGATGGCCAGACAGTTTCGGCCGGAACGACATGCAGCAAGTTGTGACAAGTAAGTACGCGGAAGTTGCGCAGGTGGTCAAATGGTTGTATGATGTGACCCCCGCGAGGATGACCGGCTCCGGAGCAAGCGTGTTTGCAGTGTTTCATAGCAGGCACGAGGCAGAAGCGGCGAAAGCCAAGCTGCCCACCGGTTGGAACGGTGCAGTTGCCGAGAGCCTGAACGAGCATCCGCTCTTCGCTTTCGCGTCATGAAGTTTTGCTTTATCGGATGGCCTACAAGTCCGGTAAAGTTATCAGTTGAGTGTAGGGGAGTCGCCAAGTTGGTCAAGGCACCGGATTTTGATTCCGGCATGCGAGGGTTCGAGTCCTTCCTCCCCTGCCAAAAATTTTCCCGCATTTCCCGCCTAAGCCTGAAGCAGGTGCACGATGAGCAGCCACAGCCATGATGGCTTGATGGTCTTTACTGGCAACGCGAATCCCGCGCTCGCCCAGGAAGTCGTCAATATCCTTGGAATCCCCCTCGGCAAAGCAATGGTCAGCCGTTTCTCCGACGGCGAGATCCAGGTCGAGATCCAGGAAAACGTGCGCGGCAAGGACGTCTTCGTCCTGCAATCCACGTGCGCGCCGACGAACGACAACCTGATGGAACTGATGATCATGGTCGACGCGCTCAAGCGTGCGTCCGCCGGCCGGATCACTGCCGCCATCCCCTACTTCGGCTATGCCCGCCAGGACCGTCGCCCGCGCTCGGCGCGCGTCGCGATCTCGGCGAAGGTCATCGCGAACATGCTGGAAATCGCCGGCGTCGAGCGGATCATCACGATGGATCTGCACGCCGACCAGATTCAAGGCTTCTT
Source organism: Burkholderia sp. BCC1640 (assembly GCF_902833125.1). NCBI lineage: Bacteria > Pseudomonadati > Pseudomonadota > Betaproteobacteria > Burkholderiales > Burkholderiaceae > Burkholderia > Burkholderia sp. BCC1640. The sequence continues at coordinate 157,092 of NZ_CADFEF010000014.1, read as the reverse complement.
CGACATCCCGGTCGACAACATCTACGCAACGCCGATCCTGCTGGGCGACCTGCGCAAGCAGAACTACTCGGATCTGCTCGTCGTGTCGCCGGACGTCGGCGGCGTGGTCCGTGCCCGGGCACTCGCGAAGCAGCTCAACTGCGATCTCGCAATCATCGACAAGCGTCGTCCGAAGGCGAACGTCGCCGAAGTGATGAACATCATCGGTGAAGTCGAAGGCCGCACCTGCGTGATCATGGACGACATGGTCGATACGGCCGGCACGCTCTGCAAGGCAGCGCAAGTGCTGAAGGATCGCGGTGCGAAGCAGGTGTTCGCGTACGCGACGCACCCGGTTCTGTCGGGTGGCGCCGCCGAGCGTATCGCCGCATCGGCACTCGACGAGCTGGTCGTCACCGATACGATCCCGCTGTCGGCCGAATCGCTCGGCTGCTCGAAGATCCGCTCGCTGACGAGCGCGAGCCTGCTGGCCGAAACGTTCTCGCGGATTCGCCGCGGCGACTCGGTGATGTCGCTGTTTGCGGAATCCTGATCGCGGAACGACACGACAAAGCATGCGCGGAAAGCGAAGCGGCAACGCTTCGCTTTTTGCACAATCGGACGGGATAGACGAAACCCCGTCCGTTTCATCGGGGGCCGCCATTTCGCCGGCCCCGTTTTACTGCCTGGTCGCGGGCAGCTAATGGAGAATCACATGAAAGTCGTCGCTTTCGAGCGCCAAGAGCAAGGTACGGGTGCGAGCCGCCGCCTGCGCAACGCCGGTAAGACCACGGGTATCGTCTACGGTGGCGAAGCAGCCCCGCAAAAGATCGAACTCGATCACAACGCGCTGTGGCACGCGCTGAAGAAGGAAGCCTTCCACTCGTCGATCCTCGACCTCGAAGTGGCTGGCCAGTCGCAACAGGTTCTGCTGCGCGACGTGCAATACCACCCGTTCAAGCAACTCGTGCTGCACGTGGACTTCCAGCGCGTCGACGCGAAGAAGAAGCTGCACACGAAGGTGCCGCTGCACTTCCTGAACGCTGAAGTCAGCCCGGCAGTGAAGCTGTCGAGCGCAATCGTCTCGCACGTCGCGACGGAAATCGAAGTCGAGTGCCTGCCGTCGGCTCTGCCGGAATTCCTCGAAGTCGATCTGTCGAAGATCGAAGCAGGTCAGTCGCTGCACGCGAAGGACATCGCACTGCCGAAGGGCGTGACGCTGGTCGCGCACATCGACGCGGAAAACCCGGTTGTCGCATCGGCGACGGTCCCGGCTGGCGCCGTGTCGGACGCAGCAGGCGAAGGCGAAACGCCGGCTGCCTAAGCGGCCGCCTACGCGCCCGTTCGATCCGTTTCAAGAAACGGTCGACGCAACCCGCCGCGGCTTGCCCGGCGGGTTTTTCTTTTTCTGCGCCCAGGCGGGCGCTGCCGCCTACGAAACGTCATGATCAAACTGATCGTCGGCCTCGGCAACCCCGGGGCGGAATATACTGCGACGCGCCACAACGCCGGCTTCTGGCTGATCGACCAGCTCGCCCGCGAAGCCAGCGCGACGCTGCGCGACGAGCGCCGCTTCCACGGCTTCTACGCGAAAGCGCGCCTGCACGGCGAGGAAGTCCACCTGCTCCAGCCGCAAACCTACATGAACCGCTCCGGCCAGTCGGTCGTCGCGCTCGCGAGTTTCTTCAAGATCCTGCCCGACCAGATCCTCGTCGCACACGACGAACTCGATCTGCCGCCCGGCACGGTGAAGCTGAAGCTCGGCGGCGGCAGCGGCGGCCACAACGGCCTGAAGGACATCACCGCGCATCTGTCGTCGCAGCAGTACTGGCGCCTGCGCATCGGCATCGGCCATCCGCGCGACCTGATCCCGGAAGGCGCACGCGCCGGCGCAAAACCCGACGTCGCGAACTTCGTGCTGAAGCCGCCGCGCCGCGAGGAGCAGGACGTGATCGACGCATCGATCGAGCGCGCGCTCGCCGTGATGCCGATGGTCGTCAAGGGCGAACTCGACCGCGCGACGATGCAACTGCATCGCAACTGACTTCCACCGCACCGGCATGGTGCAACGTGCCGTCCGGCGGCGCCGGGCGGTGTCTCCGTCGTGCGCAATCGCGCACCGCAGCGTCCACATGCGGTAATCTGGTCGTTTTTGCCCGTCAGGAGCCAAGCGGTGAGCCGTTACTGGAGCGACGTCGTTCAGCAACTCGTGCCTTACGTGCCGGGCGAACAGCCCGCGCTCGCACACCCCGTCAAGCTGAACACCAACGAGAATCCCTATCCGCCTTCGCCGCGCGTCGTCGCGGCGATCGCACGCGAACTCGGCGACACCGGCGACACGCTGCGCCGCTATCCCGACCCGCTCGCGCGCGCACTGCGCGAGACGGTCGCGGCCCATCATCGCATCAAGCCCGAGCAGGTCTTCGCCGGCAACGGCTCCGACGAAGTGCTCGCGCATGCGTTCCAGGCACTGCTCAAGCATGACCGGCCGCTGCGCTTTCCCGACATCTCGTACAGCTTCTACCCGACCTACGCGCGCCTGTACGGTGTAGAGATCACGGTCGTGCCGCTCGCGGACGACTTCTCGATCCGTGTCGAAGACTATCTCGACGATGCGGGCGGCGTGCTGTTTCCGAACCCGAACGCGCCGACCGGGCGCGCGCTGCCGCTCGCGGACATCGAACGGATCGCGGCCGCGAACCCATCGTCGGTCGTGCTGATCGACGAGGCGTACGTCGATTTCGGCGCACAATCCGCGATCACGCTGATCGACCGCCATCCGAACCTGCTCGTCGTGCACACGACGTCGAAGGCGCGCTCGCTCGCGGGCATGCGCGTCGGCTTCGCGTTCGGCGATGCCGCGTTGATCGACGCACTGAATCGTGTGAAGGACAGCTTCAATTCCTATCCGCTCGACCGGCTCGCGCAGGTCGCCGCGCAGGCGGCATACGAAGACACCGACTACTTCGGTGCGACCTGCCGACGCGTGATCGACAGCCGGGTGCGGCTCACGCACGCGCTGGAGGCACTCGGTTTCGACGTCGTGCCGTCGGCCGCGAATTTCGTGTTCGCGCGCCATCCCGCGCACGATGCGGGCACGATCGCGGCAAAGCTGAAGGATCGGGAAATTTTCGTACGGCACTTCCGGGCGCCACGCATCGACCAGCATTTGCGCATCACCGTTGGCACCGACGCCGAATGCGACACGCTCGTCGCGGCATTGCGCGACCTGATCGGCTGAAGCGAAGGGAGAAATGGAACCGGCGCCAGGCGGCGCCGGCCAAGCAATTCGCAACGCGCGCGTCACTGCGCGATCACTGCGCGTCGTCGCTCTTCGCGGCAGTCAACGCGTGATACTTCGCCATCAACTGCGCATGCGATTCGTCGTGCTGCGGATCACGCGGAATGCATTCGACCGGACACACCTGCTGGCACTGCGGTTCGTCGAAATGGCCGACGCATTCGGTGCACTTGTTGGGGTCGATCACGTAGATATCCGGGCCCATCGAAATCGCGCCGTTCGGGCACTCTGGCTCGCACACGTCGCAATTGATGCACTCGTCGGTAATCATCAAAGACATACTGATCTCACTTCTTCAGGCCGGCGGCCGGCTTCGCGATGAAACCGGCCGGCGCCGCGTCACGCGGCCGGGCCTCCCATCGCGGCGACTTTCTCGGTCAGCCACTTCTCCACGGACGGAAACACGAACTTGCTGACATCGCCGCCCAACTGCGCGATTTCGCGCACGATCGTCCCCGAGATGAACTGATACTGATCGGACGGCGTCATGAACATCGTCTCGACGTCGGGCAGCAGATAGCGGTTCATCCCCGCCATCTGGAACTCATATTCGAAATCGGACACGGCACGCAGGCCGCGCACGATCACGCGCGCATTGTTGGTGCGGACGAAGTCCTTCAACAGGCCCTTGAACCCCATCACCTTCACGTTCGGATAATGGCCGAGCACCTCGTTCGCAATCTTCAGACGTTCTTCCAGCGAGAAAAACGGCTTCTTCGCGCGGCTGTCGGCAACACCGACCACCAGCGTATCAAAAATGCTCGACGCACGCCGCACGAGGTCTTCGTGCCCGCGCGTCAGCGGATCGAACGTACCGGGATACACGGCGACTACCATGTCGCTCCTCCTGTCATCACGCAAACGGGGTGGCAGCCGTGCGACGCGCACGCCGCTGCCGAGATGGGCATGCGTCGCCTTTGCGGCGCGCCGCCTCGTATGGAACGCGCATTATTCATCATTTTCGCGCCGCAGCAAATGATAGTGAACCGCACCCGCCTTGCCGTGCTTCACCACCTGCCAACCGGCCAGCGCTTCGTGCGCGGCCGGGTCGAGCTCCGCGCCCGTCTCGACGTACAGCGCGCCATCCGGCGCGACGAGCGGCGCCGCCAGCGCGATCGCGCGCTCGAGCACGGCCGCCTCACCGAACGGCGGATCGAGGAACACGACGTCGAACGCGCCCGGGGTCAGCCCGGCCGCGAGCCGCAGCGCGTCGGCTTCCGCGACCTCGACCGAGCGTGCGCCGAGCTTGTCCTTGATCGCGCGCAGTTGCTGCGCCGCGCGCGGGTGGCGCTCGACCATCACGACGCTCGTCGCGCCGCGCGACGCGGCCTCGAATCCGAGCGCACCGGTGCCCGCGAACAGATCGAGGCAGCGCCGGCCTTCGAGATCCTGGCCGAGCCAGTTGAACAGCGTCTCGCGCACGCGATCGGGCGTCGGCCGCAGGCCGTCGAGATCGAGCACGGCGAGCGGCGTGCGCTTCCAGTCACCGCCGATGATGCGGATCGTGTGCGGCTTGCCGCGACCAGGGGGGGCCGTCGGGCGGCCGGAAGAGGAACGGGACATACGGAATATCGACGACGGAGGGACCGGGTGCGCGGGAAGGCGCACCGCCAAACAGGCGCACGTTACCACAGCGACGGCACCGGCTGACGCGAGTGCGCCGCCGCACTGATAAAATGCACGGTTTCGGCCGCCGTGCGCACGCATGACGGCCCCTCCGGCGCTCCGCCCTGGCGGCGCCCCGCCCTCTTCCCGACGTCAGACCATGTTCAGCTTCTTCAAACGATTCAAGAAAACGCAGGAGCCCGACTCCGCGGAATCGCAATCGATCGATGCGCCGCAACCGGACGAACCGTCCGACTCGCCCGCCGCCGACGCGCGTCAGGCGATCGAAGCGCCGCCAGCGCCCGCGCAACCGCAGCCGGCCGCGCCGGCTGTCGTGATGACGGTCACGCCGACCAACGACGGCAGCGACGAAGTCGTCGAAGCGGTCGAGATCGTGCCGCCGCCGACGCAGGACGCCTCCGCGAAGAAATCGTGGCTCGCGCGCCTGAAGTCCGGGCTCGCGAAGACGGGCTCGAGCATTACCGGCGTGTTCGTCAACACTAAGATCGACGAGGACCTGTACGAAGAGCTCGAAGCCGCGCTGCTGATGGCCGACGCCGGCGTCGATGCGACCGAGTACCTGCTCGGCGCGCTGCGCGAGAAGGTGCGCGCGGGCCGGCTGACCGATCCGCAGCAGGTGAAGGGCGCGCTGCACGACCTGCTCGTCGAACTGCTGAAGCCGCTCGAGAAATCGCTGATGCTCGGCCGCGCGCAGCCGCTCGTGATGATGATCACGGGCGTGAACGGCGCAGGCAAGACCACCAGCATCGGCAAGCTCGCGAAGCACCTGCAGAGCTTCGACCAGTCGGTGCTGCTGGCTGCGGGCGACACGTTCCGCGCGGCCGCGCGCGAACAACTGGCGGTCTGGGGCGAGCGCAACAACGTGACGGTCGTCCAGCAGGAAAGCGGCGACCCGGCCGCGGTGATCTTCGACGCGGTCAGCGCCGCGCGCGCGCGCAGGATCGACGTGATGATGGCCGACACGGCCGGCCGCCTGCCGACGCAGCTGCACCTGATGGAAGAGCTGAAGAAGGTGAAGCGCGTGATCTCGAAGGCGCACGATGGCGCGCCGCACGAGGTGCTGCTCGTGATCGACGCGAACACGGGCCAGAACGCGCTCACGCAGGTGAAGGCATTCGACGATGCGCTCGGCCTCACGGGCCTGATCGTCACGAAGCTCGACGGCACCGCGAAGGGCGGCATTCTCGCCGCGATCGCACGGCAGCGCCCGGTGCCCGTCTACTTCATCGGCGTCGGCGAGAAGGTCGAGGACCTGCAACCGTTCAGCGCAGTGGAATTCGCGGACGCGCTGCTCGGCTGAACGTCGCCGGCCCGCACCGCACGGGGCGCCTTCGGGCGCCCTTTTTTCATGCGCGTCCGGAAGCCGTCAGCCGGTGGCTGACAGCCGCGCGACGTCATTCGGCGTCGGGCTGCACGCCGGGCTCGGCGGCCTTGAACGCGTCGAGCGTCGACGCATGATCGGCGATCCGCTGGATCGTCGGAAAGCGCGTCGTGTCGATCGAGAAACGGTTCGCGTTGAACACCTGCGGCACGATGCAGATATCGGCGAGCGTCGGCGTGTCGCCGAAGCACAGCTTGCCGGTGCGCGGATCGTTCGCGAGGCGCGTCTCGAGCGACGCGAAACCCGCCTCGATCCAGTGCCGGTACCAGTCGTTCTTCGCTTCCTCCGACACCTTCAGCGTGTGCTTCAGGTACTTGAGCACGCGCAGGTTGTTCAGCGGATGGATCTCGCACGCGACCTGCAGCGCGATCGCCCGCACATACGCGCGGTCGACCGGCTGCTTCGGCAACAGCGCCGGTTCGGGATGCGTTTCCTCGAGATATTCGATGATCGCGAGCGACTGCTGCAGCGTGGCATCGCCGTCGATCAGCGTCGGCACGACCGCATCCGGATTCACCGCGCGGTAGGCGTCCTTCAATTGCTCGCCGCCGTCGCGCAGCATGTGCACGGGAACCGTGTCGTACGGCAGCTGCTTCAGGTTCAGGGCGATCCGCACGCGGTACGACGCGGAACTGCGGAAATAGCTGTAGAGCTTCATGGGATGTCTCTCTGGATCGTATTCGGCCGGCGACGGCGTCCGCAGCGCACGCGGCACCACCGGGAACCCGAGTTTAGCGCGCCGCGCCGCGTCGGCGCGCGCAGCCGTGCCCGTGCGATACTCGGGGCATTCCTTACCGCTCACCGCGCAGCCCGATGCCGGCCGCCCGCCCCACGCCCCGATGACCGCTTCCCTCGACCCCGCTGCCTCGCCGTTCCCTTGCGCCCGCTTCATCAAGGAAATCGGCCGCGGCCCGCACGGCGCACGCGCGCTGTCCGCCGAAGACACGTTCGAGCTCTATCGCGCGATGCTCGACTCGCGCGTGTCGGACGTCGAACTCGGCGCGATCCTGATCGCCTATCGTCTGAAGGGTGAAAGCGCCGACGAACTGGCCGCGATGCTCGCAGCCGCGCAGGCGTCGTTCGAACCCGTGCACGTGCAGGATGCCGCGTTCCGCCCGGTGTCGATCCCGAGCTACAACGGCGCGCGCAAGCAGCCGAACCTGGTGCCGCTGCTCGCGCTGCTGCTCGCGCGAGAAGGCGTGCCGGTGCTCGTGCACGGTGTCGAGCGCGATCCGGGCCGCGTGACGAGCGCGGAGATCTTCTCGGCGCTGTCGATCCCGCCGTCGACGTCGCACGACGCGATCGAGGACATGCTCGCGGAACGCCGCGTCGCGTTCGCGCCCATCGCCGCGCTGGCGCCGCGCATCGCGCGTCTGCTGTCGCTGCGCGGCGTGCTCGGCGTGCGCAACTCGACGCACACGCTCGTGAAGATCCTGCAGCCGTTCGCGCCGGCCGGGTTGCGGCTCGTCAACTACACGCATCCGCCGTACCGCGACAGCCTCGCGCAACTGTTCCGCGATCACCCGGACGCCGCACTCGGCGGCGCGCTGCTCGCGCGCGGCACCGAAGGCGAAGCGGTGGCCGACACGCGGCGCCAGGTGCAGGTCGACTGGCTGCACGACGGCGTATGCGACACGCTGATCGAGCCCGAGCGCTCGTCGAGCGACGCGCCGCCCGTCGCGCTGCCCGAATCGCGCGACGCGGCAACCACGGCCGCGTGGACGGACGCCGTGTTGCGCGGCGAAATTCCGGTACCCGACACGCTTGCGCGGCAGGTCGAGACGATCGTGCGAATCGCCCGGCTCGCACCGTGACCGGCATCCGGGGCCGGTACGCGGTCGCGCCGGCCTTTCAACCGACCATTTGACACGCGCACGCATCCTGGCATAGAGTTGTCGCCATGCGTTCCTTTCCGAACACCCTCCGAATTACCTCCGGCCGCCTAGCGCGGTCGCTATCGCTACGACTAGCCTAAGGCTGTCGTAGCGCCGTGTGCTGTCCGCACGGTCCCTCCCTGCAGTTCCTCGCAGCACCCTTCTCGCAGTTTTTACAACCCGAAGTCGTCAGCATTCGTCCGTCCATCCGTCGGCCGATTCGCGAAGATCATCCGCATCCGCAGCGCGTTTCTGGCGCCACGGTGCGAGGCAGCGCCACCCGTCGCCCATGCCGCCCGTCTTCGCTCGCGACTTGAGACCCGAGGTCCAGAAGATGAAGCGCAACCCGCAAGACAAGTACCGTCCGTTCGAGCCCGTCCGCATCAATGGCCGCCGCTGGCCGACCCGCACCATCGAGCGTGCGCCGGTCTGGATGAGCACCGACCTGCGCGACGGCAACCAGTCGCTGATCGAGCCGATGAGCATCGAACAGAAGCTGGAATTCTTCGACATGCTGGTCGCGATCGGTTTCAAGGAGATCGAAGTCGGTTTTCCGTCGGCGTCGCAAACCGACTTCGATTTCGTCCGCAAGCTGATCGACGACAAGCGCATTCCCGACGATGTGACGATCGAAGTGCTCGTGCAGTCGCGCGAAGACCTGATCGCGCGCACCTTCGATGCGCTCGAAGGCGTGCCGCGCGCGATCGTGCACCTGTACAACGCGATCTGCCCGTCGTTCCGGCGCATCGTGTTCGGGATGTCGAAGGACGACGTGAAGGCGCTCGCGGTCGAGGGCACGCGACTCATCAAGGAACACGCGGCGGCCCGCCCCGACACGCACTGGACCTACCAGTATTCGCCGGAAACCTTCAGCATGACCGAGCTGACGTTCGCGCGCGAAGTGTGCGACGCGGTCGCGCAGGCGTGGCGGCCGACCCGCGATCACAAGATGATCGTCAACCTGCCGGCGACCGTCGAAGCCGCGAGCCCGAACGTGTTCGCCGACCAGATCGAGTGGATGGACCGCAACCTCGCGTATCGCGACAGCATCGTGCTGTCCGTGCATCCGCACAACGATCGCGGCACCGCGGTCGCGGCTGCGGAACTCGCGCTGCTCGCGGGCGCCGACCGCATCGAAGGCTGCCTGTTCGGCAACGGCGAGCGCACCGGCAACGTCGACCTCGTCACGCTCGCGCTGAACCTCTATACGCAGGGCATCGATCCGGGCCTCGATTTCTCCGACATCGACGCGGTGCGCCGCGTAGTCGAGCGCTGCAACCAGATCCCGGTGCATCCGCGTCATCCGTACGCGGGCGACCTCGTGTTCACCGCGTTCTCGGGCTCGCACCAGGATGCGATCCGCAAGGGCTTTGCGCAGCAGCGCCCCGACGCGGTGTGGGAAGTGCCGTATCTGCCGATCGACCCCGCCGACCTCGGTCGCAGCTATGACGCGGTCATTCGCGTGAACAGCCAGTCCGGCAAAGGCGGCGCGACGTTCCTGCTCGAACGCGGGATGGGCTTCACGCCGACGCGGCGCGTGCAGATCGAGTTCAGCCATGCGGTGCAGACGCTCGCCGACGCGTCCGGCGAGGAAGTGACCGGCGACGCGATCTGCGCGCTGTTCGCCCGCGAATTCTTCGAGACCGACGGCCCGGCCGCGCGCCACGGCGACGCCGCACGCTGGCAGAACCGCGACATCGCGGGCGCGCCGCCGGCCGGCGCGACACCCGAAGACGTCGTGCAACGCACGGCCGCGGCCTTCGCGACGGCGGCCGGCGCGACGATCGACGTCGCCTCGTGCGAACACGCGCGTACGACGGACGGGCGAATTGCGGTATCGGTCGGCTGCCGGGTCGGCGATGCGCCGCTGCGGCATGGCGTCGGCGTGCACGCCGATGCGGCGAGCGCCGCGCTCGATGCGGTCGTCAGCGCGATCAACCGCTCGGCCTGGCAGTGCGCCGACCGCCGTGCGGCGGCCTGACCGGCAGATTTTTGTTTCAGGGTTCGAACGTCAGCGAGCGGTGCGTGACCGCCCGTGTGTCGCGCAATCCGCGCCGCACGGGCAATGAAAAGCGGCCCAGAAGGCCGCCTCGGTCGGGACACGAAAAGGAGCGCCACGCGCGCTCATGTCTCGGTCGCGCACCGCGTCGCCTGCCACGCCAGCAGGCGCCACTGCCCCTGCTCATGGGTATGGACGGCGGTATAGGCGATCGGAAACACCAGCCCGCCGTTGTTCGTTTCCATCTCGATCAGTGCGCGCCCGGTGACGACGCAGGTTGCGTCGCCGACGGGCAGCAGGTCCTGCGACTGGATTTCGATCTGGCGATAGCGACGGCGGCCGGCGACGATGGCGTCGATGAACTGCTGCTTGGTTTCGCGTTTGCCGTTGGTGTGCACGAAGAACACCTTGTCCGACAATTGCGCCTCGAGCGCCTCGCCGTCCCCGTCGACCATCGCCCGGAACCGATCGCGCTCGAGCGCGCGAATCGCATCGACCACCTTCGCCATCGCCTGACTCCTCGGCAACGCGCCCGCCGTGCGCGGGCGTGCGGATCAGAAGTTGTACTGCACGTAGAACTGGTGGAAATTTATACCAGGATTCGGCTCTTTGATACCCGCGTTAGACACATGTTGAAAACGGTAGCCGAGCTGATACTGTTGCCGTTCTCCGAACTGCGCGCCGACGCCGACGACGTCCACGAACTGGAACGACGTCGCCAGCGACAGATTGTTGGAGATCGTCGGGGACGTCAGGAAGCGGATGCCGGCGCCGGCCTCGACGAACGGACGCACCTGCCCCGCGCTCTTGATGAAGCGGAACATCGGCGTCGCACCGAATTCGCCGATGCTGCCATGAACATTGCCGCCCGTGTGCCAGTAGCCGGCGTGGCCTTCCATCACGAACGCGAAGTGCCAGCCGCCGATTTCCCACCAGTTCCAGCCCGGATCCCACACGACGCCGAGATCGGCCTTGTCGATCCCGTGGCGATCGGAAAACCCGCCGCCCGCCTGAATTCCCCATCGATCCGCGAACGCGGCACCCGATCCGCCCAGCAGCGATGCCGCCAGCAGCGCATGCACCGCAAGCCGGCTGCGGGGCCGGCAATTCTTCTTATTGTTCATCAGACACTCCAACTTTGTGGGTTGAATGGGGCCTTGCCGCCGCGGCCGGGCCCGAGCGAACTGAATGGTATGGTAAAGGACTTTTCGGATCGGCATCACGAAGCGAAATTGTTTGCTTCCAAAACTACAAAAATCGAAACCGTCTACTGATTACTATCAGAAACAACAACTTACGGAACTTCTACCGGCCAGTCCGGTCGCAAATTAGACTATCGATTCGACAAGTTCGATAGAGAATCGGGAACTTGGATGCCCGCACCCCCTCTAAGGAATTAGCACTCGGATTACGGGAGTGCTAAGATGGGCCCCGGAATCTCATCCGAGACCAGGGGTTTGTCCCTGATTCCAAAGGAGTTTTTTAGTGAGCCACGCCCTGACCCTTCCGAACACCCTGAGCCCGACGCCGGCCAAGGCCGAATCGGCAGGCTCGCTGGCGCTCGCGACGCAATCGATGTTGTCGGGCCAGCTCGGCAACATCGACGCGTACATCCAGGCCGTCAACCGGATCCCGCTCCTGACCGCCGAAGAGGAACGCCAGTACGCGACCGAATTCCGCGACGACAACAACCTCGACTCGGCACGCCGCCTCGTGCTGTCGCACCTGCGGCTCGTCGTGTCGATCGCGCGCAACTACCTCGGCTACGGCCTGCCGCACGGCGACCTGATCCAGGAAGGCAACATCGGCCTGATGAAGGCTGTGAAACGTTTCGACCCGGCGCAAAACGTGCGCTTGGTGTCGTATGCGATCCACTGGATCAAGGCCGAGATCCATGAGTACATCCTGCGCAACTGGCGGATGGTGAAGGTCGCGACGACGAAGGCGCAGCGCAAGCTGTTCTTCAACCTGCGCAGCCACAAGAAGAGCATGCAGGCGATGACGCCCGAGGAAATCGACGGCCTCGCGCAAGAGCTCAACGTCAAGCGCGAAGACGTGACCGAGATGGAGACGCGTCTGTCGGGCGGCGACATCGCGCTCGAGGGCCAAGTGGAAGACGGCGAGGAGTCGTACGCACCGATCGCCTACCTGGCCGATTCGCACAACGAGCCGACCGCCGTGCTCGCCGCGCGTCAGCGCGACATGCTGCAGACGGACGGCATCGCGCAAGCGCTCGAGGCACTCGACGCGCGCAGCCGCCGGATCATCGAGGCGCGCTGGCTGAACGTCGACGACGACGGCTCGGGCGGCTCGACGCTGCACGATCTCGCGGCCGAGTTCGGCGTATCGGCGGAACGCATCCGCCAGATCGAAGCGAGCGCCATGAAGAAGATGCGCACGGCACTCGCCGAATACGCGTAACTCCGCGATTTAGAGCGCTTTACCCAAAACCGCTGCCCACCCGGCAGCGGTTTTTTTTCGTCTATGGTTTAGCCTCGATCACGCCGTATTAATCGACCTTATTGATCGGGTATCGGGCAAATTCCGGCCCCTTCCGCATAACCTTGATCTGCATCAAGTTTCGACACGTGCTTCGCGACGGTCTGCCGCAGCGCAACACTCGGCATCGGAAAGCCGGCATTTTAAAATTGGCATGTCGGCTTAAAAGGATTAAAACAGCTTAACTGCCGTCATAAATCCGACGTAGAGTCGCCCCAAAACCCACGTAAATCGATTCAGGATAATCGCCTTGATCTCGATCAATAAAGAGCCTGCGCCGCCTCCCCCGCAGGCCGCCGGCACGCTCGGCTGGCGCGCACGCATCGCCGCGTGGGCGCGCGGGCCGACCCTCATGCGCGACATCACGCTGGTAGTGATCGTCAAGCTGATCCTCCTGATGTCGCTCAAATACGCATTCTTCAATCATCCGCAGGCCAAGCACATGTCGCTGCCGCCTGCCGTCGTCGCCGAGAAGCTGCTCTCGGTGCCGGCGCCTGCATCTACCGAGGGAGACCACCATGATAAGTAGCGAAGTCGTCGATCTGTCGCGTCTGCAGTTCGGCATCACGGCGCTCTACCACTTCCTGTTCGTGCCGCTGACGCTCGGCCTGTCCTGGCTGCTCGTCATCATGGAAGCCGTCTACGTGATGACCGGCAAACAGGTCTACAAGGACATGACCCAGTTCTGGGGCAAGTTGTTCGGGATCAACTTCGCGATGGGCGTGACGACCGGCATCACGCTCGAATTCCAGTTCGGCACGAACTGGTCGTACTACTCGCACTACGTCGGCGACATCTTCGGCGTGCCGCTCGCGGTCGAAGGCCTGATGGCTTTCTTCCTCGAATCGACGTTCGTCGGCCTGTTCTTCTTCGGCTGGAACCGCCTGTCGAAGGTCAAGCACCTGATGGTCACGTTCCTCGTCGCGCTGGGTTCGAACCTGTCCGCGCTCTGGATCCTCGTCGCGAACGGCTGGATGAACAATCCGGTCGGCGCCGAATTCAACTACCAGACGATGCGCATGGAGCTGACGAACCTGTTCGACGTGCTGTTCAACCCGGTCGCCCAGGTGAAGTTCGTGCACACCGTGTCGGCCGGCTACGTGACGGCCGCGATGTTCGTGCTCGGCATCTCGTCGTGGTACCTGCTGAAGAAGCGCGACACCGATTTCGCGCTGCGCTCGTTCGCGGTCGCGGCAGGCTTCGGTCTCGCGTCGACGCTCTGCGTGATCGTGCTCGGCGACGAATCGGGCTACACGACCGGCGAAGTGCAGAAGATGAAGCTCGCCGCGATCGAATCGGAATGGGAAACCCAGCCGGCGCCGGCATCGTTCACGCTGATCGGCATTCCGAACCAGAAGGAAGAGCGCACCGACTATGCGATCAAGATCCCGTACGCACTCGGCCTGATCGCGACGCGCTCGATCGACGAACCGGTGATCGGCCTGCGCGAGCTCGCAAAGCACAGCGAGGAACACATCCAGAGCGGGATGGTCGCGTACGGCGCATTGCAGAAGATCAAGGAAGGCGACACGAGCGACGCGACCCGCGCGCTGTTCGATCAGCACAAGCAGTATCTCGGCTACGGGCTGATGCTCAAGCAATTCACGCCGAACGTGGTCGATGCGACGCCGGAGCAGATCAAGGCCGCCGCGAAGAAGACGATCCCGCCGGTCGCGCCCGTGTTCTTCTCGTTCCGGATCATGGTGTTCCTCGGCTTCCTGTTCCTCGCGACCTTCGTCGCCGCGTTCTGGTTCTGCGCGCGCCGGCAGGTGCTGCAGGACAACCGCCGCTGGTTCCTGCGCTATGCAGTGTGGGCGATCCCGCTGCCGTGGCTCGCCGCGGAATTCGGCTGGGTCGTCGCCGAGCTCGGCCGCCAGCCGTGGACGATCGCGGGCATCCTGCCGACGCATCTGTCGGCATCCAGCCTGACGTCGACGGACCTGTACCTGAGCCTCGCCGGTTTCATCGCGTTCTACACGGCACTGTTCGTCATCGAGATCAAGCTGATGTTCAAGTACGCGCGTCTCGGCCCGTCCTCGCTGCATACCGGCCGCTATCACCACGAGCTGGCGGCCGCCGGCGAGCACGCGTCGGCCTGAGCGCGCACCTGAAACCGAACAAGGAATCGCTATGGACTATGCAACTCTCAAGCTGATCTGGTGGCTGCTCGTCGGCGTGCTGCTGATCGGCTTCGCCGTCACCGACGGCTTCGACATGGGCGCGACCGCGCTGCTGCCGTTCCTCGGCAAGACCGACGAGGAACGCCGCATCATCGTCAACACGGTCGGCGCGACGTGGGAAGGCAACCAGGTGTGGCTGATCACGGCGGGCGGCGCGATGTTCGCCGCCTGGCCGCTTGTCTATGCCGCGTCGTTCTCCGGCTTCTACTTCGCGATGCTGCTCGTGCTGTTCGCGCTGTTCTTCCGGCCGGTCGGCTTCGACTATCGCAGCAAGCGGCCCGACCCGCGCTGGCGCGCCGGCTGGGACTGGGGCCTGTTCGTCGGCGGCTTCGTGCCGGCGCTGGTGTTCGGCGTCGCGTTCGGCAACCTGCTGCAGGGCGTGCCGTTCAAGTTCGACAGCGACCTGCGCGTGACCTACTACGGCGGCTTCTGGGCGTTGCTGAACCCGTTCGCGCTGCTCTGTGGGCTCGTCAGCCTCACGATGCTCGTCGCGCACGGCGCCGCGTTCATCAAGATGAAGACCGACGGCGTGATCGCACGCCGCGCGTCGATCGCGCTGCGCGTGTCGGCGCTCCTCGCGGTCGTGCTGTTCGTGCTGGCCGGCGTGCTGATCGCGTCGACCATCGGCGGCTTCCACATCACGCACGCCGCGCCGACCGACACGGTCGCGAACCCGCTGCTCAAGGACGTCGCCGCCGGCTCGGGCCTGTGGCTCGCGAATTACGGCGAGTATCCGTGGATGATCGCGGCACCCGTCGTCGGGATCGCGGGCGGCCTGCTCGCGCTGCTGCTCGCCGGCTCGAAGCAGGAAAAGACGGCGTTCTTCTGCACCGGCCTGATGATCACCGGCGTGATCCTGACCGCTGGCTTCTCGATGTTCCCGTTCATCATGCCGTCGTCGCTCGATCCGCGCAGCAGCCTGACCGTGTGGGATTCGACGTCGAGCCACATGACGCTGCAGGTGATGCTGTTCGCGGTGATCGTGTTCCTGCCGATCATCCTGCTCTACACGAGCTGGGTGTACCGCGTGATGCGCGGCAAGGTCACGCATCAGTCGCTCGAAGAGAACAAGCACTCGATGTATTGAACCTGGCCGGGGCGCCCACGCGCCCTCGCCCACCGTTTCGCAAGGAGTCGGATCATGTGGTATTTCAGCTGGATTCTCGGTATCGGCGTCGCGCTGTCGTTCGGCATCGTCAACGCGATGTGGCTCGAAGCGCGGCAGAAGCCGCAGGAAGCGCCGGTGCGCGCACGCCGCGGCTGATCGCACGCGGGAAGGCGGCTCGCACCGCCCCTCCCGCCCGGAACGAACCTCGCGTCACGCGAGGTTTTTTTTCGTCCGTACCATCGGCGGCCCCGCGATTCCTCGATGCCAATTTAGCGCCAGATTGATACCACTTGAATACCAATCAAAGGTTTCATAAGATCTTTGGACACGGCCGCCGACAGGCCGAATCCATCTGGTGGGGGAGACATGCGAATCCCGTGTCTGGCGCGCGCCCGCGCGTCGAGTTGCCATGCGTATGCGGCAGCGGCCGCCGTTGCGATCGTGCGCGGCCGGTCGAACCCACTCCGCCGAGGTCGCATCGTTGCCGCGGCGATTGCCGTGCGCCGCCAATGAGCACGCATCCGCCACCCCGCGGATCCGATCGGCACGGGTGCCCGCCTCCCGTTCCGTAACGCACGCCCCCGCGTGCCGAATGCGCGCGGTGCGGCCGCATCGCCCCGTGCGCGGGTATCTCCCGCAGCTCCATTGAAAGACCCGATCGCGGCGACGTCGCCTTCAACGACGCCGCCACGCCCACTTTTTTCTCAGGAGTTCGAATGAAGCACACCTTGCCATCCTTCGTTGCCGCCCTGTTGATCGCGGCGCTGCCGCCTGTCGCGATCGGCGCGCAGCCGACGCCGACCGCCGCCGTCGCGGCTGCCGGCATCGCACAACCGGCCGCGCAAGCGGCCAGTCTCGCGACGCTTCTGTCGAACGGCCTCGCGCTGCGCGTCGCCGTCGACAACAACCACGCGGCCGCGGCCGGCGTGCCGTGCGCCGATCTCGGCGCCGACGGCGCGGCCTGCGCGACCGGCCGCCTGATCCTGCAGAACCGCGGCCACCAGACGATCGCCGACGGCGGCTGGAAGCTGTACCTGCACAGCATCCGCCGGCTGCTGCGGATCGATCGTCCGGGCTTCGCGCTGCGGCGGCTCACCGGCGACCTGTACGAGCTGACGCCGCAGCCGGGCTCGATGCGGCTCGCGCCCGGCGAACGTATCGAACTGCCGTTCGTCGCCGAATACTGGCTGCTGCGCTACAGCGACGTGATTCCGCGCCCGTATGTCGTCGTCGACGGCGCACCGCCCGCCGTGCTCCGCTACAACGACACCGACGACGAGCTCCGCTATGTCGAATCGCTACCGGCCGACGCGCAAAACAATTCGACCGGCAACGCGCCGCCCGTGGCGGCACGGCCTGACGCGAGCCGCGCACTGCCGAGCGTGAAACGCGAACAGCCGCTGCCCGGCACGCTCGACCTGCGCGGCGTCGAGTTCGCGCTGCCGGACCTGCCGGATGGGCAAATCGCGGCGCTGCGCGAACGT
This sequence comes from Burkholderia sp. BCC1640, assembly GCF_902833125.1. NCBI lineage: Bacteria > Pseudomonadati > Pseudomonadota > Betaproteobacteria > Burkholderiales > Burkholderiaceae > Burkholderia > Burkholderia sp. BCC1640. The sequence continues at coordinate 139,661 of NZ_CADFEF010000014.1, read as the reverse complement.
GCGACGACACTCGGGCTCGACGGCGCGCGCGTGCCGGTCCGCGGTGCCGTCGCGCCGCGCCGGCTGCCGGCCGACATTGCGGTGCCGGGCGGCTACCGGCTCGCGATCGGGCCGCGCGGCGTGCTGATCGAAGGCTACGATCGCGCGGGCCTCTACTACGGCGTGCAGACGCTCTACTCGCTCGCGCCCGCCGGCGGCGGCCCGATCCCGGCGATGCTCGTCGAGGATGCGCCGCGCTTCACGCATCGCGGGATGCACGTCGACCTCGCGCGCAACTTCAAGCACCCGGCGACGCTGCGCCGCCTGATCGACCAGATGAGCGCATACAAGCTCAACCGCCTGCACCTGCATCTGTCCGACGACGAAGGCTGGCGCATCGAGATTCCCGGCCTGCCGGAGCTGACCGACATCGGCTCGCGCCGCTGTCACGACCCGAGCGAGACGCGCTGCCTGCTGCCGCAACTCGGCTCGGGCCCCGACAACCGCTCGGGCGGCGGCTACCTGACGCGCGACGACTACGTGGCGCTCGTGCGCTACGCGGCTGCCCGCTTCGTCAGGATCATCCCCGAGATCGACATGCCCGCGCATGCGCGCGCGGCCGTCGTGACGATGGAGGCGCGCTACCGGCGGCTGCACGCGGCCGGCCGCGAGCAGGAAGCGAACGCGTACCGGTTGCTCGATCCGCAGGACACGACGAACCTGACGACGGTGCAGTTCTACGATCGGCGCAGCGACCTGAACCCGTGCGTGCCGGGTGCGCTCAATTTCGCGTCGAAGGTGATCCGCGAGATCGCGGCGATGCATGCAGACGCGCAGGCGCCGCTGCACACCTGGCACTACGGCGGCGACGAGGCGAAGAACATCTTCCTCGGCGGGGGCTTCCAGCCGCTGAACGGCACCGACCCGAACAAGGGGCGCATCGATGTCGCCGCGCAGGACAAGCCGTGGGCGCGTTCGCCCGCGTGCACGGCGCTGCTCCAGCGCGGCGAGATCAAATCGATCGACGAGCTGCCGACGCGTTTCGCGAAACAGGTGAGCGCGGCGGTCGACGCGAACGGGATCGACACGATGGCCGCGTGGCAGGACGGCATCAAGCATGCGAACGGGCCGCAGGACTTCAGCACGCGCCACGTGATGGTGTCGCTGTGGGACACGATCTTCTGGGGCGCGTCGGACAGCGCACGCGACCTGAGCGGCAAGGGTTACCTGACGGTGCTCGCGCTGCCCGACTACCTGTACTTCGACTTCCCGTACACGCTCAACCCGCGCGAGCGCGGCTATTACTGGGGCTCGCACGCGACGGACGAGTACAAGGTGTTCTCGTTCGCGCCCGAGAACCTGCCGCAGAACGCCGAAGTGATGGGCGATCGTGACGGCAACGCGTTCGAGGTGACGGGCATCGGCCCCGCGCCGCGCATCGAAGGTATGCAGGGGCAGGCGTGGGGCGAGGTGATGCGCAACGACACGTTCCTCGAATACATGGCCTATCCGCGGCTGCTCGCGCTCGCCGAACGCGCGTGGCACCGGGCCGACTGGGAGCTGCCGTATGCGGCCGGCGTGCGCTTCAAGCGCGGCGACACGCATCACGTCGACCTGGCCGCGCTGCAGCGCGACTGGGCTGGCTTCGCGACGCTGCTCACGCAGCGCGAATTGCCGAAGCTCGACCGGGCCGGCATCGGCTACCGGAAGCCGACCTTCACGCTGACAAGCCCGTGAACGATTGAGCGGTTGAACAACTGAGCGGTTGAACGGTTGCGCGATTGATCCGCGCAAGCGGTGCGCGATGCGGACGATTGCATCGCGCCCACGCCCCGCCAAAGCAAAACGGCTTGCGACGTATCGCAAGCCGTTTTCGTTTTACCGACCGGCGGCCCGAACCCGCCACGCGGATCGGGCCCACCTCATCGCATCGTGCCGGATCAGGCCGGTTGCGGCGCCGCCCCGCCGCCCGTCGACGTCAGGCGCGCGCCGAGCTGTTCCGCGTAGCGTGCCGCCGCGTTGCCGCAGACGATGTGGAACGTGTCCGGCGACACCCATGCCACGTCGAGCGCGCCGAGTCGATCGCGATCGACCGCGGACGCGTCACGCACGACGACGCGCAGGCGCGTGGTCGCGATCGCGTCGAGCGAAGCGACGTTGGTCGCCCCGCCGAACACCGCGAGCCAGCGCAGCGGATCGGGATCGAGCGGACCGGCGGCCGCGCCCGTGACCGGCTGAGCTGCAGCGGCCGTGGCCGTCTCAGCGGCGCCAGTCGCGCCGCTGCCGATCGCCGAGCGCATCTCGTCGGCAATGATGTCGGCCTCGGGCCCGATGATCACCTGCACGCTGTTGCCGCCGCGCTTGAGCACGCCGCGCGCGCCGATCGACTTCAGTTCCGGCTCCGACACCTTCTCCGGATCGACGACGGTCAGGCGCAGGCGCGTCGTGCATGCGTCGACGACCGTCAGGTTGCCTGCACCGCCGAGCGCGGCGATGTAGCGCTGCGCACGCGGTGCTGCCGCGGCGGCGCCGGCTGCCGGCGCGACGAAGCCGCCCGATGCGTACGACTCGGCCGCCGCATCGGCCGAGGCCGGTTCGCGGCCCGGCGTCGCCATGTTGAACTTGCGGATGAAGAAGCGGAACAGTCCGTAATACGCGACGCCGTATGCGATACCGAGCGGCACCGCGATCCAGCCCTTCGTCGACAGCCCGTAGTTCAGCACGTAGTCGATCGCGCCGGCCGAGAACGTGAAGCCGAGCTTCACGCCGAGGATCTGGCAGATCGCGAGCGACAGCCCCGTGAGCACCGCGTGGATCACGTACAGCACCGGTGCAAGGAACATGAAGCTGAACTCGATCGGCTCGGTCACCCCGGTCAGGAACGACGTAAGCGCCATCGAGAACAGCAGGCCGCCGACCATCGCGCGGCGCTCCTTCGGCGCTTCATGCAGCATCGCGAGACACGCGGCCGGCAGGCCGAACATCATGATCGGGAAGAAGCCGGCCATGAAGGTGCCCGCGGTCGGATCGCCCGCGAAGAAGCGGTGCAGGTCGCCGTGCACGAGCTCGCCGCCGGCCGGCGGCGTGAAGTTGCCGAACACGAACCACGCGAGCGAGTTGATGATGTGGTGCAGGCCCGTGACGAGCAACAGGCGGTTCAGGAAGCCGAACACGAACGCACCGATCGCGCCCGCCGTCGTCAGCCACTGGCCTGCCGCGTCGATCGCATGCTGGATCGGCTGCCACACGTACCCGAACGCGATGCCGAGCACCACGCACACCAGCCCCGTGATGATCGGCACGAACCGCTTGCCGCCGAAGAACGCGAGGTAGTCCGGCAGCTTGATGTCCTTGTAGCGGTTGTACAGCAAGCCCGCGACCACGCCCGCGATGATCCCGGACAGCACGCCCATGTTCAGCTTGGGATCGATATCCTTCATGATCGCGGTTTCGATCAGGTAACCGATCGCGCCCGCGAGCGCCGCCACGCCGTTGTTGTCCTTCGCGAAACCGACCGCCACGCCGATCGCGAACAGCAGCGGCAGGTTGTCGAAGATCGCGCCGCCGGCGTCGGCGATCATCTTGATGTTGAACACGTCCGGCTGTCCGAGCCGCAGCAGGATGCCGGCGACCGGCAACACCGCGATCGGCAGCATCAGCGCTCGACCCAGGCCCTGTATCTTCAGAAACGGATTCCCGTCCATTCAGTCCTCCAATCCATGTCTCGTCATTAATCGTCGTTGACCTAATTGCTTGCGTGGTGAAACGCTCGCGCGCCCGCCGTCGACGTTCAGTCGAGCGGCCAGACCTCGCGGCTTGCTGCCCTTACCGCCTGTGCCGAGTCGAGTGCGAGCAGATCCTGCGCACGCTGGCGACACAGCTGGTAATCGAGACGGCGCACGCGCGCCTTGATGCCCGGCACCGACACCGGGTCGACCGACAGTTCGGTCACGCCGAGGCCGACGAGGATCGGCACCGCGAGCGGATCGCCGCCGAGCGCGCCGCACACGCCGACCCACTTGCCGTGCTTCGCCGCGCCGCGCACCGCGATGTCGATCAGGCGCAGCACGGCCGGATGCAGGCCGTCGGACTGCGCGGCCAGATCGGCCTGGCAGCGGTCCATCGCGAGCGTGTACTGCGTCAGGTCGTTGGTGCCGATCGACAGGAAATCCGCGTGCTGCGCGAGCTGGTCGGCGAGCAGTGCCGCCGACGGCACCTCGATCATCACGCCGACCTCGATCGGCTCGGTACGGCCCTGCGCACGCGCGAATTCGTCGATACGCTTGCGCAGCCGCACGAGCTCGCCCGCATCCGTCACCATCGGCAGCAGGATCCGCACCGCGCCGAACGGCTTCACCGCGAGCAGGCCCTGCAGCTGATCGTCGAGCAGATCGGGGCGCACCTGCGCGAGGCGAATGCCGCGCAGGCCGAGCGCCGGGTTCGGTTCGGGCGGCAGCGTCAGGTAGTCGACTTCCTTGTCGGCGCCGACGTCGAGCGTGCGGATGATCGCGGTGCGGCCCTGCAGCGCGTCGACGATCGACTGGTAGCTCTGCTGGTGCTCGACGACGCTCGGCGCGGCCTGGCGATGGATGAACATCAGCTCGGTGCGCAACAGACCGACCGCGTCCGCGCCGTTGTCGACCGCGGTGTTCGCGTCGTCGAGCGTCGCGATGTTCGCGGCGACCTCGATGGCGCGGCCGTCGATGGTCGCGGCGGCAGCGCCGGCCTGTTGCCTGTTCGCTTCGCGCACGCCGTCCAGGCGCTGGCGTTCGTGGCGTGCGCGTTCGACGTCGAGCGCGGTCGGTGCGTGTTCGAGACGGCCCGCGCTCGCATCGACGACGACCTGCGTGCCGTCCGGAATCGCGTACAGCGCGTCGCCTACCGCGACGAGCGCCGGAATGCCGAGCTGGCGCGCGATGATCGCCGCATGCGACGTCGCGCCGCCGCGCGCCATCACGAGCGCGGTCACGCGCTGGCGATCGAGCGACGACAGGTCCGACGGCGTGAATTCCTCGGCGGCGAGCACGGCCTCGTCGGGCAGCGTGCGCGTCGCGCCGCTCGTGTGGCCGAGCGCGCGCAGCACGCGCTTCTCGATGTCGCGGAGGTCCGCCGCGCGCTCGGCGAGCAGCGCGTCGTCGAGCTTCGACAGCGTGTCGATCTGCGCGCGGATCGTCGCGCGCCACGCGAAGCCCGCGCTCTTGCCGAGGCTGATCTGGTCGCGCGCCGCGTCGACCAGCGTCGGGTCCTCGAGCAGCACGCGATGCACCGCGAAGATTCCCGCCTCGCCGACCGCGCCGCGCGCCGATGCGTTGCGCACCGTTTCGTCGAGTTCGGCATCGACCGCCGTCAGCGCCTGGTCGAGCCGGCGGCTTTCCGACGCGGGCGTGCCGGTCGCCTGTTCGGGCGGCACGATGTCCGCATCGTCGAGACGCACCAGCGTGCCGACCGCGATGCCGGGCGCCGCGCACACGCCCGCGAGCGTGTTCGGATCGAGTGTTGCGCCGGTGTTGCGCACGATCGGCTGCGGTGCGGGCGACTTGAGCCGCGCCGGCCGTTCCTCGACCTCGCCGTGCGCTTCGCGCAACAACTCACGCTCGACCGCTTCGACGGCTTCCCGCGCGTGCGCACCGCGGCCGACCAGTTCGATCGTCGCGCCTTCGCCGGCGCCGAGACCGAGCAGGCCGACCACGCTTGCGATCGGCGCCTTGCGGCCGTCGAAAAGCACGTCGACATGTGCGTCGAGCCCGCGCGCGGCTTCGCGCGCCCGCGCAGCCGGGCGCGCATGCAGGCCGCCGGGCTGCGTCAGCACGACCGCGCGGCGCACTTCGTTCATCGCCGCCGCGCCGGCCTGCGCCGCCTGCGCGGCGGCTTCGCCCTTGCCGCGCAACGTCAGCAGCGGCGTCTCGCCGGCCGTCGCGAAACCGCTCGCGCGCTCGACGACGTCGAACGCGTCGGAGTTCGCGATCGCGATCACCGAGACCAGCGAATGCGCGCTGCGCGCGACCGCGTCCTGGTCGAACTCGATCAGCAGATCGCCCGCCGCCACACGCGCGCCGGCTTCGACGCGCGCGGTGAAGCCCTGCCCGTTCAGCTCGACGGTGTCGATGCCGATGTGCAGCAGCACTTCCGCGCCTTGCGGCGTCGTGATCGTCACCGCATGGCCGGTGCGCGCGAGATGCGACACGATGCCGGCGCACGGCGCGACGAGCCGGCCCGCGAGCGGATCGATGCCGATGCCGTCGCCGAACATCCCGCCGGAGAACACCGGATCGGGCACGTCGGTCAGCGCGACGATCGGCCCGGTCAGCGGGGCAAGCAGGACGATCTGATCATGGGTGGAACTCTTCAACTGGGACTCCTCGGCGCGTCTCATCGGCTGTCTCGGCTATCAGTGCGTTTCGGTGACTTTGTTCAGGTGGCGCGGCGTGTCGGGATTGCGGCCGCGCGCGACGGCGAGATCCGCCGCCATCACGTAGAACGAAAGAATGGCGGCGATCGGGTCGAGCGCCGAATGGGCGGACTGCGCGAGCGGCAAGGTCGCGCCGGGCGTGCCGCCGGGCGCCGCGAGCAGCACGGCCGCGCCGCGTGTGCGCATGTCCTGCGCGAGCTGCAGCAGCCCGGCCTGCTCCGGGCCCGGCGGCGCGAACACGAGCAGCGGATAGTCGCGGTCGATCAGCTCCATCGGGCCGTGACGGACTTCGGCGCTCGAGAACGCCTCGGCCTGGATGCCGGAGGTTTCCTTCAGTTTCAGCGCGGCTTCCTGCGCGATCGCAAGACCGAGGCCGCGGCCGATCACGATCATCCGCTCGATGCCCGCGAGCGCGGCGACGGCCGGCGACCAGTCGAGCCGGCCCGCCTGCGCGAGCACGTCGGGCAGGCCGCGCAGTGCCGTGATCAGCGCGGCGTCGCGCTGCCAGTACGCGACGATCTGCGCGGACAGCGACAGCATCGCGATGTAGCTCTTGGTCGCGGCGACCGACAGTTCGGGGCCGGCCAGCAGCGGCAGCTGGTGCTCGCACGCGTCGGCGAGCGGCGACGGCAGCACGTTGACGGCGGCGACGGTGCGCGCGCCGGCTTCGCGCAGCGCGGTCATCGTGTTGACGAGGTCGGGGCTCTTGCCCGACTGGGAGAATGCCAGCGCGAGCTGGTCCTGCACCTTCAGCGGCGCCTGCTGCAGCGTCGCGACCGACATCGGCAGCGACGCGACGGGCACGCCGAGGCGGCTCATCGTCAGGCTCGCGAAATAGCTGGCGGCGTGATCCGAGCTGCCGCGCGCGACCGTCAGCGCGACGGCCGGCGGGTGATCGAGGAGTTGGCCGGCGAGCGCTTCGACGCGCGTGGTGTCGGCGAGTTGCGCGGCGACGACCTGGGCGGATTCGCGCGCTTCCTTAAGCATATTCGACAATCGATTCTCCTTCGACGTAGGTCGCGGTGAGGTTCAGGTCGCGATCGAACACGGCGAGGTCGGCCCATGCGCCTCGCTCGAGGCGGCCGCGATCGGTGACGCCGAGGTAGTCGGCCGCATAGCGCGACATCCGGTTCGACACGTCGGCGATCGGCAGGCCGAGCGACACGAGGTTGCGCAGCGCCTGGTCCATCGTCAGCGTGCTGCCGGCGAGCGTGCCGTCGGCGAGCCGCACGCCGCCGAGGCACTTGGTCACGTGCTGGCTGCCAAGCCGGTATTCGCCGTCGGGCATGCCGGTGGCGGACGTGCTGTCGGTCACGACATACAGGCGCGGGATCGCGCGCAACGCCGCACGAATCGCGCCCGGATGCACGTGCAGCAGGTCGGGGATGATTTCCGCGTATTCGGCATGCGCGAGTGCGGCGCCGACGAGGCCCGGGTTGCGGTGATGCAGCGGCGACATCGCGTTGAACAGGTGCGTGAAGCCGCATGCGCCGTGCTTGAGCGCGGCGACGGCGTCGTCGTAGGTCGCGAGCGAGTGGCCGAGCTGCACGCGCACGCCGCGCGCGGCCATCTCGCCGATGATCTCGATGTGACCGGCGATTTCCGGCGCGAGCGTGACGACCCGGATCGGCGCGATCGACAGGTACTTCAGCACTTCGTCGAGCACGGCCGATACGGCCGCGTCCGGCTGCGCGCCGAGCTTGCCGGGGTTGATGTACGGTCCTTCGAGGTGCACGCCGAGCACGCGCGCGCCGCCCGGCGTGCGCGTGCGCGCGACGGTGCCGAGATTCGCGACGACCTGCATCAGTTCGTCGCGCGGCGCGGTCATCGTCGTCGCGAGCAAGCTCGTCGTGCCGAACTGCGCGTGCGTGCGCGCGATCGTCTCGATCGCGTCGCCGCCTTCCATCACGTCGGCGCCGCCGCCGCCGTGCACGTGCAGGTCGATGAAGCCGGGCAGGATGTACGGCGCGTCGTTCTTCGCGGGATCGGTGGGCGTGCCGTCGAGCGTGGTGATGCGGCCGTTCTCGCTGTCGAGCGAGCCGAGAATCCAGCCGTCGGAGGTGAGGATGTTTCCAGTCAGCATGACGTTTCTCTTGATGATCTGGTGACGCGGACATCCGCGTCGCGATTTGCAAATCCGTTGTGCTTCGTTGCGCCCCGCCGCGCGTGGCGCACGGGCAGTCTCGCGCGTCAGCGTTTCAGTTCGGCGACGAAGTCGTAATAGTCGTCGCGGCAATACGTTTCGGACACTTCGATCGCGCGCTGGTCGACACCGTAGCCGATGCGCGTGATCACGAGCAGGGCCGAGCCCGGCTTCACCGACATCCACTTCGCGATCTCGTGCGTCGCGTTCGCCGCGCGAAAGTGCTGCAGCGCGCGCACGACGGTCATCCCGCGTGCGTCGAGGTATTCGTACAGCGACGCGCCGAGCGCCTGCGGATCGGGCACCACCGCGGCCGGCAACGTCGAATGCTCGACGGCCATCACGATGCCGTCCGCGCGGCGCAGCCGCTCGAGCCGCGCGACCGTCGCGCCGGGCGCGAGGCCGAGACGCGTGATCTCGTCGCGGCTCGCGGTGCGCAGCGTGCGCGACAGCCACACCGAATCGGGCACGAAACCGCGCTGCCGCATCTTCGCGGTGAAGCCGACGAGACGCGACAGCGGATCGGCAACGCGCGGCGTGATGAAGCTGCCCGCCCCGCGCGCCCGCTTGATCAGCCCTTGCTCGACCAGCAGCGCGAGCGCACGACGGGCCGTGATCCGCGACACGCCGACCGACCCCGACAGCAGCCGCTCCGACGGCAGCGCCTCGCCGGCCCGCCACGCGCCGGCGTGAATCGCGCTCGCCAGGTTGCGGGCGAGCTGCAGATACAGCGGCGTGTCGTCGAGGGGATCGGGCGCCAGTTCGGACCAGCCGGTTTCCATGTGCCTCCGGGTGTCGGACGACGATCTCGGACCGTCGAAAGTGAACGCATTATATAACCACCATAATACCAGTCAACGAACTGGTATTAGCGGCGCGAAAATCGCCGGGAGCCTTGCCCGGCAAGCGTTTTAGTTGCCGGAAAGCCTTTGTTTACAATGCGATGCGGGATAGGGATTTACCCGGATTGGTATGCAAAGGGACAGTTCCCGGGCCGGATTTGCCAGGCTTGGGAAGCCGAAAACGATACCGGAATAGAACCAGTTCGGCCGACTGGTATGCATCCGGCGGCGGCGCGCGGGCGGCATGCCGGCGCACAGCGTCAGTGGAACTCGCGGCTCGACGTGCGCAGGCCGCCGAGCAGCGGCGTCAGATCCTCGAAATGCTGCGCGACGAGGTGCCTCACGTCGCTGACGACCTGCCACACGCCCGACGCCGCGAGCAGTCGCGAATCGAGCGTTTCGCGGCGCTGCCGCGCGAGCAGCTCGGGCCGCACGATCACGTTCACGCAGCCCGTCTCGTCCTCGAGCGTCATGAACATCACGCCCTTCGCGGTGCCCGGCATCTGCCGCGCGATCACGAGCCCGCATGCACGCGCGAGCCGGCCGTCGGGACGGTCGCGCAACTCGGCCGCGGACGACAGCCGCTGCGCGCGCAACGCGGGTCGCAGCAGCGCGACCGGGTGGCGGTTCAGCGTGAGGCCGGTGGTGTGATAGTCGGCGAGGATGTCGTCGGCTTCCGACGGCGCGCCGAGCACGGGCAGCTCCGTTTCGTCGATCGGCGCGGCGGCGAGCAGGTCGCGCTCAGGTGCCGCGGCGACGGCCTGCCACAGTGCATCGCGGCGATGGCCGGCGAGCGTCGCGAGCGCGTTCGCGGCGGCGAGCGCTTCGAGATCGCGCCGTTCGAGCTGCGCGCGGCGCGCGAGCGCGTCGACGTTCTCGAACGGGCCGGCCGCGCGCGCGGCCTCGATGCGCCGCGCGGCAGCCTCGCCGAGGCCGCGCACGAGCGACAGGCCGAGCCGCACCGCGGGCTGGCCGTGCGGCGGCGGCTGGCCGGGCAGCGCTTCGAGCGACGCTTCCCAGCCGCTTCGCGTGACGTCGGCCGGAAAGACCTTCACGCCGTGGCGCTTCGCATCCTGCACGAGCTGCGCGGGTGCGTAGAAGCCCATCGGCTGGCTGTTCAGCAGCGACGCGACGAAGATCGCGGGCTCGTGGCATTTGAGCCAGCTGCTCGCGTACGCGAGTTTCGCGAAGCTGGCCGCGTGGCTCTCGGGAAAGCCGTATTCGCCGAAGCCCTTGATCTGCTCGAAGATCTGCTCGGCGAATTCGCGCGTGTAGCCGCGTTCGAGCATGCCGTCGATGATCTTGTCGTGATACTTCTCGAGGTTGCCCTTGCGCTTCCACGCGGCCATCGCGCGGCGCAGTTCGTCGGCCTCGCCTGGCGTGAAGCCCGCCGCGACGATCGCGATCTGCATCACCTGCTCCTGGAAGATCGGCACGCCGAGCGTGCGAACGAGCACTTCCTTGAGCGCCTCGCTCGGATACGTGACCTCACCCTCCTCCTCGCCGGCCACGATCCTGCGCCGCTTCAGATACGGATGCACGGCGCCGCCCTGGATCGGCCCGGGCCGCACGATCGACACCTGGACGACGAGATCGTAATAGTTGCGCGGCCTCAGCCGCGGCAGCATCGACATCTGCGCACGCGATTCGATCTGGAATACGCCGACCGTATCCGCCCGGCAGATCATGTCGTAGGTTGGTTCGTCATCCTGCGGAATATGCTTCAGCGTGAATGGCTGGCCGTCCTCCTGCGGCCCGCGCCACGCGGTGCGCATGTCGAAGGCGCGATGCAGCGCCGACAGCATGCCGAGCGCGAGCACGTCGACCTTCATCAGCCCGAGCGCCTCGAGATCGTCCTTGTCCCACTGGATCACGCGCCGCCCGTCCATCGCCGCGTTCTCGACCGGCACGAGCCGCGTGAGCTTGCCGCGGCTGATCACGAAGCCGCCCGAATGCTGCGACAGGTGGCGCGGAAAGTTGAGCAAGCGCCCCGCGAGTTCGGCCCATGCGCGAATGATCGGCGTGGCCGGATCGAGCCCGGTCGTCGCGAATTGCTGCAGCAGGTCGCGGCTGCCGTCGAACCAGCGATGCCCCTTCGCGACGCGGTCGACCAGCATCGGATCGACGCCGAGCGCCTTGCCGGTTTCGCGCAGCACGCCGCGCGGACGATACGTCGAGACCGCCGCCGCGAGTGCCGCGCGATCCTTGCCGTATTTTTCGTAGATATGCTGAATGACCTCTTCCCGGCGCTGATGCTCGAAGTCGACGTCGATGTCCGGCGGCTCGCCGCGCTCCTCGCTGATGAAGCGCTCGAACAGCATCGTGCTCTGGTCGGGATCGACCTCGGTGATGCCGAGGCAGTAGCAGACGACCGAGTTCGCGGCCGAGCCGCGGCCCTGGCACAGGATGTTCTGGCTGCGCGCGTATTTGACGATGTCGTAGACGGTCAGAAAGAACGGTTCGTAGCTCAGCCTCGCGATCAGGTCGAGTTCATGGCGGATCTGCTTCTCGACCTTCTCCGGAATGCCTCGCGGATAACGCCCCGCCGCCCCCGCGAAGGTTTCCTGTTCCAGATAGCGCGTCGGCGTCAGCCCCTGCGGCACGATCTCGTCGGGATACTCGTAGCGCAGCGAGCCGAGGTCGAAATCGCACGCGTCGAGAATCGCGCAGGTCTCCGCGATCTCGTCCGGCGCGTACAACTGTCCGATCCGCTGCCGCAAACGCAGGTGCTGCTCCGCATTCGGCGCCAGCGCATACCCGCATTCGGCAACCGGCATCCCGACCCGGATCGCCGTCATCACGTCCTGCAATGCCTTGCACGAGCGCCGGTGCATCGTCACGTCGCCGAGTGCGACGATACGCACGCCGCGCCGCTCGCCGGCCGCGCGAATCTCTTCGCGCTGCGCGCCATCGAGCGCGCGCTGCAGCTGCACGAGTCCGAGCCGCGCGCGTTCGCCGAAGGTCGCGCGAAACCATGCGACCTGCGCATCGAGCACGTCCGCGCGCACCGGATACGCGGGCACGAGGATCGCGAAGCAGTCGGGCATGCCGCGCAGGTGCGCAAACGCCGCGGGCGGGGCCGACAGCATCCGCGACGTCAACGTATAGGTGCCCTTCGGCGCGGCCATCCGCCGCCACGAGATCAGCTCGGCAAGATTGCCGTAACCCTCGCGGTTCTGCGCGAGCAGCACGAGGCCGAACGCGCCGGGGCCCGGATCGTGACCCGGTGCGACTTCATCCGGCGTGACTTCGAAATACGAACCGATGACGAGCGGGAGCCCTTGCGCCTGCGCCGCGACATGCATGCGCGGCGCGCCGGCCAGCGAGCATTCGTCGGTGATCGCGATCCCGCGATAGCCGAGTTCGGCCGCGCGCTCGACCAGTTCGTCCGCATGCGACGCGCCATGCAGGAACGAAAAGTTCGATCGGCAGAACAACTCCGCGTAATCGGGCAGCCAGCTGAATTCCGCACTCATTTCGACTCACCCGAACAAGCCGTGCAGGAACCAGCGCGGCTCGGCCTGGCTTCCCGAGCGCTCCAGGAACACCCAGTAGCACGCACCGACCTCGTCTTGCGCGACGTAGTAATCGCGTGCGGCCAGTTGCCCGTCGAACCACCCGGCTTCGATCCGCTCGGCCGACGACATCATCCTGAGCGGCGTATGGAACACCGGCCGGTTCTCGCGCATCAGGAGCGGCTGCGGCTCGGCCAGCAGCCACGCGGGACGCGGCGGCACGGCGGGCGGCCCGCCGGCCGGCTTGCCCGCTTGCGCATCGAGCGGCAGCCAGCGGTTCGCGGCCTCCGGACGGTGATCGGCGACGGGTGCCGCGCGCAGCACGTTCTCCGCGCCGAGCCGCGCGACCAGCAGTTCGAACAGCCGCGCACGCGTCTCGCGCGTGCCGCCCGGCTCGGGAAAAAGATCGTCGGCCGGCGGCGCGACCGATTCGACGCGCGTGGCCTTCAGCCGCACCGCGATCACCGCGGCCGGCAATTCGACGCGCGCGAGCCGCTCGCCGAGCAGCCGCATGAAGTGCGTCTCGTCGCGCACGGGCGCGGCGAACGCGAGTTCGAGCGGTGTCGGCGGCACGGCCTGACGGCCGCGCTCGTGCTCGAGATCGAACGTCATCGCGGCCAGCGACAGCTGCCGCGCGGCCAGCCACCCGCAGAGCTGCACGACGAGCCGCCGCGCGGCGAACAGCACGGCTTCCGCGTATTCGACGCGCTCCGGCAATTCGAGCCGCACGTCGAACACGGGCGGCACCGCCATCCACGCAAGCGGCTCGACCGCATCGCCGTACGCGCGATCGAGCGCGGCGAGCAGCGCCGGACCGCAGCGGCGCTGCAGCCCCGCGCGCGGCAGGCCGCGCAGATCGGCGAGCGTGCGGCAGCCGAGGCCGTCGAACCAGCCCGCATACGCGCGCGCGTCGGGCAGCAGCGCGCACGGCAGACGATCGAGCGTACGGACGAGCGAAGCCGGCCCGGCCACGCGGCGCCGGATGCGCGCACGCGCCGACATGCGCGCGAGCAGCCACGCGCCGCGCCCGGTCGGCGCGGCGGACAGGCGCGCCGCATAGCCGAGCGCCGCGAGCGTCGCGCGCACCTGGCGGCACAGCGACGGCAGGCCGCCGAACAGGCGCAGGCTCGGGCCGACGTCGACGATCAGCGTCGCTTCGTCGTCGAGTGCGACGCACGGCGAGAAGCGCAGCAATGCGAGCGCGACCGCGCGCAGCGCATCGGCCTCGCGGGCGGGATCGCGCTCGACGAGCCGTGTGTCGGGCGCGAGCGTCAGCACGCCGCCGCGCTTCATGCCCGCGCGCACGCCCTGCCGGCGCGCGGGCGCATCGGCAATCAGCACGACACCTTGCTCGAGCACCGCACAGCCTGCGTCGTCTGCGTCGTCCGCCGCGCCGTCAGACGGCGGCGGGACGCACACGTCGAGCGGCAGGCGCGGCAGATGGATGCCGAGCAAGACGCGCATAGCGGCTCTCCACGATGGGCGACGGCAAATCGAGCGCAAGCGGCTCGCTGCGCGCGGGCCCGCGGCGCTTGACGATGTCGAGCGACACGCCGCCCGGCACCGGATGCAGCGCGACGCGCAGCACGGCCGGCGACGGCTGCCGCGCGGCCGACAGCGGGCGCAGCATCACGAACAGCGTGTCGCCGGTGCGCGCGGCCGCGAGATGCAGGCGCCGCAGCGCATCGGGCCGCGCGTCCTGCCAGAGCAGCAGCGCACCGCAGCAGCCCGTCCTGAGCGCCTGCTCGGCGGCCCACAAGGCATCCGTGCGGCTGCCGGCGCGCAGCCACAGCAGTGCGTCGGCCGGCACGCCGAGACCGGCGAGCGCCGTCGCATGCGGCGACTGAGGCGGCGCGACGAGCGCGAGCGGACGCCGCGCACTGACGGTGCGCGCGAGCGCGGGCGCGAGCAGCCGCATCTCGCCGCAGCCCGGCTGCGCGGCCAGCAACTCGACGAGGCCGCCGACCGGCCAGCCGCCGCCCGGCAGCTCGGCCGACAGCGGCGCGAAACCCGTATCGATCGTGCGCGCACCGCCGCGCGCGAGCTGCGAGCCGCGCCAAAGGGATGGATGAAGGGATTCGGGAGAAATGGAGGATGCGAGCATGACGCCACCCACAACTGTATGGATATACAGTATATGGCAATGCGCGTGCGTCGCACAGTACTGAGGCGAAACCGGTTTTTCGTCAGAGGAAAAACGACGGGAAATCCAGCGCGATCGTTCATGTTACGCCGCACCGGAGCGGGCGGGCCGGATCGTGTCGTCCGAATCGCCGGGCCGACACGCCAACCGCCGGGCGAACCGGCACGATGCGGCACCCCGCACCGCGCCGGCCCGCCCGCCGCGCGTCAGCCGAGCAGCAACGCGTCGTCGTCGAGCTGCTCGTGCCGCACCTTCTCGAACATCTGCAGCAGGTCCGGCACGTCGAGCCCGCGGCGCTGGTCGCCCGACACGTCGAGCACGACCTGCCCCTGGTGCAGCATCACCGTGCGGTCGCCGTAGTCGAGCGCCTGGCGCATGCTGTGCGTGACCATCATCGTCGTCAGCTTGCTCTCGGCGACGATGCGCGCGGTCAGCTCCAGCACGAACGCGGCCGTCTTCGGGTCGAGCGCGGCCGTGTGCTCGTCGAGCAGCAGGATCCGCGACGGCCGCAGCGACGCCATCAACAGGCTCACCGCCTGCCGCTGACCGCCTGACAGCAACCCGATCCGATCGGTCAGCCGGTTTTCCAGCCCGAGGTTCAGCAGACGCAGCTTGTCGCGGAACAGCTCGCGCGACGGCCGGTCAAGCGCCGCGCGAAAGCCACGCCGGGCGCCGCGCGCCATCGCGAGCGCCATGTTTTCCTCGATCGTCAGCGCCTCGCAGGTGCCGGCCATCGGATCCTGGAACACGCGCGCGACGAGGTGCGCGCGGTCCCACGCCGGCTGGCGCGTCACGTCCGTGCCGTCGATCGCGATGCGTCCCGCATCGACGCGCTGGTCGCCGCTGATCGCGTTGAGGAAAGTCGACTTGCCAGCGCCGTTCGAGCCGATCACCGCGACGAACTGGCCGTCGGGAATCTCGAGCGACAGCCCGCGCAACGCGCGCGTCTCGATCGGCGTGCCGGGGTTGAACGTGAGTTTCAGGTCGTGTGCGGACAGCATGTCAGGCCCCTCCGTTCTTGCGCGCGAACAGCTTCTTGCGCGTCGCCGGCAGCACCAGCGCGATCGTGACGAGCGCGGCCGTCACGAGGTTCAGGTCCTGCGCCTTCAGGCCGATGAATTCGCTGTTCAGAGCAAGCGCGATGAAGAAGCGGTAGACGATCGCGCCGAGCACGACGGCGAGCGTCGTCAGCACGAGCCGGCGCGCGGGCAGCAGCGTTTCGCCGATGATCACCGCGGCCAGCCCGATCACGATCGTGCCGATCCCCATCGAGATGTCGGCGCCGCCCTGCGTCTGCGCGAACAGCGCACCGGCGAGCGCGACGAGCGCGTTCGACAGCGCCATCCCGGCGAGCGTCGCGCGGCCCGTCGCGATGCCCTGCGCGCGCGCCATCCGCGGGTTCGCGCCGGTCGCGCGCATCGCGAGGCCGAGCTGCGACGAGAAGAACCAGTCGAGGCCGAGCTTCGCGACCACGACGACGATCGCGAGCAGCGCCGGGCGCAGCACGTAGTCGGGCATCCAGTCGGGCTGCAGCACGGTAAAGATCGTCGGCTCGGTGATGAGCGGCACGTTCGGCCGGCCCATGATCCGCAGGTTCACCGAGTAGAGCGCGATCATCATCAGGATGCTGGCGAGCAGGTCCATGATCTTCAGGCGCACGTTGAGCCAGCCGGTGACGAAGCCGGCCAGCGCGCCCGCGACGATCGCGATCACCGTCGACGTGAACGGGTCGTGGCCAGCGGAAATCAGCGTCGCGGCGACGGCGCCGCCGAGCGGAAAGCTGCCGTCGACGGTCAGGTCGGGGAAGTTGAGGATGCGGAATGAAATCAGCACCCCGAGGGCGACGAGACTGAAGATCAGGCCGATCTCCAGCGCGCCCAGAAACGAGAACAGAGACATGATGGGGAAATCCTGTTGCTTCCCGGCCGGACGTGTACGGCCGGGCGAAGCGGACGGGCGGCCCCGGGTGGGAGCCGCCCGCCCGGCGGTTTCGTTCAGGCCCGGATCGGGCCTGCAAGCGCGGCGGTCGGGCCGCGGCTTACTTGATGACCGTCTTCGCTTCCTTGAGCAGATCCGGCGACAGCGTCACGCCCTGCTTCGCGGCCGCGCCCGTGTTCGCGAACAACTCGAGGTTGCTGCTCGTCTCCGACGCGATCGCGCCCGGCTTCTCGCCCTTCAGGATGCGCGCGACGACCTTGCCGGTCTGCCGGCCGAGGTCGCCGTAGTTGATGCCGAGCGCCGCGATGCCGCCGCGCTTCACGCTGTCGGTGTCGCCGGCGACGAGCGGGATCTTCGCTTCGTTCGCGACCTTCACGAGCGCTTCGTACGCGGACACGACGTTGTTGTCGGTGTTCGTGTAGATCACGTCGACCTTGCCGATCAGGCTCTTCGCGGCCGGGCCGATGTCGACGGTGCGCGGCGCGGCCGCTTCCTTCAGCGTCATCCCCTGCTTCGCGAGGATCTCCTTGAGCTCCTTCACGACCACGACCGAGTTTGCCTCGCCCGGGTTGTAGACCATGCCGACCGTCTTCGCCTTCGGCACGACGCGCTTGATCAGCGCGACCTGACGGTCGAGCGGCAGCTTGTCGGAGACGCCCGTCACGTTGGTGCCCGACGCGCCCCAGCCCTTCACGAGCTGCGCGGCCACCGGATCGGTCACGCCCGAATACACGACCGGCACGCTCTTCGTCGACGCGACCACCGCCTGCGCGGCCGGCGTCGCGATCGCGACGATCACGTCGGGCTGGTCGCCGACGAACTTGCGCGCGATCTGCGCGGCCGTGCCCGTGTTGCCCTGCGCGCTCTGGTATTCCCACTTGAGCTTGTCGTCGCCGTAGCCTTCCGCCTTCAGTTCGGCACGCACGCCGTCGCGGATCGCATCGAGCGCCGGATGGTCGACGATCGACAGCACCTTGACCGTCTGGGCGTGCGCGGCGCCTGCCAGCGCGAATGCGGCGACGCCGGCCGTGATCGAACGGATTGCGAAAGTCTTGAAACGCTTCATGGGTGAGTCTCCCCCGTATTTGTGTCGGTTCTGGATGATGGATTCCCGCCGCCGTCATGCAGGTGCCGATGCGCGCGCGATACGGCGGCAGCGGCCCCGCGCGGGCCCCGGGAAGGCGCGCGGCGGCGAACGCACGAGGATACCATTTCCGCAGACCACCGCCTGACTCCGCGCTTTCGGGCGGCCGGCCGGCACACGCGGCCGCCGCTCCGCTGCGAAACGCTCGTGAAGCCCGGCCGGCGGCGCTCCGCGCCGGTCCCGGCGCAACGCGTCAGCCGCATTCACAGCTTTACGTTATGCTGTCCGCCGACCCAATCCACACCATCGGAGGGTGCATGAAACGGGGACTCCACGCGATCGCGTGCGCGGCCGTCGCGCTGGTGCTGCCAGGCGCGGCATTCGCGCTGACCGACGGCAGCGCGCAATACGACGACTGCATGCTGGGCGCGCTGCGCGAGAGCCGCAACGGCGCGGCCGCGCAACTGATCCAGCGCTCGTGCGACGCGCTGTACCGCAACAACGCGATGCTGCTGCCGCGCGAGCGGCGCTTTCACGAGTGCGTCGTGCAGTCGTTGCCGGGCGTGCGCGACAACTACGCGATCCAGCAGATCATGGCGATCTGCTCGCGGCGCGGCGAGATGTGAGCCGGCGCTGAACGCCGGGCGCCGCGCCATGGTCTGCCGGCGGCGCCAACGAAAAAGGGCCTGCGCGATGCAGGCCCTTTCGTTTCAGCGGTCCGACCGGTGTGCAACGTTCAGAACGACGCGACCATCGAGCCCTTGAACTGCTTCTTGATGAATTCCCGTACTTCCGCCGACTGGTACGCCTTCACCAGCTTCTTCACCCACGGCTGATCCTTGTCCTTCGCGCGCACGGCGATCAGGTTCGCATACGGGCTCGTCAGCGATTCGAGCGCGATCGCGTCCTTGGTCGGCTGCAGGTTCGCGGCGAGCGCGTAGTTCGTGTTGATCACGGCGGCGTCGACATCCGACAGCACGCGCGGCAGTTGCGCGGCGTCGAGCTCGGAGATCTTCAGCTTCTTCGGGTTCTCGGCGATGTCGAGCACCGTCGCGTTGTTGCCGCCCGTGCCGGCGCCGGCCTTCAGCTTGATCACGCCTTGCGTCTGCAGCAGCAGCAGCGCGCGGTTCTCGTTCGACGGATCGTTCGGTACCGCGAGCTTCGCGCCTTGCGGCAGGTCCTTCAGCGCCTTGAACTTCTTCGAGTACACGCCGATCGGCGAGATATAGGTCAGGCCCGCGCTGACGATCTTGTAGCCGCGCTGCTTCACCTGGCTGTCGAGGTACGGCTGGTGCTGGAAGCTGTTCGCGTCGAGGTCGCCCGCATCGAGCGCCGCGTTCGGCTGCACGTAGTCGTTGAACTCGATGACCTTCACGTTCAGGCCTTCCTTCTCCTTCGCGACCTTCTGCACGAGCTGCCACACTTCCGCATCCGGGCCGGCGACCGTGCCGACCTTGATGACCTTGTCCTCGGCGTGCGCGCCCGCCGACAGCGTCAGCGCGGCACCGGTGGCCAGCACGGAAAATACCTTCAGGAGACTGCGACGCTTCATCTGTTTCTCGCTTGCTTGCTAACTAAAAATGGGGCGCGATACGGGTATCCCCGAACTCGCAGGAAGGGGCAAATGGTGTCACAGGATCGGCCGGAAGTGAAATACATCCCGCTCATATGGGTATGCACCGCGGCAGTGCCGGCAGACGATGCGCGGCTCGGCCGTTAGTTGCGTTCAGTGTACGCGGGCACCGGCGTCGGCGACCCGGAACGCGCCGATCGCGTCGCGCAGCCGCCCGGCCTGCTCCTGCAGCGACGCCGCGGCCGCGGTGGCCTCCTCGACGAGCGCCGCGTTCTGCTGCGTGACCTGATCCATCTGCGTGACCGCGCGCCCGACCTGCGTGATGCCGCTCGCCTGCTCTTCGGACGCCGCCGCGATCTCGCCCATGATGTCGGTCACGCGCGCGACCGCCTGCAGGATCTCGCCCATCGTCGTGCCGGCCTGGCCGACCAGCGTCGAACCGTTGCGCACGCGCTCGACCGAATCGACGATCAGCTCGCGGATCTCCTTCGCCGCCGTCGCGCTGCGCTGCGCGAGCGATCGCACCTCGCCCGCGACCACCGCGAAGCCGCGCCCCTGCTCGCCGGCCCGCGCGGCCTCGACCGCCGCGTTCAGCGCGAGGATGTTGGTCTGGAACGCGATGCCCTCGATCACGCCGATGATGTCGGCGATCTTGCGCGAGCTGTCGTCGATCTCGCCCATCGTGCCGATCACGCGACTGACGACGTCGTTGCCCGCCCGCGCGATCTCCGATGCGTTGTTCGCGAGCCCGCTCGCCTGCCGCGCGTTGTCGGCGTTCTGCTTCACCGTCGCGGTCAGCTGCTCCATGCTCGCGGCCGTTTCCTCGAGCGATGCGGCCTGCTCCTCGGTGCGCTGCGACAAGTCGTCGTTGCCGGACGCGATCTCGCGGCTCGCCGACGCAATCGACTCGGCCGACTGGCGGATTCCGCCGATCGTCGCCTGCAGGCGCGCCTGCATGTCGCGCATCGCCGCCATCATGCTCGTGTCGTCGCCCGCACGCACCGGCACCGGCCGCGTGAGGTCGCCCTGCGCGATGCGCGTTGCCAGCGCGGCCGCTTCGTCCGGCTCGCCGCCGAGGCTGCCGCGAACGTTGCGAATGATCACGAGCATCGCCGCGCTGATCACGAAACCGATCACGAACACGACCGCGAGGTGGCCGAACAGCGTCCGGTAATAGACGGTATCGATGTCCTTGAGGAACACGCCGCTCGAGATGTTCCAGTCCCACGGCGCGAAGCGCGTGACGTAGCTGATCTTCGGCACCGCGGTCTCGCTGTGCGGCAACCGCCCGCGATACTCGGCGAAGCCGCTGCCGGTCGCCTTCGCCGCGTTCAGGATCGTGACGAACAGCGGCTTGCCGTCCGGGTCGAGATAGTCGCCGACCTGCGTGCCGACCAGCTTCGGCAGCGTCGGGTGCATCAGCACGACGGGTTTCGAATCCATCACGAACACATAGCCCGACTCGCCGTAGCGCATCGCGGCCAGGCTCGCGAGCGCGTCGCGCTTCGCGTCGGCCTCGGGCAGCGTGCCGCTCTGCGCGAGCGCGTGATATGCGTTGACAATGCCGGCCGCCGAGTCGACCAGATTGGCGATGCCGGCCTTGCGTTCGGCGAGCATCGTCGCGCGCGTCTCGTATGCGCTCCATGCGCCGACGCCGAGCAGGCCGATCCATACCAGCGCAAGCGCGAGCCACAGCTTGCGATTCAAACTCATTCTGCTCATCTGCGTGCCTCGTTGTCGAAGTCGATTCCCGCATACGCGCGAACGGCCGGTCGCGCGCAAACGGTTGCCCCCGTATTTACGGCAGCGAGACTTACAACTTGAATACACGCGCGACGGCCGGCACGACACGCGACGGCCGCTGTGCTAAAAAGACCGGCTGACCGGCACACGACGCGCCGGCGACATTCCAGGGCCATCCATGTACGTCATCGACATCCACTACAACGCGTCGCTCGAGCGCATCGACGATGCGCTCGAACGCCACCGTGCGTATCTGCAGCCGCTGTTCGAGCGCGGCATCTTCATCGCGGCGGGGCCGAAGGTGCCGCGCGAAGGCGGCGTGATCCTCGCAGCCCGCATCGATCGCGACGAACTGGACGCGATTCTGGAAACCGATCCGTTCGTGACCGAAGGGCTCGCGACGTACCGCGTGACGGAATTCCGGATCACGCGTGCCGCGCAGGGCTTCAACGTGCCGGCACTGCCGTAACGCGCGCCGGCGCGCGAATACGCGCACGCACGCCGCCTCGCGAGGCGGCGAATGCAGATCGAGGGGAAACGGGAAGAATGCGTGACGGCGCGTCGCGGCCGTCACGCGTTTCGCCGGGCGAACGCCCGGGCGAACATGCGGCGCGCGCCGCTCAGTCGACCAGCAGCTTCAGGTCGTGGACCCACGGGCCGGGGCCCTGGCCATCACGCACGAACAGGCGCAGCTTGCCGTCGCGGTCGAACACGTAGCTCGCGGCGGTGTGATCCATCGTGTAGCTGCCGGGCGTCTTGCCGGGCACCTTCGCGTAGTACACGCGGAAATCCTTCGTGACCTTCTTGAGCGCCGCTTCGTCGGCCGGCCGCAGGCCGATGAACGACGGATCGAACGCGGGCACGTACTGGCCGAGCAGCGCGGGCGTGTCGCGCTCCGGATCGACGGTGACGAACAGCACCTGCACGCGTTTCGCGGCATCGGGCCCGAGCTGCTTCAGTGCCTCGGACAGTTCGGCCATCGTCGTCGGGCAAACATCCGGACAGTGCGTATAGCCGAAGAACATCACGACCGCACGGCCCTTGAAGTCGGCGAGCGTGCGCACCTTGCCCGTCGTGTCGGGCAGCGAGAAATCGCTGCCGAACTGCGTGTTGCCGGTGATGTCGAGATTCTGGAATTTCGGCGCGTTGTCGCAGCCGGCGAGCAGCGTGGCTGCCGCGAATGCGCACGCGAGCATCCAGCCTTGGCGCGCGCGGCGCCCGAACCATGAATGGAGCATTGCGTTCAAACCGTGCGGTTACACGCCGAGCAGCGGGCGTGCATAGTGATCGACGAGCAGTGCGGCGAACAGCAGCGACAGGTAGACGATCGAGTAACGGAAAGCCTTGCGGGCGAGTTCGTCCGAATAGTCGCGGTGGATCTTCCATGCATACGCGAGGAACACCGCGCCGAGCAGCACCGCGCTCGTCAGGTAGACGGCCCCGCTCATCCCGGAGATGAACGGCATCAGCGTGACCGCGAACAGGATCACCGTGTACAGCAGGATGTGCAGCCGCGTGAATTTCTCGCCGTGCGTGACGGGCAGCATCGGCAGGCCCGCGTTTTCGTAATCCTTGCGGCGATACAGCGCGAGCACCCAGAAATGCGGCGGCGTCCACACGAAGATGATCAGCACGAGGATCCATGCATCGCCGGGCACCGCGCCGGTGACCGCGGCCCAGCCGAGCGCCGGCGGCATCGCGCCCGATGCGCCGCCGATCACGATGTTCTGCGGCGTCATCGGCTTGAGCAGCAGCGTGTAGATCACCGCGTAGCCGACGAACGTTGCGATCGTCAGCCACATCGTCAGCGGATTCGTGAACGTATAGAGCGTCCATGCGCCGACGCTGCCGAGCACGGCCGAGAACAGCAGGATCTGCGGGGTCGTGATCTCGCCGCGCGCGGACGGACGCCACGCGGTGCGCCGCATCATCGCGTCGATTTTCTGTTCGACGAGGCAGTTGATCGCAAACGCCGCGCCGGCCAGCAGCCAGATGCCGACGGTGCCGCCGATCAGCACATGCCACGGCACCATGCCCGGCGTCGCGAGAAACATGCCGATCACCGCACAGAACACCGCGAGCTGCGTGACACGCGGCTTCGTCAGCGCCATGTACTGCGAGAACCGGCTACCGGGCGATTGGGAAAGGGTGCTTTGCATGGGGACGGTCACGCCGGGGCGGCGTCGCGCGCGGGCTGCACGACACGGCCGGGGCGGCTTGAAAGGATGCGAAAGTTTAACATGACGACGAGCAGCAGCAGGATCGCGGCGCCGCCGTTGTGCGCGACGGCGACCGGCAGCGGCCACTGCAGCACGATGTTGGTCAGGCCCGTCAGGAACTGCAGCAGGACCACCAGCAGCACGCCGTTCGCGGGCCGGCGCAGCGACTCGAAGCGGCGCATCTTCAGCGCGAACGCGACCAGGTATGCGACGACGACGAACGCGAACGTGCGGTGGGTCCAGTGGATCGCGACCAGCGCGTCCTGCGTGATTGCATCGCCATCCTTCGTCATACCGAGCGCGCGCCAAAGATGGAAGCCCTGCTCGAAGTTCATCGGCGGAATCCACTGGCCGTTGCAGGTGGGGAAGTCGGTACACGCGAGCACCGCGTAGTTGGTGCTCACCCAGCCGCCGAGCGCGATCTGCACGACCAGCAGCACCAGCGCCGCGAGCGCGGCCGCGCGGTAGCGGCCGGCCTCCGGGTCATGCGACGGCAGCGGCGTCTGCCGCGCCGCGAGCCAGCCGAGCGTGCCGAGCAGCGTGAGGCCGAGCAGCAAGTGAGTCGTAACGATCACCGGCTGCAGCTTCATCGTGACCGTCCACGCGCCGAACACGCCCTGCACGACGATCAGCAGCAAGAGGCTCGTCGGCCACCACGGCGACACGTGCAGCGGGCGGCGGCGCAGCCGCGCGGACCACGCAATCACGACCTGCGCGATGATCAGCACGCCGATCGCCATCGCGAAATAGCGGTGGATCATCTCGATCCACGCCTTCGTCATGCTGACGGGGCCGGTCGGCATCGCCTGGTGCGCGGCCGTGATCGCGGCGTGCGCGATGAACGGCGACGACGTGCCGTAGCAGCCGGGCCAGTCCGGGCAGCCGAGGCCCGAATCGGTCAGCCGCGTGAAGCCGCCGAACATCACCAGGTCGAGGGTCAGGAACGTGGTGATCCACACCAGCTTGCGGAACTTGTCGTCGTCGGCCTTCACCCACACGTACGACAGCGGCAGCAGCGCGATGCAGAGGCCGATCAGGCCGAGTTGCAGTAGATACGACATCGAATGGTTGCCTCGTCGTCTCGCCTTAGCCGATGCTCGACCACTTCAGCAGCTTCGTGACGTCCGTCTTGATCTTGCTGGGGTTCGGGTTCTTCGGGAAACGCATCATCAGGTTGCCGTTCGGATCGACCATGTAGATGTGATCGCTGTCCTTGGTGCCGGCTTCTGCCGGCAGCCACGCGGCGACCGCGGCCGGATCGGCGACCAGCCGGCGCGTGTCCGGGTAGGCCTCCAGCACCTTCTGCGGTACCGCGCCCGCATCGCTGCGCAGCCATACCATCGTGATCCGGTGCCGCTCGCCCGCCTGCGTGACGCGGATCTGGCGCATGAAGTAGAGTTTTTGCGCGCAGGCGTCGTCGCACGCGCTGCGGTCGGTCATCACGAACAGCCACACGCCGCGCAGCGACGACAGCGGCACCGTCTTGCCGGTTTCGTCGGTCACCTGCAGGTCGGCCGGGATCGGCCGCTGCGGCTCGATCAGCGTGCCGTAGTTGGTCGAACCGCCCTTCGGCTTGATCACGTAATAGGTGAAGTACGACGCGATGATCGGCGCTGCGCACACGAGACCCAGCAGCACGAGCATCCAGCGGCCGCGCTTGCGGGCCGCGGGCGAGATCGGCGCTGCGGCCGGACCCTGACGGGAAGATTGCATGGACAAATCAGACCTCTCGAAACGAACCCGCGGCGCTTGCGCCGCGTCCTGGCATGGCGCTCACGCGCCGGCCGACTTCTTCGCCGCACGCCGCGCGGCGTACAGGCCGAAACCGAGCGCGGCCGCCGCCATGGCCCACCACTGAAACATGTAACCGTAATTGCGCTCGACGCCGGTCGTCGCCGCCGGCCAGTCGCGCACGAGCTTGTCGCCGTCGTCGCTCGTCTGCTGGATCACGAACGGCTGCAGCGGCAGCCCCGTTTCCTTCGCATACGCGGCGACGCCCAGGTTCTGCCGGATCTTCTGGTGCGCGGCCGAGCCGCCTTCGCCAAGCTCGAACGCGCGCGACGCATCGGCGCGCGCGATGCCTTCGATCTCGATGTCGCCGTCCGGCGTCGAAAACGGCTCGATCGCCGTGCGATCGGCGATGTTGCGCGGCAGCCAGCCGCGGTTCACCAGCACGACACCGCCGCCCGAGAGTTTAAACGGCATCACGACGTAAAAACCCGGCTGGTCGTTATACGGCCGATTGTCGAGAAACACCGCCAGCTCCGGCAGGAAGCGGCCCCGTGCCCGCACGCGGTGGAACTCGATCGACGCGAGCGGAATCGGCTGCGCGCCGACGTCGACGGGCGCCGCGTGCTCGTAGCGCACGATGCTCGCCTGCAGCGCTTCCTTCTGGTGCGCGCGGTCGCGCTGCCAGAACCCGAGGCGAATCGTGACCGCGACGACGACGAGAATCAGCAGCGCAGGCAGCCAGCGGATCTTCATCGGGCCACCCGCGAGACGCATTCGCGAAAGCGAAGTGCGATAATTATCCTCTTCCTTTCGAATTGCCGTCGTCCGGTTCGCGTCATGCACATCCTCGTTCCCATCGCCTTCGTCCTCATCGTCGCCAGCATGGGCTCGGCGCTCTACTTCATGATGCAAGACCGCGGCCATACGAAACGCATGGTGTGGTCGCTTGCCACCCGCGTCGGGCTGTCGATCTCGCTGTTCCTGTTCATCCTGTTCGCGAACTGGATGGGCTGGATCCATTCGACCGGCCTGCCGATCGGGCGTTGATGCATTCGTTCGTGCCGGCGGTCGCCGTGACCGCCGCGACCGCTGTGACATTTCGCCGCACAACGGCACCACCAAGCAAAAGCGCCGCCTGACGGAGTCGCGGCGGCGCCGGGTTGGCGTTGAGCGCAGGCAACCAGCCGCTGCCCCGTCCCCGCCAATGAAAACGGCCCGCGCATCGCTGCGCGGGCCGTTCCTGCATTTACAGCCAGTAGACGACGACGTACAGGCCGAGCCAGACGACGTCGACGAAGTGCCAGTACCACGCGGCGCCTTCGAATGCGAAGTGGTGATCCGGCTTGAAGTGGCCGCGGATCATCCGCACCAGCACCACCGCGAGCATCGTGCCGCCAAGGAACACGTGGAAGCCGTGGAAGCCCGTCAGCAGGAAGAACGTCGAGCCGTACACGCCCGAGTTCAGCGTCAGGTTCAGTTCGTTGTACGCGTGGTAGTACTCGAAGCCCTGCATGAACAGGAAGCAGACACCGAGCACGAGCGTCGCGGCCAGCCAGGCGATCGCCTTGTTGCGGTGATCGTCGCGCAGCGCGTGGTGCGACACCGTCAACGTCGCGCCCGACGCCAGCAGGAATGCGGTGTTCAGCGTCGGGATCGGCCACGGGCCCATCGTCTTGAAGTGACCGGCGAGAGCAGCGGGGCCTTCGTTCGGCCACACGGCGGAGAAGTCCGGCCAGATCAGCTTGTAGTCGAGGCTGCCGAGCTGGTGCAGCGCGATTTCACGCGCATAGAACAGCGCGCCGAAGAATGCGCCGAAGAACATGACTTCGGAGAAGATGAACCAGCTCATGCTCCAGCGGTACGACTTGTCGACGTTCTTGCCGTAATGACCGCCTTCCGACTCGGCGATCGCGTCACCGAACCAGTGATACAGCGTGAAGAGCAACCACAGCAGGCCAAGCAGCGCCGTGTACGGAGCCCAGTCGTGACCGTTGATCCACAGCGCCACCGACGCGAGCATGACCAGCAGGCCGATGGCCGCGCTGATCGGATGCTGCGACGGATGCGGCACGAAATAGTACGGGGTCTGGTTTTGACCGCTCATGCTTGATTCTCCACTTCAGTCCAATTTGTGTACCGGAAACCGCTCCGGCTTTATTTCTTGCACGGCGCGTGCCGCCGCCGCTCTTTCCCGCACGCGGCGCCCGGGCGCCACGCACTGCATTCTTTCGTGGCCGCGTGCTGCGGGCCTCAGCCCACGACCGCGCGCACGATCAGGATCAGCACGCCGATGAACACACCGGCCGCGATCAACGCGACGATCAGCACGTGCAGCGGATTGAGCTGCGTCGCATCGGCCTCCAGGTCGCGCCGCTTGCGCACCCCGAAGAACGACCACAACACCGCTCGCAACGCCTGGCCGAACGACCCGCTCCGCTTGGTCTCTGTCACCGCCCCGTCTCCATCGTCATGCGTCCGGCTTCGCCGCGCCCTGCGCCGCCGTCTTGCGCGGTGCCGGCGCCGGCGCGGCCGGCGTGTTCAGCTCGAAGAACGTGTACGACAGCGTGATCGTCTTCACGTCCTTCGGCAGCTTCGGATCGATCACGAACACCACCGGCATCTTGCGCGACTCGTTCGCGGCCAGCGTCTGTTGCGTGAAGCAAAAACACTCGATCTTCTTGAAGAATTCCGTTGCCTGCTTCGGCGCGTAGCTCGGAATCGCCTGCGCCACCATCGGCCGGCCCTGCCCGTTGGTCACGTCGTACACGATCGTCGTGAGTTCGCCCGGATGCACGTCGAGGCTGTTGTGCTCCGGCTTGAACCCGAGCGGGCCGCGCGCATTCGCATCGAACTCGACCGACACCGTGCGGCTGTAGTCGACCTGCGTGTTCTTCGCCTCGCGTTCACTGACATCGCGCTGCACCAGGTTGTTGATGCCGGTGATCTGGCAAATCGCGCGATACATCGGAATCAGCGCGAAGCCGAAGCCGAACATCAGCCCGGCCACGACGAAGAGCTTCATCAGCATCGAACGATTGAACGCGCGATCGACGGCGCCCTCTTCCGGCTTCGACATACGACTACTTCCTCGCTACTGCGTCAGTTGCTGCATCAGTGAGTGGACAGCCACCACTGCTTGATCACGACACCCACAAAAAAAACGGCGGCGATGACGAGCAGGATGAGGCCGAGCCGCTTGTTGCCCGCGCGAATCTGCTCGGGCGTTCGTCTTTCTTGTGGATTCCGGTTCATCTGAAACTTCGGTTCCGCGCCCGCCGCGCCTGCCTGCGCGGCAGGCAACGGCGGAACGCTGGGTGAAACTTATTCGACGTGCGGCGGTTGCTCGAACGTGTGGAAGGGAGCCGGGCTCGGCACCGTCCACTCGAGGCCCGTCGCGCCATCCCACGGCTTGTCCGACGCCTTTTCCAGCTCGCCGCCGCCACGGTAGGCCGGCAGCGCGACCGCGAACAGGAAGTACACCTGCGCGAGGCCGAAGCCGAATGCACCGATCGTCGCCACCTGGTTGAAGTCCGTGAACTGCGCCGGGTAGTCCGCATAGCGGCGCGGCATGCCCGCGAGACCGACGAAGTGCATCGGGAAGAACGTCAGGTTGAAGAAGATCATCGACGACCAGAAGTGGATCTTGCCGCGCGTCTCGTTGTACATCCAGCCCGTCCACTTCGGCGCCCAGTAGTACCAGCCCGAGAACAGCGCGAACAGCGACCCGGCCACGAGCACGTAGTGGAAGTGCGCCACCACGAAGTAGGTGCCGTGGTACTGGATGTCGAGCGGCGCCATCGCCAGCATCAGGCCCGTCAGACCGCCGAACGTGAACACGAACAGGAAGCCGATCGCGAACAGCATCGGGGTTTCGAACGTCATCGAGCCGCGCCACATCGTCGCGAGCCAGTTGAACACCTTCACGCCCGTCGGCACCGCGATCAGCATCGTCGCGTACATGAAGAACAGCTGACCGGTGACCGGCATGCCCGTTGCGAACATGTGGTGCGCCCAGACCATGAACGACAGGATCGCGATCGAAGCCGTCGCGTACACCATCGAGCTATAGCCGAACAGCGTCTTGCGTGCGAACGCCGGGATCACCTGCGACACGATCCCGAACGCCGGCAGAATCATGATGTACACCTCGGGGTGGCCGAAGAACCAGAAGATGTGCTGATACATCACCGGGTCGCCGCCGCCTGCCGCGTTGAAGAACGACGTGCCGAAGTGGCGGTCGAACAGCACCATCGTGATCGCGCCTGCCAGAACCGGCATCACGGCGATCAGCAGGTACGCGGTGATCAGCCAGGTCCATGCGAACATCGGCATCTTCATCAGCGTCATGCCCGGTGCGCGCATGTTCAGGATCGTCACGACGATGTTGATCCCGCCCATGATCGACGAAGCGCCCATGATGTGGACCGCGAAGATCGCGAAGTCCATGCCCGGGCCCATCTGCGTCGACAGCGGTGCGTACAGCGTCCAGCCGGCGGCCGTCGCGCCGCCCGGCGCGAAGAACGAACCGACCAGCAGCACGGCCGCGACCGGCAGCAGCCAGAAGCTGAAGTTGTTCATCCGCGCGAACGCCATGTCGGACGCGCCGATCTGCAGCGGAATCATCCAGTTCGCGAAGCCGACGAACGCCGGCATGATCGCGCCGAACACCATGATCAGGCCGTGCATCGTCGTGAGTTCGTTGAAGAACTCCGGACGCATGATCTGCAGGCCCGGCTCGAACAGCTCGGCACGGATGCCGAGTGCCATCACGCCGCCCGACAGGAACATGATGAACGAGAACAGCAGGTACAGCGTACCGATGTCCTTGTGGTTGGTGGCGAACAGCCAGCGACGCCAGCCGTGCGGGGCTTCGTGCGCGTGGTCGTCGTGCGCGTGGTCCGCGGCTACGTCGTGCCCGATGCTAGACATGAGAATCTCCTAATGCGAATACGTCGACTAACTCAGCGACACGTCAAGCCGCCGGCCCGATCTCGACCCGCCGGGCTTCCTTGGCGTCAGCCCCGCCCGTGATCGTTTCCGGCTTTTTGAGAATAATGTGGTCTTCCGCCACGCCTGCTGCCTTCAGCGCGTCGCGCACGGCCTGTGCACGATGCTTGGCGAGTTCAGCGTTCGCGTCGGCCGAGCCCGACTTGTCGGTGAAACCCGACAGCGCGAGCTTCGCGTCCGGATGTGCCTTCGCATAGTCGGCCGCTGCGGCGATCGCCGCTTTCGCGTCGGCCGGCAGCACGCTCTTGCCGGTCTCGAAGTAGATCGTCGACAGCGCAGCCGATGCTGCCGCCGGTTCCGCGCCCGACGCGGCTTGCGCCGGTGCCGAGGCCGCTTCGGCCGGAGCCGCCGCGCCTGCCGCGTCTTCCGGCATCTTGCCGTTGCGCGCGTCAGCCACTTGCTTCGGCTGCAGCAGGTCGTTCTTGTGGTTGCCCCACGAATTGCGCTCGTACGTGATGACCGACGCGATGTCGAGGTCCGACAGCGATGCCCACGACGGCATTGCGCCCTTGCCGTGCAGCACGCGCTCGACGTGACCGGCGATCGGGCCATTCACGATCTGGCTGCCGTCCATCGCCGGGAAGGCGCCGAGGCCCTTGCCGTTCACCTGGTGGCAGGCCGCGCAGTTCGCCTTGTAGACTTCCTCGCCGTGCGCGACGAGTTCGGCCATCGTGTAAACCTTGTTCGGATCGACCGAAGCGCTGGCCAGCTTGGCCTTCTGCGCGGTCACCCACTTCGCGTAGTCGTCGTCCGACAGCACAACGACCACGACCGGCATGAACGCGTGTTCCTTGCCGCACAGTTCGGTACAGAAGCCGCGGAACGTGCCGACCTTGTCGGCCTTGAACCACGTATCGCGCACGAAGCCGGGGATCGCATCCTGCTTCACGCCGAACGCGGGCACGTACCACGAGTGAACGACGTCGTTCGCGGTCGTGATGATGCGGATCTTCTTGTTGACCGGCACGACGAGCGGATTGTCGACTTCCTGCAGGTACGTCTCGGTGATCGGCTTCTTGCCCATCACTTCGTCACGCGGGGTGCTGAGCGTCGACAGGAAGCTGATGCCCTCGCCCGGGCCCTTCACGTAGTCGTAGCCCCACTTCCACTGGTAGCCGGTGACCTTGATCGTGAGATCGGCGTTGGTCGTGTCCTTCATCGCGACGACGGCCTTCGTGGCCGGCAGCGCCATCAGCACGACGATGATGAACGGCACGATCGTCCAGATGATTTCGACGGTCGTGCTTTCATGGAAATTGGCGGCCTTATGGCCCTTGGATTTGCGGTGCGCGAAGATCGAATAGAACATCACGCCGAACACGCCGACGAAGATCACCGTACACAGGATCAGCATCATCGTGTGGAGATCGTAGAGCTCCTCGGCGATCTTCGTGACCGGCGGCTGAAAGTTGATCTCGTTGACGCGGGGGCCGCCCGGGCTATCACCGACCGCCAGAGCAGCGCCGGCAAAGAGCAATCCGCTGCATGCCAGCACGCCCGTGAGGGCTCGCTTGATTGTTTTCATAGCATCCTTACCCAAAATTTCCATTCAAACCCTCCCCCGTCGCAAGCCGTCGGCCCGTTCCGGCCGATGCCCGCGCCTCGTCAGCCGCAGCGCCTGAGCGACACGCGCAGTTCGTCGGCGAACTGCGCACGCTTGTGCTGCGCGAGATGCTGCCCAATTACGACGGTCTGCCCGCGCGATACCAGTCGAATCGGATCGCGTGGCGTCGCACCCGGCTCGACCCGCACCCAGCGCGGGTTGAATTCGATCTGCGTGAACCGCTCCGCATCCATCCGCTCGATCACGAGCCGGTGCGGAAACAGCCTGATGCGCTCGTAATCGACCGCATGACGGGCGTAGACCGCAAACGCGACGCCTACCGCCAGCAATTCAATTCCTGTGAAGGGCATGACGAGCCAGGCCCCCCGCCACATCAGCAATGCCGCGATCACCAGCGAGAAGCCCGCGAGCGACGCGTAAAACAGCACGAACTGGCGCGGCGACACCGAACAGTTGCGTTTCATGAGCCAGTCTTCGAGGACCGGCTCACCGTTCGTCGTCTCCGCCAAAACCCTCGCTGCTTCCATCGCCGCCTCACGCGAATGGCATGCGATGCATGCCTGCATCGGGCTCGCCGGCCCGTATTGCGGGGACCCCGGGACGACAAGCTGACGCATTATAGGCGGGTTCAATGGCATCCACAAGCAAGCGGCTATCGGCCCGCGAGCCAAGCGCCACAAGCTTCCCGGCCGTTTTTCGCGTCAATTCGACCCCGCTTTGCGCCGCTAATTTCGGACATAACAAAACCCCTCTTTACCGCTTCAACGATTCTTCGGACGCCCCTTTCCGATATCTTCGATGCGCACGATCCCATGCCCCTCGGCGGTCGTGCGCGGCACAGCCTTCCACGCGTGGCCGTAGATCACTTCGAACGTCAGCGGAATCGTACCGTCCGCACGCCGGCGCGCTTCCAGCGCGTCGCCGAGCGCCGCGCGAAAGCGCCGCGCCGCATGCTGCGGCACCGCGCGGTCGAACGGATAGGCGCCCCAGCGACGCACGTCGGCCAGCAGGGAATCGGCGGTCTTGTACGTGACGGTCAGCACTTCCTGGTCCATCACCGGAATCTCGAAGCCGCTCTCGACGAGCATGTCGCCGAGGTCGTGCATGTCGACGAAATCGACGACGCGCGCGGCGGGCGGCGCGATGCCGAGCGCCGCTTCGGCGTCCGCGCAGGCCGCGCGCAGTTCGCGCAGCGTGTCGGGGCCGAGCGTGCTGAACATCAGCAGGCCGTTCACGCGCAGCACGCGCTGCCATTCGGGGAACACCGTATCGGGACGCGAATGCCAGTGCAGCGCGAGATTCGACCAGATCAGGTCGAACGCGCCGGCCGCGAACGGCAGCATCGAGAAGTCGGCCTGCGCGACGCGCGGGCCGCGCTGGCCCAGCGCCCGGCCGAGCGACGCGGGCAGCCAGCGGCGCCAGCTCGTCTGCTCGACCTCGCGCTGGCCCGCCCGCGCGAGCATCGCGCCGGACAGGTCGACACCGAACACCGGGGCTTCGGGAAAGCGCGCGCGCAGCGCCGGCAGGTCGTCGCCCGGACCGCAGCCCGCGTCGAGCACGGCCGCGGGGCTCACCTTGATGTATTCGAGGCGCTCGTTCATCCGCTGCGCGATCTCGCGCGGCAGGAACGCGACCGCGTCGAACGCGGCGGCGCGGCGATCGAAGATCCGCCGCAAACGCCGGGCGTCATTGGCCGGACGGCCGGTTGAAGTCGAAGCTGGGGACATGTCAGGCACACTGGCGAAGAGCCCGAAGTATACTCGCTCGCCTCGCTGCCTTCAGCGAGACGGGGCCGCCAGGAGTGTTCGCGATGGATCGCCGTTTCGCCCCGCGCCCAATGCGCGTCGTTTTGTCGCAGGTTCGTACGCTAGCCGTGCGCGTCGTCGCACTCGCGTTGCCGAATCGGTGTGCACTGTGCGGCAATTTGTCACATACGGTGATGTGCAGCGCCTGCGACGCTGCGTACTGGAACGAAGCGCGGCTGCGCTGCGACGTCTGCGCGGTGCCGCTGGGTGCTGGGCAGCCGCGGCCGCGCCGAGCGCGCGGCCGGCATGATGGCGCCGGTTCCGCGTCCGCGTACCGGTGCGACGCATGCCGCGCGACTCCGCCGCCGTTCGATGCGACGCTCGCGCTCGCCGATTACCGCGCCCCGCTCGACGGGCTCGCGCGCGGCCTGAAGTTTCATGCGCGGCTCGCGCTGGGTGCGGAATTCGCGGCCCGGCTCGCGCAGCGGGTCGACGACACGGACGCGATGCGCGCCGCCGGCCGCTTCGACGTGATCGCACCGGTGCCGCTGTCGCGCGGACGGCTCGTCGCGCGCGGCTACAACCAGGCGTGGGCGATCGCGCAGCCGCTCGCGCGCCGGCTCGGCGTGCGCGCCGACGCGGCGCTGCTTGCACGCGTGACCGAAACCGCGCCGCAGTCGCGGCTCGACCGGCGTGCGCGGCGCGACAACGTGCAGGCAGCGTTCGCGGCGGCGGGCGACCTCACCGGCCGCCACGTGGCGCTCGTCGACGACGTGATGACGTCCGGTGCGACGCTCGCGGCAGCCGCGAATGCATTGAAGGCGGCGGGTGCCGCGCGCGTGACGAATCTGGTTGCGCTGCGCACCGCCAGGGGTTAATTAGTTAGAGAGGCCGGCCGCCCGCACGCGGCGACGGCCGTCACGAACCGGCCGACCGGGACGGAATGCACGCTGCTCCGCCCCGGCCGGCCCAGCCAGACCCAACCATGTTCAACGTCGTCCTCGTCGCCCCAGAAATTCCGCCGAACACCGGCAACGTGATCCGCCTGTGCGCCAATACCGGCGCGCGCCTGCATCTGATCGAGCCGCTCGGCTTTCCGCTCGACGACGCGAAGATGCGCCGCGCGGGCCTCGACTATCACGAGTACGCGGAAATGCGCGTGCACCGCGACTGGGACGCGTTCGTCGCTACCGAAGCACCCGATCCCGCGCGGATGTTCGCATTCACGACCCGCGGCTCGGGCCGCTTTCACGACCATGCGTTCGTGCCCGGCGACTGGTTCGTGTTCGGCTCCGAGACGCGCGGCCTGCCGGCCGAATTGCTCGAACGCTTCCCGAACGAACAGCGCGTGCGCCTGCCGATGCGGCCAGGCAACCGCAGCCTGAATCTGTCGAATACGGTGGCCGTGGTCGTGTTCGAGGCGTGGCGCCAGGCCGGTTTCGAAGGCGGCGCCTGACGCGCGCCCGGCCCGAACCGCATCGCGCAACGTTAGCTGCGCGCGAGCCGCGCGCGATACAGGTCGTAGATATCGGATGAAAAACACGCGAATACCACGCGTGCGAGGTTCGGCGCCTGCGGCAGCATTTCGGCGACCGTGCCGACGGCGATGTCGGCGGCCTCCTCGGCCGGATAGCGGTACACGCCGCAGCTGATCGCCGGGAATGCGATCGAGGTCGCCGCCACTTCCTCGGCCAGCTCGATCGCGCGCCGGTAGCATGCGGCGAGAAGTTCGGACTCGCCGCGCCCCCCGCCATGCCACACCGGGCCGACCGCATGAATCACGTACCTCGCCGGCAACGCGTGGCCGCGCGTGAGCTTCGCATCGCCGGTCTCGCAGCCGCCGAGCGTGCGGCACTCGGCCAGGAGGCCCGGGCCGGCCGCGCGATGAATCGCGCCGTCGACCCCGCCACCGCCGAGCAGCGAACCGTTCGCGGCGTTGACGATCGCGTCGACGTCGAGCGTCGTGATGTCGACGCGTTGCGCGTCGAACGTGGTGGAACCGATCTGCAGCATGACACCCTCCCGAAACACCGGAGACTGTTCAAGCGTAGTGCGCTTTGGCGCCGCCCGCTTTGCGCGGGCGCGCCCGGCCGCAAAAATCGGTGTGATTTGTCAGTGTTATTCGGCGCGCGCGTCGCGCCGCAGCAGGCCGCTGACCGCATCGCGCGGTGCGACGCCGTCGAACAGCACACCGCATACGGCTTCGGTGATCGGCATTTCGATCGCTTGCGCGCGCGCGAGCGCGAGCACGGCCTGCGCGCAGCGCACGCCTTCGGCCACATGGCCGAGCGCGCCGAGGATGTCGTTCAGCGAGCGGCCGGCCGCCAGTTGCAGGCCGACCGTGCGATTGCGCGACAGGTCGCCCGTCGCTGTGAGGATCAGGTCGCCGAGGCCCGTGAGGCCCGTGAAGGTTTCCGCACGGCCGCCGAGCGCGACGCCGAGCCGCGACATTTCGGCGAGGCCGCGTGTGACCAGCGCGGCGCGCGCGTTCAGCCCGAGCCCAAGGCCGTCGGAGATGCCGGTCGCAATCGCCAGCACGTTCTTCACCGCACCGCCGACCTCGACGCCGACCACGTCGTCACCCGTATAGATCCGCATCGCGCCGTGATGGAACGCGGTTAGCGTGCGCTCGCGGCACTCGGCGGAGGTGCTTGCGACCGTCAGCGCGACGGGCAGCGCGAGCCCGACCTCGCGAGCGAAGCTCGGCCCCGACAGCACGCCGTTGCTGTGCTGCTCCGGCAACTCGGCCGCGATCACCTGGTGCGGCAGCAGGTGCGTGTCGGCCTCGAAACCCTTGCAGACCCACACGATGTGCGCAGGCACGCAGCCTGCGTCGCGCATCGCGCCGAACAGCGTGCGCAGCCCGGCCACGGGCGCGGCGATCACGCACAGCGCGTCGTCCGCGGCGCCGTGCGCGAGCGCGGCGCCGAGATCGGCGTCGTAGCGCAGCGCATCGGGCAGCGCGATGCCGTCCAGATAACGGGAATTTTCGTGCCGGGCCTGCAGCCCGGCGATCAGCGCGGCGTCGCGCGCCCAGAGAAGCGTATCGTGCCGCGCGGCCAGATGGCCCGCGAGCGCGGTGCCCCAAGCACCGGCGCCGAGAACGGCTACTTTCATACCCAGCACCGGTCCGGAGTGAAACGTCAGTTCAGCGTCGTGCCGTTCGGCGCGCCTGCCGCACCGGCCTGCTGCTGCTGAAGCTGCGCGAGACGCTGCTCGTACAGCGCCTGGAAGTTGATTTCCGCCAAGTGGATCGGCGGGAAGCCCGCACGCGTGATCGCGTCGGCGATGTTCGAGCGCAGGTACGGGAACAGGATCGTCGGGCAGGCGATGCCGACGAGCGGGTCGAGCTGTTCGTCGGGAATGTTGCGAATGTCGAAAATGCCGGCCTGCTTCGCTTCGATCAGGAACGCGACCTTGTCCTTCACCTTCGCGGTGACGGTACCCGACACGACAACCTCGAACACGCTTTCCGCGAGGCGGTCGGCCTTGACGTCGACTTCGACTTCAACCGACGGCATGTCCTGCTCGAGGAAGATCGCCGGCGAATTCGGCTGCTCGAGCGACATATCCTTCAGGTAGACGCGCTGGATGTTGAAGAACGGTTGGTTTTCGACGTCGGACATGGTGTTTCCCTAAAAGTGGTGACGGGGCGGCCCGGCTTCACGCCGGCCGCCTCGGTTGAATCCTGCGCGCTCGAGCCGCGGCGCGACCGGCGGCCATTCTGCCCTAATCAGGCCGCTTGCAGAAGCGGCAAGAGGCCGCCTTCGCGGTCGAGCTTCGACAGATCGTCGTAACCGCCGACGTGCGTGTCGCCGATGTAGATCTGCGGCACCGTGCGACGGCCCGTGCGCGTCATCATTTCGTCACGGCGGGCCGGATCGCGGTCGATCAGCACCTTTTCGATCTGCTCGACGCCGCGCAGCTTCAGCAGGCGCTCGGCCTGAATGCAATACGGACACACCTGCGTGCTGTACATCAAAACCTTGCTCACTTCGCCACTCCTTGTTTGACGACCGGCATCCCGGCCTGCTGCCAGGCGGCAACGCCGCCCTCGAGCACGTGCACCTCGGCATAGCCCGCCGCCTCGACCTCGCGCGCCGCCTTCTGCGACTGCTGGCCATTCTGGCAGACGAGCAGCACGGGGGTGCTCTTGTTTTTCGCGACCTGCGCGATCTTCGCGCCGATCTCGCCGGCGGCGACCTGACGCGCCGACGGCAGATGGCCGGCGGCGAAGTCGGACGCGGTACGCAGGTCGATCACGACCGCGTTGCGGCGATTGATGAGCTGCGTCGCCTCCGCGGCCGACAGGCCGCCACGGCCGCGGCGCAGGGCCGGCCATGCGAGCAGGCCGCCGGAAACCAGCAGGATCGCGATAAGGGCCAGGTTCGTGTAATTGGTAAAGAACGTCACGGAATGCCGCCGGAAAAAGAGAAATCGGAAAAGGACAATCCTGCCATTATAAAATAACCGTCTTGCGCGATGGCGGGCCCGGACCGGGTACCGCGCGACGCGCCCCGCTTCCCTATCACTACCGACCGCAAGATCCATGTACAAACTCGTTCTCATCCGCCACGGCGAATCGACGTGGAACAAGGAAAACCGCTTCACCGGCTGGGTCGACGTCGACCTGACCGAACAGGGTCGCAACGAGGCCTACCAGGCCGGCGAATTGCTCAAGGAGGCAGGCTACACGTTCGACATCGCGTACACGTCGGTGCTCAAGCGCGCGATCCGCACGTTGTGGCACGTGCAGGACAAGATGGACCTGATGTATCTGCCGGTCGTCCACTCGTGGCGCCTGAACGAACGCCACTACGGTGCGCTGTCGGGCCTGAACAAGGCGGAAACGGCCGCCAAGTTCGGCGACGACCAGGTGCTCGTGTGGCGCCGCAGCTACGACACGCCGCCGCCGGCGCTCGAGCCGACCGACGAACGCGCGCCGTTCGCCGACCCGCGCTACGCGAAGGTGCCGCGCGAACAGCTGCCGCTCACCGAATGCCTGAAGGACACGGTCGCGCGCGTGCTGCCGCTGTGGAACGAATCGATCGCGCCGGCCGTCCGTGCGGGCAAGCAGGTGCTGATCGCCGCGCACGGCAACTCGCTGCGCGCGCTGATCAAGTACCTCGACGGCATCTCGGACAGCGACATCGTCGGCCTGAACATCCCGAACGGCGTGCCGCTCGTGTATGAACTCGACGAGAACCTGAAGCCGATCCAGCACTACTACCTGGGCGACCAGGACGCGATCGCGAAGGCGCAGGCTGCCGTCGCGAAACAGGGCAAGGCGGGCTGATACCCGCGATGCCGGGCATGCCGCCACGCGCGCGGCCTGCCCGGCCCAACCCGGCGTGCGGCGCGAACCTTCGCGGCCCCGGTGCGGTCGAATCCGCTTTCGAATCCGCTGCGCGTCCGGCGGCACCCGACGGGAACCAGGGCTCCGGGGCCAATTCGCACCGTTCCACTGGGCAATCGGACGAACAGTTATACTTGTCCGCTACATCCCCGCTACCGCCACGCGCTTCCCGACCGCACCAGACTCTCTATGCGAATGAAATTGAAGAACATCGGCCTGATTGCCGCGGGCCTCGCCACGGGCGTATTCGCCACGCTGCAGGTTTCGGCGTCGGCCGAGCAGACCGCCACGGCGCCGCTTCCCCTCGACCAGCTCCGCCTGTTCGCGGAAGTGTTCGGCCAGATCAAGCGCGAGTACGTCGAACCGGTCGACGACAAGAAGCTGCTGACGGCAGCGATCAAGGGCATGGTGTCGAGCCTCGACCCGCATTCGTCGTTCCTCGACAAGACCGACTATGACGAACTGCAGGAGCAGACCAAGGGTCGCTTCGCGGGTCTCGGCATCGAGATCTCGCAGGAAGACGGTCTCGTCAAGGTGATCTCCCCGATCGAAGATACCCCCGCGTTCCGCGCCGGCATCCGTCCGGGCGACCTGATCACCCGCATCAACGACAAGCCCGTGCGCGGCATGACGCTCGACAAGGCCGTCAAGCAGATGCGCGGCGAGCCGGGCACCAAGGTCACGCTGACGATCTTCCGCAAGAGCGACGACCGCACGTTCCCGATCACGGTCACGCGCGCGATCATCAGGGTCCAGAGCGTCAAGATGAAGCTGCTCGACCCGGGCTACGCATACATCCGGATCACGAGCTTCCAGGAGCGCACGACGCCCGATCTCGCCGCGAAGCTGCAGGACATCGCTCGCCAGCAGCCGAATCTGAAGGGCCTGATCCTCGACCTGCGCAACAACGGCGGCGGCCTGCTGCAAAGCGCGGTCGGCGTCGCCGGCGCGTTCCTGCCGCCCGACTCCGTCGTCGTGTCGACCAACGGCCAGATCCCGGATTCGAAGCAGGTCTACCGCGACACCTACGACAACTACCGCCTGCCGTCCTTCGACGGCGATCCGCTGAAGAGCCTGCCGCCGGTCTTCAAGACCGTGCCGATGGTCGTTCTGACGAACGCGTATTCGGCGTCCGCATCGGAAATCGTCGCCGGCGCGCTGCAGGATTCGAAGCGCGCGCAGATCATGGGCAAGACGACGTTCGGCAAGGGCTCGGTGCAGACGGTCCGTCCGATGACGGCCGACACCGCGCTGCGCCTGACGACGGCCTACTACTACACGCCGAGCGGCCGTTCGATCCAGAACAAGGGCATCACGCCCGACGTGCCGGTCGATCAGTACGCGGACGGCGATCCGGACGACGTGCTCGTGACGCGCGAGGTCGACTACACGAACCACCTCGCGAACACGCAGGATCCGAACGAGAAGAAGGAACAGGAAGAACGCGAGCAGCGCCGGATGGACCAGCTGCGCGTCCTCGAGGAGCAGAACGACAAGAAGACGCCGGAGCAGCGCCAGAAGGACCGCGATCGCAAGCCGATCGAGTTCGGCAGCACCGACGACTTCATGATGCAGCAGGCGCTCAACAAGCTCGAGGGCAAGCCGGTGCAGGAATCGAAGTCGCTGCTCGCCGAGAGCACGACGAAGAGCCCTGCAGCCAAGGCCGCGTCCACCACGAAGGCGTCGGGCGCGAAGGCGGCCGCACCGAAGCCCGCGTCGGCACCGCAGTAAGCGCCGGCCGGCATCCGACGGGCCATCGCGGGAAGACCGCGATGGCCCGTTTTTCATGTGCGCCTAGAATGAATCGATACGCCGGCGCTTCCGCCCCGCTCACGACTTCCCCATGAACGACGATCAACTCCTCCGCTACTCCCGCCACATCCTCGTCGACGAAATCGGCATCGAGGCGCAGCAGCGCTTTCTCGACGCGCATGCGATCGTCGTCGGTGCCGGCGGTCTCGGCTCGCCGGCCGCGATGTATCTCGCGGCGTCCGGAGTCGGCACGATCACGCTCGTCGACGCCGACACGGTCGACCTCACGAACCTGCAGCGGCAGATCCTCCACGCGACCGCATCGGTCGGCCGCAGCAAGGTCGAATCGGGGCGCGACGCGCTCGCGCGGCTGAACCCGGAAGTGACCGTGCATGCGGTCGCGGCGCGCGTCGACGATGCGTGGCTCGATGAACATGTGCCGCGGGCCACCGTCGTGCTCGACTGCACCGACAACTTCGCGACGCGCCATGCGATCAACCGCGCGTGCGTCGCACACGGCGTGCCGCTCGTGTCGGGCGCCGCGCTGCGCTTCGACGGCCAGATCAGCACGTTCGATTTCCGCGACCCGGCCGCGCCCTGCTACGCGTGCGTGTTTCCGGAAGACCAGCCGTTCGAGGAAGTCGCGTGCGCGACGATGGGCGTGTTCGCGCCGACGGTCGGCATCATCGGTGCGATGCAGGCCGCCGAAGCGCTACGCGTGATCGGTGCGATCGGCACGACGCTCAACGGCCGGCTGATGATGCTCGATTCGCTGCGGATGGAATGGACGACGATGAAGATCGCGCGCCAGGCCGACTGCCCCGTGTGCCAAGGCCGGCACTGACGTGCGCAGGATGCATGCACCGAATGGCGCATGCGTGACGTTTCGCAACCTTCGTGACGGTTCCGCGACGCGGCCCACGCCGCCTAGGCGGCCGCGTCGGCGCGCGGCTCCGCGACCGACAGGCGCTTGAGCGCCGCCTGCACTTCCTCCGGCTCGAATGCGGCCAGCACGTCGGCCGTGGGCTTCTCGAGCGCCTTCAGATGCGCACGCAGAATCTCCTGCTTCACGACCAGCAACTGGCTCGGATGCATCGAGAATTCGGTGAGCCCCATCCCGAGCAACAGGCGCGTGAGCGCCGGATCGCCCGCCATCTCCCCGCACACCGACACCGACACGCCGGCCCGCTTCGCTTCGCGCAGCGTGTAGGCGATCAGGTGCAGCACCGCCGGATGCAGCGGGTCGTACAGGTGCGCGACCGCATTGTCCGCGCGGTCGATCGCGAGCGTGTACTGGATCAGGTCGTTCGTGCCGATCGACAGGAAATCGAAGCGCTTCAGGAACAGCGGCAGCGCGATCGCCGCGGCCGGAATCTCGATCATCGCGCCGATGCGCACGTTCGGATCGTACGCGAGCCCCGCGTCGTCGAGCTGGCGCTTCGCCTCGCGGATCAGGTCGAGCGTCTGGTCGATCTCCTGCGCGTGCGCGAGCATCGGGATCAGGATCTTCACCTGCCCGAACGCGGACGCGCGCAGGATCGCGCGCAGCTGCGTGAGGAACATCTGCGGCTCGGACAGGCTCCAGCGGATCGCACGCAGGCCGAGCGCCGGGTTCGGCGCCGTCTCGTAGCCTTCGTCGAGCGCCTCGAGCGGCTTGTCCGCGCCGACGTCGATCGTGCGGATCGTCACCGGCATGCCCTTCATCCACTCGACCGCGCGCTTGTACGCGGCGAACTGCTCCTCCTCCTCGGGCATCTCCTTCTGATGCATGAACAGGAACTCGGAGCGGAATAGCCCGACGCCGACCGCGCCGGCCTCGACCGCCGCCTTCGCGTCGTCGGGCAACTCGATGTTCGCGTACAGCTCGATCTTCGTGCCGCACAGGGTTTGCGTCGGCGAAAACTTCAGCCGCTGCAGCTTGCGTTGCTCGAGCAGCTTCTCGGACTGACGGTACGAATATTCCTCGAGGACGATCGGCGCGGGATCGACGATCACGATCCCCTGGTCGCCGTCGACGATGATCAGGTCGTCCTGCCGAATCAGCGCGCTCGCATGCTGGACGCCGACCGCGGCGGGAATGCCGAGGCTGCGCGCGACGATCGCCGTGTGCGACGTGCGGCCGCCGAGATCGGTGACGAACGCCTGGAACGACTGCGACTTGAACTGCATCATGTCGGCCGGCGCGATGTCGTGCGCGACGACGATCATCTCGCTCTGGCCTTGCGCGGCGGCGCCATCGAGCGCCTGCGACGCCGACGGCGCACCGGCGAGCGCTTTCAGCACGCGCTCGACCACCTGCTCGATGTCGGCCTTGCGCTCGCGCAAGTATTCATCCTCGATGTCGTCGAAGTGGCGCGTGAGCAGCTCGAGCTGCTCGGTCAGCGCCCATTCGACGTTGTAGCGTCGCGTGCGGATCAGGTCGATGGTTTCCTGCACGAGCATCGCGTCGCTCAGGATCATCGCGTGGACGTCGATGAACGCGGCCACTTCGGTCGGGGTGTCGTCGGTCAGGTCGGCGCGCAGCGCCTCGAGCTCGTGATGCACGACCTCGCGCGCCGTGCTGAAACGCGCGACCTCGGCGTCGATCTGGTTCGCCTCGACCAGGTAATGGGCGACGTCGAGCGCCGCCGGCGCGATCAGGTACGCTCGCCCGATCGCGATACCACGTGAGACGGGAATGCCATGCAGCGTGAAGGACACGCGCACCTCCTCTGTACATGTAAAGCCGCGGCACACTGCTGCGATGCGCTTATGACCCCGGTTAGCGATTATAAATTCCGTACCTCCATGCTGACAGCGTGCAGCGCAGCATTGCCATTTCCGCATCAATGCCGCGGACGAAAAAAATGCCGCGACAAACGCGGCATTCTGCTTCGAAACGACAACGATCCCGCGCGGGGATCACTGACCTTCGCCGAACTTGTCCGCGATCAGCTTGAGCAGCGCATCCATCGCCTCGCGCTCGTCGGGACCTTCGGTCTCGATCGTCACGGTGCTGCCGATGCCCGCCGCGAGCATCATCACGCCCATGATGCTTTTTGCATTGATCTTGCGTCCGTTGCGCGTCATCCAGACTTCCGACTGGAAGTTGCCGGCCAGTTGCGTAAGCTTGGCCGATGCGCGTGCATGGAGCCCCAATTTGTTGACGATGGTGGTTTCTTGTTGAAGCATGGTTCTCGGTCGGGTCGGTCGCGGCCGCCGGCGACGTGCGTCGGCGGGTCGGTCTAAAACGGAAAACGGGGCAGTTAGTGCGATTCGGTGCGCGGTTGCGGCTCGGGCGGAATCGGCGCGCATTGGCCGCAGCCGACTTCGGTCGGCGGCGGCGGTGTGCCGGCCGCGACTTCGTGGACGCCCTTCGCGCCGCCGGACAGCGCCTTGTCGACGAGCTTGTCGAGCGGCACGGTCCGGTAGCAGACGGCCCGCACCAGCATCGGCAGGTTCACGCCCGCCAGCACGCGCACGTTGTCGAGCTTCGCGAGCTGGCCCGCGATGTTCGCAGGCGTCGCGCCGTACATGTCGGTCAACACGACGACGCCATTTTCTTCCCTGAGCCGCGCGAGCTCCGCGTGCGCGAACGCCATCACCTGAGTGGGATCGCTGTCCGCCAGCACGTCGATGCAGCCGATGCGCGCGGGCACGCCGCCGTAGATGTGCGCGATGCAGTCCCGCAGCGCGGTGGCGAGCGGTGCGTGCGCGATGATCAGAATCCCGGCCATGTCAGACTGCCCCCGGCCGCCCCTGGCGGGCCGACGCCCCGCAGCGGGGCAACGAGCGTAGCGAGTGAGGGAATCGTTTCATGTTCAGCCTTGCAACGGTTTCGGCCCGACCGCCGGGCCTTCGGCGCGCTGGTCGCGGCACCGGGCAAGCGGGCATTGTAGCAGGCCGGTCGAACCGCTCCGGCGACGGGGGACCTGCGCGGCCGCCG
Source organism: Burkholderia sp. BCC1640 (assembly GCF_902833125.1). Lineage (NCBI taxonomy): Bacteria > Pseudomonadati > Pseudomonadota > Betaproteobacteria > Burkholderiales > Burkholderiaceae > Burkholderia > Burkholderia sp. BCC1640. The sequence goes on along the minus strand of NZ_CADFEF010000014.1, from coordinate 94,993 downwards.
CCGGGCTTGCGCGGAAAGCGGGCTACGCGGCCGCCCGCTCCAGCGCGTCGATGAACATCGCGGCGACGTCGAAACCCGTCTGCTCCATGATTTCGCGGAAGCACGTCGGGCTCGTCACGTTCACCTCGGTCAGCCAGTCGCCGATCGCGTCGAGCCCGACCAGCAGCAGCCCGCGCGCGGCGAGCACCGGCCCGAGCGTCTCGGCGATCTCGCGGTCGCGCGGCGTCAGCGGCTGCGCGACGCCGAGCCCGCCCGCGGCGAGATTGCCGCGCACTTCGCTGCCTTGCGGAATCCGCGCGAGCGAATACGGCACCGGCTCGCCCGCGATCAGCAGAATGCGTTTGTCGCCGGCCGTGATCTCGGGGATGAACTTCTGGATCATCAGCGAGCGCGTGCCGTCGTGGCCGAGCATCTCGATGATCGCGCCGAGATTCATCCCGTCGGCCTTCACGCGGAACACGCCCATCCCGCCCATGCCGTCGAGCGGCTTCACGATCACGTCGCCATGCTCGGCGTGGAACGCACGCAAGCGCGCGGCGTCGCGCGTGACGAGCGTCGGCGCGACGAACTGCGGAAACTCGCCGATCGCCAGCTTCTCCGAATGATCGCGGATCGACTGGGGCTTGTTGAACACGCGTGCGCCCGCGCGTTCGGCAAGCTCGAGCATCCAGGTGGCCGTCACATACTCCATGTCGAACGGCGGATCCTTGCGCATCAGCACCGCGCCGAACGACGTCAGCTGACGCGATTCGTGCGCGCCCGTCTCGTACCACGGATGGCGATGCAGGTCGGCCGTGTCGCCGACGATCGTCACGCGCTGCACGTCCGCCTCGACGCCCGAGCCCGTCCACGCGAGCTGGTGCGGCTGGCACGCGTAGACCGCATGCCCGCGCCGCGCGGCCTCCGCCATCATCGCGTAGGTCGAATCCTTGTAGATCTTGAAGCGCTCGAGCGGGTCGGCGATAAAGAGAATGTCCATGCGGGTCCTGTACGTAGCGAAGCCGTTACACCTGGATGGCTTCGGGATCGGTCTTTTCCAGTTCGATCGACGACGCGATCAGCGACAGGCGCGCGACGACGCCGTACATGTAGAAACGGTTCGGCGGCGCGGCGCCCGGCTTCGCGCCGGCATCCGGCAGCGCGGTGTGCTCGAAGCCGAGCGGCACGTAGTGCATGCCGGGCGCGTTCAGGTTCTGGTCGCGCTCGCGGCCGCCGTGCGTGCGGTAGAAACCGCCGACCACGTAGCGGTCGATCATGTACACGACCGGCTCCGCGACTTCGTCGCCGACGCGCTCGAACGTGTAGACGCCTTCCTGCACGATCACGTCGCGCACCGCGAGGCCGGCCTTCGACTCGGCCATCTGCGCGCGCTCGGCCTTCGACATGCGGCCGATCTCGGCCGCGTCGTGCACGGTCATCACGCCGCGCCCGGCGGTGCCCGCGTCGGCCTTCACGACGACGTACGGCTTTTCGCTGATCCCGTATTCGCGATACTTGCGCGCGATCTTCTTCAGCACGCCGTCGATCGCGTCGGCGAGCGCCTGCTCGCCTTCATGGCCCTGCCAGTCGACGCCTTCGACGTGCGCGAAATACGGATTCACCATCCACGGATCGACGCCGACCATCTTCGCGAACTTCTTCGCGACGTCGTCGTAGCACGAGAAGTGCGTCGACTTGCGGCGCACGGCCCAGCCCGCGTGCAGCGGCGGCAGGAGGTACTGCTCGTGCAGGTTTTCCAGCACGGCGGGAATCCCGGCCGACAGGTCGTTGTTCAGCAGGATCGAGCACGGATCGAAATTCTTCAGACCGAGACGGCGCTGCGAACGCTCGAGCGGTTCGAGCACGATCTTCTGGCCGTCGGCCAGCGTGATCGGCGTCATGTCGGTGATGCTCGGGTCGAGCGAGCCGAAGCGCACGTTCAGGCCGGCCTGGCGCATGATCGTCGCGAGCCGTGCGACGTTTTCCAGGTAGAACGCGTTGCGGGTCGGCAGCTCGGGAATCACGAGCAGATTCTTCGCGTCCGGGCAGATCTTCTCGATCGCGGCCATCGCGGCCTGGACGGCGAGCGGCAGCACTTCGGACGGCAGATTATTGAACGCGCCGGGGAACAGGTTCGCGTCGACGGGCGCCAGCTTGAAACCGGCGTTGCGCAGGTCCACCGAACAATAGAACGGCGGGGTGTGTTCCTGCCATTCGAGCCTGAACCAGCGTTCGATCGCAGGCGTCGCGTCGAGGATCTTCTGCTCGAGCTCGAGCAGCGGACCGTTCAACGCGGTAACGAGGTGGGGAACCATGAATCACTCGCGAGCGGGAGAATGAAGATTGTAGAGCAATTGCCCCGCCCATTTGGGGATTGTTCCCGGCTTCGCAAGGGTTTGGAGGAAGTTTTCGGCTATTGACCCGATAGCGTGAAGGGTTATGCGCTACGGCAGCACGCGGCAGGAGAAAAAAAGCCCGCCGGGCGGGCGGGCCGAAGTCGCTGCGCTCATTCGGGGCGGGCGCCGTCTGCGCGGCGGCCCGCCGTCATCCGTACGACTTATTCGACGTGCTCGCCGTGCAGCACCACGTCGAGGCCTTCGCGCTCTTCCTCTTCGGTCACGCGCAGGCCGATCGTCAGGTCGATCAGCTTCAGCAGCACGAAGCTCAGCACGCCGCTGTACACCAGCGTGATCAGCACGCCCTTGGCCTGCAGCAGCAGGCTGCCGTCGGCGCCGCCGATGTCCTTGACCGCGAACACGCCCGTCAGCAGCGCGCCGAGAATCCCGCCGATGCCATGCACGCCGAACGCGTCGAGCGAATCGTCGTAGCCGAGCTTCGACTTGAGCCACGTCGCCGACCAGAAGCACACGACGCCTGCCGCGATACCGATCACGAGCGCACCCGTCACGCCGACGAAGCCGGCGGCCGGGGTGATCGCGACGAGGCCCGCGACCGCGCCCGACACGATGCCGAGCACCGACGGCTTGCCGTGCGAGATCCATTCGGCAAACATCCAGCCGAGCGCCGCGCACGCCGTCGCGACTTGCGTCGTCAGCATCGCGAAGCCGGCACGGCCGTCGGCCGCGACCGCGGAACCCGCGTTGAAACCGAACCAGCCCACCCACAGCATCGAGCCGCCGATCATCGTCAGCACGAGGTTGTGCGGCGCCATCGACTCACGACCGAAGCCGACGCGCTTGCCGAGCATCAGGCACGACACGAGGCCCGCGATACCGGCGTTGATGTGCACGACGGTGCCGCCCGCGAAGTCGAGCACGCCGTCGGCCGACAGCCAGCCGGTCGGCTCCCACACCATGTGCGCGATCGGCACATAGACGATCAGCGACCAGAGCGTCATGAACACGAGCATTGCCGAGAACTTCATCCGGTCGGCGAACGCGCCGCAGATCAGGGCCGGCGTGATGATCGCGAACGTCATCTGGTAGACGAAGTAGACCGATTCCGGAATCGTCGTCGCCAGGTGGCTGACGGTCAGCGTGGTCGCCTTGTCGCCCTTCACGTAGCTCATGCCGTGCAGGAACGCGCGCGACAGCCCGCCGATGAAGCCGTTGCCCGGCGTGAACGCGAGGCTGTAGCCGACCACCGTCCACAGCACCGTGATCACCGCGGTGATCGCGAAGCTCTGCATCACGGTAGCGAGCACGTTCTTCTTGCGGACCATGCCCGCGTAGAACAGCGCGAGGCCGGGGATCGTCATGAACAGCACGAGCGCGGTGGACGTCAGCATCCACGCGGTGTCGCCGGCACTGATCTTCGACGAATCGACGGAGAACGGCTCGGTCGGCGCGGCGGGTGCGGCCGGCGCGGACGCGGCGGCAGCGGCCGATGCGTCGGAGGCGGCGCCCGAAGCGGGTGCGGCGGCAGCGGCAGGTGCCGATGCGTCCGTGGCGGCCGGTGCCGAAGCAGCCGGAGCGGCGGCGGCCGACGCATCGGACGCCGTTGCGGCGGGCGCGGACGCAGCCGCGGCGGAAGCCGCGTCGTCGGCGAGCGCGGGGCCGACACCGGCCGCGATCAGCGAACCGGCCATCAGCAGGGACATCAGAAGTTTGCGCATCTCGGGTTTCCTCTTGTCGCTTGTCTTTGTCTGTTACAGCGCGTCTGCGCCGGTCTCCCCGGTCCGGATCCGGATCACTTGCTCGATCGGCGTGACGAAGATCTTCCCGTCGCCGATCTTGCCGGTGCGGGCGGCACGCTCGATCGCCTCGACCGCCTGGTCGACGAGATCGTCGGACACGGCCGCCTCGATCTTCATCTTCGGCAGGAAATCGACCACGTATTCGGCGCCCCGGTACAACTCGGTGTGCCCCTTCTGGCGCCCGAACCCTTTCACCTCAGTGACCGTGATGCCCGAGACGCCGAGCGCGGAGAGCGCTTCGCGCGTCTCATCGAGCTTGAACGGCTTGATGATTGCGGTAATCAGTTTCATGAAGTCCTCTCGCTGGGTGGTCCCGTCGAATTGGTTGGAATGGTGTAACGGTCTCTCCTCAGCAACTCGCATGCCATGTTCGTGCGAAGACCGCCTCGAACCGCTCTTAAACAGGGTCGCATCTGATGCTGAAAGGTGCGGAAGCCCGGCCGAATGGCCAACATGGCCCGGTTTGCTGGCGCGCCGAAAGGATCGTTGCTAGAGTGCACGCACGTCCCGGCTTACCGGGCCATTCACCCATGCGGGCGCCGTGCCCGGAAATCGCGCCGCGGGCGCACCATTTCCGGTCATGCGTGCATCATGGGCACGTATGCAACTGAATATGCACACTTTTTGTGCAAGGAAGGAAATCTCATGAAGCAACCCAGCGACGTTTTCAACGACCTGCAGTCGCGCGTCAGCGATCTGCTGAAAAACTCGCCGGCCAAGGATGTCGAGCGCAACGTGAAGGCCATGTTGTCGCAAGGCTTCTCGAAGCTCGATCTCGTCACGCGCGAGGAGTTCGACACGCAGGCACATGTGCTCGCCCGCACTCGCGTGCGTCTCGAGGAACTCGAGAAGCGCGTCGCGGAACTCGAGCAGAAGCTCGCAGCGTCCCAGGCCTGACGCCCCCACCCGACCGACTGGTCCGGGCGCGGGCCGCCTCGTGCGGCCCGCGCCTGTCCCCCGGAAATCAGCCAGTCGGCTAGCCGTTTTGTCGTTCTTCGCTGTTCCTCGCTCTTCGCAGTTCGTCGTTCCTCGTTCTTTCCCGCGCCACGCCGGCAGCGCGCACCGATTCCTCCGATTCCCGCGGCATGCGGCCCCGAACGGCCGTAGCCCGTCCGATTCATCTACAGGAGCCTCGCCATGTCGCTCGCCGTGGTGCGCAGTCGCGCGCCGGCGGCCGGCCGCGCGCCGGACGTCACCGTCGAAGTTCATCTTGCCAACGGGCTGCCGTCGTTCTCGATCGTCGGCCTGCCTGATCTCGAAGTCCGCGAAAGCCGCGAGCGCGTGCGCGCCGCGCTGCAGAACTGCGGATTCGACTTCCCCGTCAGGCGTATCACCGTCAATCTCGCGCCGGCCGACCTGCCGAAGGAATCGGGCCGCTTCGACCTGCCGATCGCGCTCGGCATCCTCGCCGCGAACGGCCAGCTCCCGGCTGATGCGCTGGCCGGCCGCGAATTCGCGGGCGAACTGTCGCTGACCGGCGCGCTGCGGCCGATGCGCGGTGCGTTCGCGATGGCGTGCGGCGCCGCGCGCGACTGGCGCGCGGGTCATGCCGCAGCGGACCTCGATTCCGGTCACGGTTCCGGTTTCGATTCCAGCGGCCATTCCGGCGTCGATTGCATCGCGATATCCGGCGTGTCAGCCCGGTCGCGCCCGCCCGAGCTGTACCTGCAGCTCGACAGCGCGGCCGAGGCGGCGCTGGTGCCGGGCGTCACCGTGTTCGGCGCGCCCGACCTCCCCGCGCTGTGCGCGCACCTGGCCGGCACGCCGGATGCCCGGCTCACGCCGGTCGCGGCGCCCTGCCTCGACGGCGTGCCGGCGCCCGCCGCGCCCGATCTCGCGGACGTCGTCGGCCAGCGCGGCGCCCGGCGCGCGCTCGAAGTCGCTGCCGCGGGCGGGCACCACATGCTGATGATCGGGCCGCCCGGCGCCGGCAAGTCGATGCTCGCCGCGCGGCTGCCCGGCCTCCTGCCGCCGCTGACCGACGACGAGGCGCTGACGTCGGCCGCACTCCTTTCCGCGAGCCGCATCGGCTTCTCGCCCTCGCAATGGCGGCGGCGCCCGTTCCGCTCGCCGCACCATTCGTCGAGCGCCGCCGCGCTGGTCGGCGGCCGCAACCCGCCTCAGCCGGGCGAGATCACGCTCGCGCACCTCGGCGTGCTGTTTCTCGACGAGCTGCCCGAATTCGACCGGCACGTGCTGGAAATGCTGCGCGAGCCGCTCGAAGCGGGCCGCATCACGATCTCGCGCGCGGCGCAGCAGGCCGACTTCCCCGCCGCCTGCCAGCTGATCGCCGCGATGAACCCGTGCCCGTGCGGCTGGCACGGCGATCCGTCCGGGCGTTGCCGCTGCACGCCCGATGCCGCCGCGCGCTACCTGCGCAAGCTGTCGGGCCCGCTGCTCGACCGGATCGACATCCAGATCGACCTGCCCGCGCTGTCGCCGGCCGAACTCGCGTCGCGCGCGACGGCACCGGGCGAGCCGAGCGCGGCGGTCGCCGCACGGGTCGCCCAGGCGCGTGCGCTGCAACGCGACCGGCAGGGCAAGACCAATCACATGCTGAGCGGCCGAGAAACCGACGACCTGTGCCGGCCGACCGACGACGGCGAGCGGCTGTTGCGTGAGGCCGGCGAGCGCTTCGGCTGGTCGGCGCGCGCGTATTTCCGCGTGCTGAAGGTCGCGCGCACGATCGCCGATCTGGCCGGCGACCCGTTGCCGACGGCCGCGCAGATCGCCGAAGCGATCCGCTACCGGCGTGCGCTCACGGCGCTGTGAGCGCCTTCGGAGGACAAAATACGGCTGTCAAGACTTGACTTATGCACAATTTCACGAATCCGGCCCCGGATCACCCTGCATGGGCGCCCTTTCATCGCAAAATTCGTATCTCTTTGTTTTTATTGTTTTTTCGCAAAGTGATCACGAGCTCTGAAATGCGCCGGACGGCCGTCCGGCGCGGCTTTGCGGGAGATTCGATCAACTTTTCAACAAAGTTATCCACATGCACTGTGGATAGCCGAAAAATCCCCGCAAAATCCAGCGATTAGCGTCGAAAGCTGCGAATGAACTTTCAATTGTCACAGAGCGTCCAAGCGCCCTCGCCGGCCGCTGTCAGTCGAGTTTGAACGAACCGAAAAACTGGTCGAGCTGCTCCTGCGCGAGCGGCCGGTCGGCGATCGCGACGGCCTGGTACGCGTGCCGGCCCCGCGCCACGAGCCGCGCGACGATCGTCTTGTGCGAATGGTCGCCGCCGCTGGCCGCGCCCGCGACGCGCAGTTCGAGCCCGTTCACCGCGCCGCCGGCCGCGAGCGGCACCGGCACCGAGGCCGTCTGCGGCACGCCTTCGAGATTGCGCGACAACCCGGACCGCAGAAACTCGAGCGCCGCGCGGCGCGTATCGTCGCGGTCGTCGGGCAGCGTCAGCGTGCCGACCGCGAACACCGCGCCGTCGACGTGCGCGGCCTGCATCCGCATCGGCATCGACGCGCCGCCGACCGCCACCGGCTGATCCTCGACGGTCGGCTTCGCCGGCAGGTCGATCGTGTAGCCGGCGTCGTTGTGCAGCGTGCGCCAGTCATACGATGGCGAGCACGCGGCCAGCGCCGCGCTCACGCATGCGAGCGCGGCGAAGTGTCGCAGCGGACGAAAAAGGGGGCACAACGAATGGAGAACTTCCTTCGGCATGGCAGTGATGGGGACAGGCAAAAACGCCCATTATCCGCCGAAGCCGACACCCGGTATGCGTGGCGGCCGCCGGTGCGCGCGCCGCATTCGCGCTAAAATGAGCGCCGAATTTCGACGTCCTTTGCATCGATCCGCGTCATCGACCGACTCCGAGAGCACCGCAGATGAACACCACGACTCCCGCCCAGCGCCGCACCGGCCCCGTCCGCTATATCGTCGCGGCCGTCGTCGTCGCGGCCATCGCCGTTGCCGGCTTCTTCGCCTTCAACGGCAAGTCCACCGTGCCGGACGCCACGTTCACGCTGCTGTCGGGCCAGAAGGTGTCGACGGCCGGCGACCTGAAGGGCAAGGTCTACCTCGTGAATTTCTGGGCGACGAGCTGCGCGACCTGCATGCAGGAAATGCCGCAGATGGTCGATACCTACAATCGCTTCAAGGGCCAGGGGCTGGAATTCGTCGCGGTCGCGATGAACTACGATCCGCCGATGTACGTCGCGAACTACGCGCAGACGCGTCAGCTGCCGTTCAAGGTCGCGCTCGACGACGGCAGCGTCGCGAAGCAGTTCGGCAACGTGCAGCTCACGCCGACGACCTTCGTCGTCGACAAGGACGGCAAGATCCTGAAGCGCTACGTCGGCGCCCCGCAGTTCGCGGAACTCGACGCGCTGCTCAAGAAGGCACTCGACGGCAACGCGGCCTGAGCGCCGCACGACAAGACTCGCAGGGCCGCCCACCGCGCCCTGCTCCGCACCACGGACCGCCCGACCGGCCAGCCCGGTTCCGCGGTCCGTCTCTTTTTCAGCGCTCGGTTTCGCCTTTCGCCGACAGCCCGTAGCGCTTCATCTTCTCGTACAGCGTCGCCTTGCCGACATGCAGCCGGTCGGCCGTCGCGGCGACCGCGCCGCCCGTCTGGTTCAGCGCCTCGGCGATCACCGCGCGCTCGAACTGCTCGATGCGCTCCTTCAGCGTCTGGTCGCTCTCCGCATCGTCGCCGCCCGCGCCGGCTTCCTGCGGCATGTCGGCGACGCCGAGCACGAAGCGGTCGGCCGCGTTGCGCAGCTCGCGCACGTTGCCGGGCCAGTCGCGCTGCATCAGGCTCGCACGTTGCCGGTCGGTCAGCACGGGAGCCGGCCGCCCGTAGCGCACGGCCGCGTCGAGCATGAAGTGCTCGAACAGCGGCACGATGTCCTCCCGGCGCTCGGCGAGCGGCGGCAGCGCGATGGTCACGACGTTGAGCCGATACAGCAGGTCGCGCCGGAACGTGCCGGCCGCGACGAGTTCGCTCATGTCGCCCTTCGCGGCCGCGACGACGCGGCAGTTCACGCGGATCGGCTGGTTCGAGCCGAGCCGTTCGAGCACGCCGTCCTGCAGCACGCGCAAGAGCTTCACCTGCAGCGCGAGCGGCATGCTTTCGATTTCGTCGAGGAACAGCGTGCCGCCGGATGCGTATTCGAGCTTGCCGACGCGACGCTTCGCGGCACCGGTGAACGCGCCGGGCTCGTAGCCGAACATCTCGGACTCGAACATCGGCTCGGGCAGCGCGCCGCAGTTCACCGCGATGAACGGCTTGTCGCGACGCGGCGACAGCTCGTGCAGGCTGCGCGCGATCAGCTCCTTGCCGGCGCCCGTGTCGCCGTTGATCAGCACCGATGCGTCGGTGGGCGCGACGTTCGCGATCAGCTTGCGCACCTGTTCGATCGCCGGGCTGCGGCCGATGATGCGCGGCGCGACGATGTTCTGCCCGGCCAGCTCGCGCCGCAGCGCATGGTTCTCGAGCACCAGCTCGCGCCGCTCGAGCGCGCGGCGCACGGTCTCGATCAGCCGCTCGGCCGCGAACGGCTTTTCGATGAAGTCGTACGCGCCGTCGCGCATCGCCTGCACGGCCATCGAGATGTCGCCGTGGCCGGTGACGAGGATCACCGGCACGTCGGGCACGCGCTCGCGGCACTGCGCGAGCAGGTCGAGCCCGCTCGCGCCGGGCAGCCGGATGTCGCTGACGATCGCGCCGGCGGTTTCCGCGACGATCGCCTTGTCGGCCGCCTCGGCCGATTCGAACCCGACGACGTCGAACCCCGCGAGCTGGAGGCTCTGCACGCTCGCCCGGCGAACGAGCGCATCGTCTTCGATATAGATCACTTGCAGCCGGTTGGCCATCTTGGTCACTTGCTCCTGACAGGCCGCGCGGCGCTGGTGCGCGCGGCTCTCGTTGATGCCGGTCGCGGGCCCTAGTGCGAGCCCGCCGGTTCGGACACCGAGTCCGGATGATGCGTGCGCGCGCGCCGCAGCGTCAAGACGAACAGCGCGCCGCCGGACGGGGCATTGCGCGCGGTCAGCGCCCCGCCCGCATCGCTCGCGATCGACGACGAGATCGCGAGGCCCAGCCCGAGCCCGCGCCCCATTTCCTTGGTCGTGAAGAACGGTTCGAACAGGCGCGGCAGCAAGTCGGGCGCGATGCCGGAGCCGTTGTCGCGCACCTCGATCGCGAGCGTCGCGACCGACACCGCGATCGTCACTTCGATCGCCGGTGCCGCGACGCCCGCGACCGCGTCGAGCGCGTTGCCGATCAGGTTGATCAGCACCTGTTCGAGGCGCAGGTCCTCGCAGCGGGCGACGAGTTCCGGATAGTCGCACGCGAGGTCGAGCGGTGCATCCTGCGCGGACGACACCGTCGCATCCTGCAGCGTCAGCGTGAGCGCGACGCCGCGCAGCCGGTCGCCGAGCAGCGACAGCACGCTGCGCAGCGCGCGCACGACGAGCGCCCGTTCGTTGCGCGGCTTCGCGCGGCCGACGAACAGCTTCAGCTGATTGGTGATCTTGCCCATCCGCTCGGTCAACGCGGCGATCGCCTCGAGGTTCTCGCGCGCGGCCGCCTGCTCGCCGCGATCGAGCAGCACGCGCGTGTTGTCCGAGAAACTGCGCAGCGCCGCGAGCGGCTGGTTCAGTTCATGCGTGATGCCGGCCGCCATCTGGCCGAGCGCGGCGAGCTTGCTCGCCTGGATCAGTTCGTCGTGCGCGGCGCGCAATTCCTGTTCCGCGCGGATCCGGTCGCCGACCTCCTTCTGCAATTGCTCGTTCGCCTCCGACAGGTCTGCCGTGCGCTCCTCGACGCGCCGGTTCAGCTCCGCATACGCCTGCTGCAGCAATGCGCGGCCGCGGATCATCTCGCGCACGCGTGCGCGGCGCATGCGCCAGTAGAACGCGAGCAGCGCGACCGACACGAAGCCGAAGCCGGTGACGATCGTCGCGTTGCGCGCGTCGGCGTCGATGGGCGCGATCGGCGCGAGCGTCACCAGCAGCCAGTCGGGCTCGCCGATCCGCCGCTTGCTCGCGAGGAAGCGCGGCGCGCGCAGGCCGGGACCGAGGCGCACGATCTCCGCGTCGGCGTCGAGCACCTGCTCGACGCGCAGCGGCAGCGGCGTGACGGGCTGCTGCGCGTACTGGCGCGTCTCGTAGATCGACGCGGCGACGGGCCCCGTCAACGGATGCAGCGTGTGATATTTCCACGCGGGCACGGACGACAGGAACACCACGCCGTGATCGTCCGCGACGACGAGCGGCTCGGACGCGTCGGCGCCCTGGAACCATTCGAGATTGAGCTTCACGACGACGACGCCCGCGATCCTGCCGTCGCGCCACACCGGCTGCGAGATGTAGTAGCCGGGATCGCGCGAGATCGTGCCGATCCCGAAGAAGCGGCCGACCTGGCCGCCCATCGCATCGATGAAATACGGACGAAACTGGTATCCGGTCCCGACGAAGCTGTCGGGCGCGCGCCAGTTGCTGGCGGCGACGCACAGGCCGTCCGCACCGATCACGTAGGTGACGGTCGCATGGGCGTGTTCGTTGAGGTCTTCGAGATAACGGTTCGCGCGCGCGGTGAAATCGGCGCGCTTCGGCTCGGCGAGCAGGTCCAGCACGTACGGGTGGCTGCCGAGCAGATAAGGCAGCGACTCGTAGCGGTCGAGCGTGCTCTTGAGCGCGTTGGTAGTGCGGTCGACGCGCACCGCGGCGTTGCGCTGCAGCTCGGCGACGCCGCGCCGCCACGTGACGGTCCACGTCAGCGCGCACGCCGCCGCGAGCGCGGCGGCAAGCACGACGAGGATGAGCAGGCGGCGCTTCACGGACGTGACTTCCTGGCGATGCGGATCGCCTATTGTGTCATAGGGCTCCGCATCGCCGCCCGGGCCGCCGCGCGGCGCGCCGCCCGCGGGCGGTGCCGCCGCCTGCTCCTTCATGACGTCAGACGCCGGCCGTCTCGGTCGTCGTGACCTCGCCGCCGCCCTTCAGCGCCTGGCGCAGCTTGTTGCGGTCGAGTTCCTTTTCCCAGGCCGACACGACGACGGTCGCGACGCCGTTGCCGATGATGTTGGTCAGCGCGCGGCATTCGCTCATGAAGCGGTCGATGCCGAGGATCAGCACCATGCCCGACAGCGGGATCGTCGGCACGACGGCGAGCGTCGCGGCCAGCGTGATGAAGCCCGCGCCCGTGACACCGCTCGCGCCCTTCGACGTCAGCATCGCGACCGCGAGCAGCGTGAGCTGCTGCATCCACGTCAGTTCGATGTTGGTCGCCTGCGCGATGAACAGCACGGCCATCGTCATGTAGATGTTGGTGCCGTCGAGGTTGAACGAGTAGCCGGTCGGCACGACGAGGCCAACCACCGAGCGCGAGCAGCCGGCCTTCTCCAGCTTCTCCATCAGCTGCGGCAGCGCCGCTTCCGACGAGCTCGTGCCGAGCACGATCAGCAGCTCTTCCTTGATGTACGACACGAAGCGGATGATCGAGAAGCCCGTGGCGCGTGCGATCGCGCCGAGCACGACCAGCACGAACACGACCGAGGTCAGGTAGAACGTGCCGATCAGCTTGAGCAGCGGCACCAGCGAGCCGACGCCGTACTTGCCGATCGTGAACGCCATCGCGCCGAACGCGCCGATCGGCGCCAGCTTCGTGACGATGTGCACGATGCCGAACAGCACGCGCGTGAGGCCGTCGATGAAGTCGGTCACGACCTTGCCGCGCTCGCCGAGGTGCGCGAGCACGCTGCCGAACAGCAGCGCGATCAGCAGGATCTGCAGGATTTCGCCCTGCGCGAACGCATCGACCATCGTGTTCGGGATGATGTGCATCAGGAAGTCGACCGTCGACTGCCCGTGCGCCTTCGCCGCGTACGACGCGACTTCCTTGCCGTTCAGCGTCGCCGGATCGATGTTGAAGCCGACGCCCGGACGCAGGATGTGCGTGGCCGCGAGGCCGAGCAGAAGCGCGAAGGTCGACACGATCTCGAAGTACAGCAGCGCCTTGCCGCCGACGCGGCCGACCTTCTTCATGTCCTCCATGCCGGCGATGCCGGTGACGACCGTACAGAAGATGATCGGTCCGATCACCATCTTGATCAGCTTGATGAAGCCGTCGCCGAGCGGTTTCATGTCGGTGGCGAGCGCCGGGTAGAAGTGGCCGAGGATCACGCCGACGATGATGGCGAAGATCACCTGCACGTAGAGCACTTTGTAGAAGGGTTTCTTCTTCACGATGGTTCCTGCTGAAGTAGATGAGCCGGTGGAAACGGCGTCACGCGCGCGGACGAATGTCAGGGGAAGAGCCATTCGCCCGCGCGGCTGCCGTGCCGCAACAAGCGATGCCTCAGGACGTCCGGAGGGAGTGGAAGGCAGTGGTCATCGATTGTCTCCTTGGTTTAATAGTCAGGCCGGGGGGATGGCCGTGCTTTTCATATCGCAAGGTCGATGCCAGGTTTCCGGAACCCCTCAAGCCGTTGTTTTCATTGTATTTCTCATAATGCGGCAGGCAAGGAAATCCGGGATTCCGGATTTCCGGAAAATATCCGTCCGGCGATCCGGACGGAGGGATCGTTTCATCCGACGAATCAATGCTGCACGGCCTCACCGGCCAGCACGCCCGTCTGCGCGTAGAACTCCTGCCGCGCGAAGGCTTCGCGCTCGCGCCGCGCGCGCTCGCCGCGGTCCGCGAGCGAGCCGACGACGATCCCGACGAACGCGAGCGGCACCGACACGAGCGCCGGGTTGTCGAGGAACACCGGCGCATGCGCGTGATGCAGCACGTCGACCCACACCGACTTCGACAGCACCGTGAGCGCCACCGCCGACGCGAGGCCCAGGCCGCCGCCGAGCACCGCGCCGCGCGTCGTCATCCCGCGCCAGAAGATCGACATCGCGAGCACAGGGAAATTCGCGCTGGCGGCCACCGCCGCGACGAGGCCGACCATGAACGCGACGTTCACGTGCTCGAACAGGATCGACAGCGCGATCGCGACCGCGGACAGCCCGATCGTCGCCGCGCGCGAGATGCGCATCTCCAGCCGCTCGTCGGGCTTGCCGCGCGCCCACATCTGCGCATACAGGTCGTGCGAGATCGTGGTCGCGCCGGCGAGCGTCAGCCCGGCGACCACCGCGAGGATCGTCGCGAACGTGACGGCCGCGATGAAACCGTAGAACCAGTTGCCGCCGACCGCCTGCGCGAGCTTCACGGCGACCATGTTCGAGCCGCCGAGCAGGTCGTGCGTCAGGTTGAAGGTGCCGTTCGCGCCGAGCCGGAAGAATTCCGGATGCTGCGCGAGCAGCACGATCGCCGAGAAGCCGATCACGAACGTGAGCAGGTAGAAGTAGCCGATGAAGCCGGTCGCGTAGAGCACCGACTTGCGCGCCTCCTTCGCGTTCGGCACCGTGAAGAAGCGCATCAGGATGTGCGGGAAGCCGGCCGTGCCGAACATCAGCGCGATGCCGAGCGACAGCGCGTTGGCCGGATCGCGGATCAGCTTGCCGGGCCCCATGATCGACAGCGCGCCCGGATGCACGGCCACCGCGCGGCGGAACATCTCGTCAACGCTGAAGCCGAATTCGCCGAGCGCGAGCAACGCGAGCAGCGTCGCGCCGCACAGCAGCAGCACGGCCTTGATCACCTGCACCCAGGTGGTCGCGGTCATCCCGCCGAAGAACACGTACACGACCATCAGCACGCCGACGATCAGCTCGGCCGTGCCGTACGACAGCCCGAACAGCAACTGGATCAGCTTGCCCGCGCCGACCATCTGCACGACCAGGTACAGCACGACGATCGTCAGCGCGTTCGCGGACGTCAGCAGCCGGATCGGCCGCTGCGCGAAGCGGTACGCGACGACGTCGACGAACGTGAACTTGCCGAGGTTGCGCAGCGGCTCGGCGATCAGGAACATCACGAACGGCCAGCCGACCAGGAAGCCGATCGAGTAGATCAGCCCGTCGAAGCCGAACATGAACACCATCCCCGACAGCCCGAGGAACGACGCGGCCGACATGTAGTCGCCCGCGATCGCGAGCCCGTTCTGCAGCCCGGTGATGCCGCCGCCGGCCGTGTAGAAGTCGCGTGTCGAGCGCGTGCGGCGCGCGGCCCAGCGCGTGAGCGCGAGTGTCGCGAACACGAACGCGAAGAACATCGCGATCGCGACCGGGTTCAGTTCGACCTTGTCGGGCATCGGCCCCGCGACGGCGCTCGCGCGCGCGGCGGAGGTGAAGAAAACGAGAACGGCCAGCGCGCCGAGCGCGCGCGAGATGCGTCGCATGTCTGCCTCCGTCACGAACGTTGCAGGATCGCGTCGACGCGGCGGTCGAACGCACGGTTCGCGCGCAGCACGTAGCACGCGGTCAGGCCGATCGCGACCAGGATGATCGCGACGCCCGCGACGATCCCGACCGTGGTCGTCGCGCCGCGGTACAGCGGCGTGGCCAGCACGCGCGGCGCGAGCGCGACGAGCAGGATGAAGCCGTAGTAGGTGGCGATCATCAGCGCCGTCAGCGTGAAGCTGAAGCGGCGTCGCGCACGCACGAGCTGCTGGTAGTCACGGCGCGCCGTGACCGATTCGATGACGGAATGCTCCATGGTGTCTCCGATGTCCCCTCGTCGTTCGCGAGGCGTGTCTTATGGATGGTCGGCGCGCGTCGACTGCTCCGCCCGCGCCGCGGCGGCAATACATGACACGCGCTACACGACGCGATCCGCACGCAGCCGCGCCAGGTCGTCCGGCGACAGCCCGAGCCAGCGACCGAGCACGTCGTCCGTATCGGCGCCGAGCACCGGCGGCGCACCGCGCACCGGCAGGCGCGCGCCGTCGAAGCGATACGGCGGCGCGAGCACGTCGACGCCGCCCGCGACCGGATGCGGCTGCCGCGTGACGAGCCCCGCGCGGGTCGCGCGCTCCGACGTCAGCGCGTCGTGCAGCCCGAGCACCTCGCCGCACGGAATGCCCGCATCGGCGAGTGCCGCGAGCAGCATCGCGCGCGGCCGCCGCGCGAGTTCGCCGCGAATCTCCGGCAGCAGCGCGGCGCGGTTTTCCGAGCGGCCGAGGTTGGTCCTGTAGCGGTCGTCCGCGGCGAGATCGGGCCGCTCGATCGCATCGCAGAAACGTGCGAACTGCGTGTTGTTGCCGACCGTGATCACGAGCGGGCCGTCGGCCGCATCGAACACGCCGTACGGCACGATCGACGGATGCGCGTTGCCGTAGCGCGGCGGATCCTCGCCCATCAGCAGCGCGTCGAGCCCGTAGTACGCGGTGATCATCAGCCCGCAGTCGAACAGCGCCATCTCGATGCGCCGTCCGCGCCCCGTCGCGTGGCGCTCGTACAGCGCGGCGAGGATCGCCTGCGCCGAATACATGCCGGTGAACAGGTCGACCGCCGCGACGCCGAATTTCAGCGGCGGCTGGCCGGCCTCGCCGTTCAGCGCCATCAGCCCCGCCTCGCCCTGCACGACGAGGTCGTAGCCGGGCCGCGCGGCCTCCGGGCCCGAGCGGTCGTAGCCGGAAATCGCGCAATGCACGAGCCGCGGATTCAGTTCGGCCAGCGCGTCGTAGCCGAGGCCGAGTTTCTCCGCACCGCCGAACTTGAAGTTGTGGATCAGCACGTCGGCCTGCGCGGCCAGCTCGCGCGCGATGCGCTGCCCTTCTTCGGTCTGCAGGTCGACGCAGATCGACCGCTTGCTGCGGTTCACGCTGTTGAAATACGTGGTCTCGGTCTCGCCGATCCGCAGCCCCCAGTCGCGCGTGTCGTCGCCGCGCACCGGATGCTCGACCTTGATCACGTCCGCGCCGAAATCGGCGAGCACCATCGCGCTCCACGGGCCCGCGAGCACGCGCGAGAAATCGAGCACCTTCACGCCGGCCAGCGGCAACGCGCGCGGGTCGTTCGTCATCCTTGTCTCCTCCATTCGCGTCGCATGCCTTTACTGTTTCGACAGCGCGATGTAGCGCGCGAGATGATGATCCTCGTCGCCGAGCTGGTGATCGATCATCACGAGCCGCTTCGCGTAATGCGACAGCGGCAGCTCCCACGTCATCCCGATCCCGCCGTGCAGCTGGATGCTTTCCTCGGCGACGAGCGTGCCGATCCGGCCGATGCTGTATTTCGCCGCCGCGAGCGCGCGCTCGCGCACCGCGCGCGGCGCATCGAGCTGCGCGGCCGCGTTGATCACCGCCGAGCGCGCCTGCTCGACTTCGAGCAGCAGATCGGCCATCCGGTGCTGCAGCGCCTGGAAGCTGCCGATCGGCAGCCCGAACTGCTTGCGCGTGCGCAGGTATTCGAGCGTCGCGTCCTTCGCGACGTCCATCGCGCCGAGCGCCTCCGCCGACAGCGCCAGCAGCCCGTAGCCGAGCACGCGTTCGAGCAGCGCGGCGCCGGCATCTCCGTCCCGAGCATCCGGCGCGCCGAGCGCGGCATCGGCCGGCAACACGACGCGCTCGAAACGCACTTCGGCCGCGCGACCGCCGTCGATCTTCCTGTAGTCGCGCAGCGACACGCCCGGCGCGTCGGCCGGCACGACGAACAGGCCGATGCCGGCCGCGTCGTCGTCATGACCGGACACGCGCGCGCTGACGACGAAGAACGCCGCCTGCGCGGCCTGGTCGACGACGCCCTTCGCGCCCGTCAGCACCCAGCCGTCGCCGTCGCGCTCGGCGCGCGTGCGCACGGTCGTCAGTTCGTAGTGCGAGCCCGGCTCGTCGTGCGCGAACGCGGCGCTCGCGCTGCCGTCGATCAGCGCGGCAAGCCGTTCGCGATGCGCGTCGCCGCCGGCGAGCGACAGCGCGCGGCCCGCGAGCAGCGCGCCGAGGAACGGCTCGACGACGAGCCCGCGCCCGAGGCATTCGAACACCACGGCGATATCGAAACCCGCGCCGCCGAAGCCGCCGTCGGCTTCGGGAAACAGCGCGCCGACCGCTCCGAGTTCGGCGAAGCGCCGCCACATCGCGCGATCGAATCCGTCGGTCGACTGCGCGATGCGGTCGCGCACCGGGAACGCATACTGTTCGGCGATGAAGCGGTTCAACGTGTCCGCCAGCATCCGGCGGTCTTCTGTGTGCTGGAAATCCATCGTCGCGTCCCTCGTTACAGCCCGAGCATCATCTTCGCGATGATGTTCTTCTGGATCTCGTTCGAGCCGCCGAAGATCGACAGCTTGCGGTTGTTGAAGTATTGCTGCGCGGCGCTCGCGGCCCCGTCTGGGCCGACCGGCTCGCCGTCGTGATCGGCGTCGAGCGCCTCCTCGACGAACGGCTGCGCGTACGGCCCCATCGCGCGGCGCATCAGCGCGGTGATTTCCTGGCGGATCTGCGTGCCGCGGATCTTCAGCATCGAGCTTTCCGCGCCCGGCACGCCGCCGCCCGCGACCGCAGCCAGCACGCGCAGGTTGGTCGTGCGCATGTTCTCGAGCTCGATCTCGACGCGCGCGATGCGCGCCGCGAAGAACGGATCGTCCGCGAGCGGCCGGCCATTCTTCGTCACCTTCGCGGCGACCGCGCGCAGCCGGTCGAGCGCGGCCGTCGAGAAGCCGATTCCGGCGATGTTGGTGCGCTCGTACGTGAGCAGGTATTTCGCGTAGGTCCAGCCGCGGTTCTCTTCGCCGACCAGGTTCTCCACGGGCACGCGCACGTCGGTGAAGAACACTTCGTTCACCTCGTGCTCGCCGTCGAGCGTGATGATCGGGCGCACTTCGACACCCGGCGTGGCCATGTCGATCAGCAGGAAGCTGATGCCCTCCTGCTTGCGCACGTCGGTCGCGGTGCGCACGAGGCAGAAGATCATGTTCGCGTAGTGGCCGAGCGTGGTCCACGTCTTCTGGCCGTTCACGACGTAGTGATTGCCGTCGCGCACCGCGCTCGTCTTCACCGCCGCGAGATCGGAACCGGCGCCCGGCTCCGAATAGCCCTGGCACCACCAGTCGGTGCCGTCGAGAATGCGCGGCAGCCAGTGGCGCTTCTGCGCTTCGTCGCCGTACCTGATCAGCACGGGCCCGAGCATGTTGACGCCGAACGGGACGATGCGCGGCGCGCCGGCGAGCGCGCATTCGTTGTCGAACAGGAATTTCTGCGCGACGCTCCAGCCGGGGCCGCCATACTCGCGCGGCCAGTGGCTCGCGAGCCAGCCGCGGGCATTCAGGATTGCGTGCCATTCGCGCATGTCGTCGCGCGTCAAATGCAGGCCGCTCTTCACCTTGCGCGCGGTGCGCGCGGGCAGTTCGGCGGCGAGAAAGCGCTGCACTTCGGTGCGGAACGCTTCCTCTTCGGGCGTGAAATTGAGGTCCATCGTGAGTCCGTTGCGAATGCGGTGGGCGTTCAGTCGATATGGTTCAGGCTCGCGAAATCCGCGCCGCGCTCGACCAGCTCGACGATCAGCGGCGAAGGCTTCCAGAACAGCGGATCCTCCTTCGCGAACGCGCGGATGTCGGCAAGCACGTTCGCGAGGCCGACCGTGTCCGCGTAGTGCATCGGGCCGCCGCGATAGCGCGGGAAGCCGTAGCCGTACAGGAACACCGCGTCGACGTCGAGCGGGCGCAGCGCGATCTTCTCGTGCACGACGTTCGCGCCTTCGTTGATCATCGCGGCGAGGTAGCGGCGCATGATCTCGTCGTCGGTGAACGTGCGCGGCGCGATGCCCTTCTTCGCGCGCTCGTCGGCGACGATCGCCTCGACTTCCGGGTCCGGCGTGCCGACGCGCGCGCCGTCCGGATACAGGTAATAGCCGCGCGCGGTCTTCTGCCCGAACCAGCCGCGCTCGCACAGCCGGTCGGAAATTTCCACGTAGCGGGCGCGCGGGTCGCGCGTCGCCGCGCGGCGCTTGCGGGTCGCCCAGCCGATGTCGCCGCCCGCAAGGTCGACGACCTGGAACGGCCCCATCGGAAAACCGAATTCGCGCACCGCGCGGTCGATCTGGTAAGGCGATGCGCCGTCTTCCATCAGGTAGTCGGCGGCGGTGCGATAGACCGCGAGGATCCGGTTGCCGATGAAGCCGTCGCACACGCCGGCGCGCACCGGCGTCTTCTTCATCTGTTTCGCCAGCGCGAACGCGGTCGCGACGACGTCCGCGCTCACGCGCGCCGGCACGACGATCTCGAGCAGCTTCATCACGTTGGCCGGCGAGAAGAAATGCAGGCCGATCACGTCGGCCGAACGGTCGATGCTGGCAGCCAGCTCGTCGATGTCGAGATACGACGTGTTGGTCGCGAGCACCGCGCCCGGCTTGCACACGCGCGCGAGTTCGGCGAACACCGCCTTCTTCACGCCCATGTCCTCGAACACGGCCTCGATCACCACGTCGGCCTGCGCGAGCGCGTCGTACGACGTGCTGCCCTTGAAGCGCGCGAGCCGCGCCGCGTGCGCGGCCGGCGTCATCCGCCCCTTCGCGACGAGGCCGTCGTACACCTTCTCGACATGCGCGCGGCCGCGCGCGAGCGACGCTTCGTCGCGTTCGATCATCGTCACGGGCAGTCCGGCGTCGAGCGCCGCGACCGCGATGCCCGCGCCCATCGTGCCGCCGCCGACCACGCCGATCCGCTCGACTGGACGCGCGCTCGCGCGCCGCGCCTCGGGTGCCTTCGCGGCCTCGCGTTCCGCGAAGAACGCGTGCACGAGGCCCGCGCGCTGCGGGCTGTCGATGCATTGCAGGAACAGGCTGCGTTCGAGCTTCATCCCCGCGTCGAACGACTGCGTGAGCGCAGCCTCGACCGCATCGACGATCTTCGCCGGCGAGAACAGGCCGCGCGACTTCTTCGGCAGCTCGGCGCGCGCCGCATCGATCGCGGCCTGCGCGGCCGCGCGATCGGCGAGCCCCTGCGCATCGCGCGTGCGCCGCGCCGGCGCGCCGAGCGACACGAGTTCCTGCGCATAGGCGAGACCTTCGGCGAGCGTGTCGTCGCTGTGCGCGACGCGATCGACGAGGCCGAGCGCGAGCGCTTCGTCGGCGCTGGCGTGACGCCCCGTCAGCATCAGGTCGAGCGCGGCCTTCGCGCCGATCAGGCGCGGCGTGCGCTGCGTGCCGCCCGCGCCGGGCAGCAGGCCGAGCGTGACTTCGGGCAGGCCGAGCTTCGCACCGGGCACCGCGAGCCGGTAATGCGCGGCGAGCGCGACCTCGAGGCCGCCGCCGAGCGTCGCGCCGTGCAGCGCGACCACGACCGGCTTCGCGCTCGATTCGATCCGCTCGCATACGTCCGGCAGCGACGGCGGCACCGGCGGCTTGCCGAACTCGCGGATGTCGGCGCCCGCGATGAAGTTGCGGCCGGCGCCGACGATCAGCACCGCGCGAATCGCGTCGTCGGCCTGCGCGGCGTCGAGCGCGTCGGCGAGACCGCGCCGCACGTCGGCGGACAGCGCGTTGACGGGCGGATGGTCGATCGTGACGACGAGCACCTTGTCGCGCCGTTCGCGCGTGACGGTGACGGTGACGGTGACGGTGCCGGCGCCGGAAGGTTCGGGGGAAGCGGGTGAATTCATCGTGTCTCCAGTGCGGTGCGCCGCGCGGGCGGAACCGGTCGTCGGGCCGGCGAGCGGTGCCGGCTCCCGAGCCTGGTGCCGCGCGGCGGGAAACGATCCGGCGTGGTTGCCGGGCATGACTCGATTCTCGATTGATCGAGATTCATTGACAATTCCCGCGCGCCTTTACAAGCTGTCAAGTCTGACTTGACATTGGATGCTTTCGGACCGTTTCCGGCCCTTAAGCGGGCCGGATCGGGAGACACAAGACATGGACCTGAACGCGCTGACGCTGCTCGTCGAGATCCTCGATGCGGGCAACCTGAGCAAGGCCGCGCAGCGGCTCAAGATGAGCCGCGCGAACGTCAGCTACCGGCTGAACCAGCTCGAGCGCTCGATCGGCCAGCAACTCGTGCGCCGCACGACGCGCCGCATCGAGCCGACCGAGATCGGGCTGAAGCTGTACGAGCACGGCCGGCGCATCCGCAACGAACTGCTCGCCGCGCAGGAATCGGTGACGACGCTCGGCCAGGACCTGCAGGGCCGCGTACGGCTGTCGGTGCCGAGCGGCTACGGGCAGATGGTGATGTCCGAGTGGCTGCTCGCGTTCAAGCGGCTGCATCCGGGCATCGTGCTCGACGTGGTGTTCGAGAATCGCGTGGAGGACCTGATGCGCGACGAAGTCGACATCGCGATCCGCGTGATGTCCGAACCGCCGCAGAATCTCGTCGCGCGCGACATGGGCGCGGTGCGCTACGTCGCGTGCGCGTCGCCCGCGTTCGCGGCCGCGCACGGGATGCCCGCGAGCCTCGGCGCGCTGGCCGCCGCGCCGGTCGTCACCGCGACGGTGCTGGGGCGGCAGTTGCGGATCGCCGCGTATCTCGGCGACGAACGCCACGAGGTGCTGCTCGAACCCACGCTGATTTCGGAGAACTTCCTGTTCCTGCGCCAGGCGATCCTCGCCGGGATCGGCGTCGGCATCGTGCCCGACTACGTGATGCAGGACGATATGCGGCGCGGCACGGTCGTCACCTCGCTCGACGCGTACCGGCTCAGCATCTTCGGCACGCACATGTACATGCTCTACATGCCGAACCGGCACCACACGCGCGCGACCGCGACGTTCATAGAGTTCATCCTCGAACAGGCCGGGAAGACCGGCCGGGGCGGGCCCGACGGGATGCGTCAGGGTTTCCTGTCGGGTGACAACCCGCCGGCCGCGCGGCGACAATAGCGCGCCGCCCGCGCGGAGCGCGTGCCGCGCATACGCCGCCGCCTTCGAATTCACCGTTGCCGAGGGTTCAATGTTCGACCGGATTCGTCCGTATTCGCGTCCCTGGACGCCCGTCGCCGCGCTCGCGCTCGTCGCGCTCGCCGCGTTCAGCGCCGGCTGCACGTCCCCGTCCGCGCCGTCGGGCGCCGTCGTCCCGGTCGCCGCCGCGTCGGGCACCGCGGTGCCGCTGCCCGGCGTCCACGCGCCCGAACGCTCGTCCGGCTGGATCGACAAGCCGGGCTGGACCTCGCAGCACTTCATGATCGCGGCCGCGAACCCGCTCGCGACGCAGGCCGGCTACGACATGCTGAAGGCCGGCGGCACCGCGATCGACGCGGCGATCGCGACGCAGATGGTGCTCGCGCTCGTCGAGCCGCAATCGTCGGGGCTCGGCGGCGGTGCGTTCATGCTGTACGCCGACGGCAAGACGACGCAGGCATACGACGGCCGCGAAACCGCGCCGGCTGCCGCGACCGACCGCCTGTTCTACGGCCCGACCGGCCAGCCGATGGGCTTCTACGAAGGTGTCGTCGGCGGCCGTTCGGTCGGCACGCCGGGCGTGCTGCGCATGCTCGACGCCGCGCACCGCGCGCACGGCAAGCTGCCGTGGCGCCGGCTGTTCCAGCCCGCGATCCGGCTCGCCGAGCACGGCTTCACGATCAGCCCGCGCCTGGCGATGCTGATCGCGAACGACAAGTACCTGATGAACGACCCGGCCGCGCGCGCGTACTTCTACAACAAGGACGGCACGCCGAAGGCGGCCGGCACGGTGCTGAAGAACCCCGCGCTCGCGACCGTGCTGCGCCAGGTCGCCGACCGCGGCGCGAATGCGTTCTACACCGGCGCGATCGCGCGCGACATCGTCGCGAAGGTGCGCAAGCACCCGACCAACCCGGGCCTGCTGTCGCTGCAGGATCTCGCGCGCTACAAGGCGAAGGTGCGTGCGCCGCTGTGCACCGACTACCGGCGCTCGGTGGTGTGCGGGATGCCGCCGCCGTCGTCGGGCGGCCTCGCGGTCGCGCAGATGCTCGGCATCCTCGAGGCGATGCCCGACTGGCAGCAGATCGGCGCGCAGAAGCCAGTGCGGACCGAGCTCGGCTACGAGCCGACGCCGTTCGCCGCGCACCTGTTCAGCGAAGCCGGGCGCCTCGCATATGCGGACCGCGCGCGCTACGTCGCCGATCCCGATTTCGCGCCGCTGCCGGGCGGCAGCTGGGCGAGCCTCGCCGACAGGACCTATCTCGCGCAGCGCGCGCGCCTGATCGGCGACACGAGCATGGGCGTCGCGCAGGCCGGCACGCCGCAGGGCGCGACGCTCGCGCTGGCCGACGACCGCAGCCCCGAATTGCCGTCGACGTCCGACATCGCGATCGTCGACCGCTACGGCCAGGCGCTGTCGATGACGACCAGCGTCGAGGACGCGTTCGGTTCGCGGCTGATGGTGCGCGGTTTCATGCTGAACAACCAGCTCACCGATTTCTCGTTCGTGGCGAGCGAGAACGGCCGGCCCGTCGCGAACCGCGTGCAGCCGGGCAAGCGGCCGCGCTCGTCGATGGCGCCGGAACTCGTGTTCGACAAGAAGACGAAACAGGTGACGATGATCGTCGGCTCGGCCGGCGGCCCCGCGATCATCAACCACGTCGCGAAGACGCTGATCGGCGTGATGGACTGGGGGATGACGATGCAGCAGGCGATCGCGCTACCGAACATCGGGTCGATGAACGGGCCGACGCAGCTCGAGCGCGGCCGCGTGTCGGACGCGCTCGTCGACGGGCTGAAGGGACGCGGGCACGACGTGCAGGTCGTCGAGATGAATTCCGGACTGCAGGGGATCCAGCGGCTGAACGTGCAGGGGCAGACGGTGTGGTTCGGCGGGGCCGACCCGCGGCGGGAAGGGATTGCGATGGGGGATTGAAGGCGGCCGGCAGAGGCGGCTTGAATGCGCCGCCTGCTGCGTGTCATCCGCGCCCTTTCCACGGCACGATCCGCCGCTCGACCCAGCGCATCGCGAGATCGAACAGCCACGCGATCGCGCCGATGATCAGGATGCCCATCACGACGATATCGGTGCGCAGGAAGCTCGACGCATTGAGCACCATCTGCCCGAGCCCGGCCGTCGCGGCGACCATCTCGGCCGCGACGAGCGTCGTCCAGCCGAAGCCGATCGCAATCCGCAGGCCGGTGAGAATTTCCGGCAGCGCGGCCGGCAGCACGACGTGGCGCACGATCTGCGCGAAGCTGCCGCCGAGCGAATAGGCGGCGTTGATCTGCTCGACCGTTGCCGCGCGCACGCCCGCACGGGCGGCCATTGCGATCGGCGCGAAGCACGCGAGGAAGATCACAACCAGCTTCGCCGTCTCGTCGATGCCGAACCAGATCACGACGAGCGGCAGGTACGCCAGCGGCGGCAGCGGCCGGTAGAACTCCAGCAGCGGATCCAGCACGCCGCGCGCGACACGGCTCACGCCCATCAGGACGCCGGCCGGCACGCCGATCGCAGTGGCGAGCAGGAATGCGCCGAACACGCGCGCGGCACTCCACAGCAAATGCTCGGACAGCGGCAGGCCGCCCTGGATGCGGCCGTGCCACGCATCGACGAATGCCGCCCACACCGCTTCCGGCGCGGGCAGGAACAGCGGCGGCAACCACTGCCAATGCGTTGCGCTCCACCACAGCACGGCCAGCGCCGCGACCGTCGCCGCGCTGAGCCCCGCGGTTTTGCCCTGGCCCGGCAAGCGGTAGCGGCGCGACGGCCGCGCCGCCTTGCGCCGCGTCGTGTGCTCGTCCTGCTCGCCCCTCCCGGCCACTCGGTCGGCCGCCCAGGAATCCTGCGTGCTCATGTCGTCCTGCCTGTGCAAAGTACTGATCCGGCCGCGCCCGACGGACGCGCCCTGCCGCGCGAATTCGTGCATCACGTGACCTCCGCGACCGCCTCGTCGCGATGCAGATACGCGATCAGCCGCTCGCGCCATGCGATGAATTCCGGCGACGACTTCACCGCGCGCGCATCGCGCGATTCGACGTAGCGCCGCGCGAACGGCAGCTCGAAGGTTTCCGCGATGCGGCCGGGGCCGGGCGTCATCACGACGAGGCGCGTCGCGAGGAACAGCGCCTCCTCGACGTCGTGCGTGATGAAGAACACCGTCTTGCCCGTGCGCGCCCATACGTCGAGGACGAGCGCCTGCATCGTGCCGCGCGTCATCGCGTCGAGCGCGCCCATCGGCTCGTCCATCAGCAGCACGCGCGGATCGCTCGCGAGCGCACGCGCGATGCCGACGCGCTGCTGCATCCCGCCCGACAGTTCGTACACGCGCGCATGCGCATGGCGCTCGAGGCCGACGAGCGCGAGCATCTCCGTCGCGCGCGCTTCGCGCTCCGCCTTCGACACGCGTGCGAAGCGCAGCCCGAGCGCGACGTTCTCGAGCACGTCGAGCCAAGGCAGCAACGCATATTTCTGGAACACGACGCCGCGATCGGCGCCGGGGCCCGCGACCGGCACGCCGTCGACGCGCACGTCGCCCGTCGTCGGCGCGACGAAGCCGGCCATGCAGTTCAGCAGCGTCGTCTTCCCGCACCCGGACGCGCCGAGCGCGACGACGAATTCACCGGAATCGATGCGCAGGTCGACGCGCGCGAGCGCCTGCGTCGTCGGCCGACCGCGTTCGCCCGGATAGGCGACCGATACCTGACGGACTTCCAGCATGCTCATGATCGAGGGCTCCGCGATGAGTGGCCTGAGTCGCCTGACGCGCCGCGTTCAGCGCGCGGCCTTCTGCACGAACTGCGGATCGACGCCGACCGAGTAGTCGGCGAGCACCGTCTGGATCGTGCCCTGCGATTTCAGGAACGCGGCGGTGGCCGCGAGCGACTTCGCGGCGCCGGACTGCGCACCGCCGCCGAGCCAGGTCGGCGACGCCTGCTCGGCCGGCGTCGGGAACGCGTAGAGCGCGAGGCTCGCGGGCACGTCCTGCACGTTCGCGCCCGACACCTTCGCGACCGCCGCGACCTGCGGCGAACCGGCCTTCCACGCGGCCGCATGCGCGCGGTAGTCGGCATCGGCGGACGCGAGCACCTTCACGAAGCGCGCGACGAACTCGGGGTTCTCGCGCGCGAACTTGCGGCTCACGACGAAGCCGTCGAAGGTCGCCTTGCCGCTTTGCTTCGCGACCTGGCCCGACGTCGTCAGCACGGTGCCCGACTGCTTGACCTTCGCGAGCACCGGATCCCAGATGTAGGTCGCGTCGATGTCGCCGCGCGTCCACGCGGCCGCGACCTCGGGCGGACGCAGGTTGACGATCTTCACGTCGTTCGGATTCACGCCGGCGGCCTGCAGCGCGACGAGCGTATGGAAATGCGACGTCGACACGAACGGCACGCCGATCTTCCTGCCCTTCAGCGCGGCGACGCTGGTCACGCCCGAGCCGTTGCGCGCGACGAGCGCCTCGGCGTCGTTAATGTTGTCGAGCACCCAGAACAGCGAGATGTCGAGCCCCTGCGACAGGCCGGCCGCGATCGGGCTCGACCCGGCCTCGCCGAGCTGCACGGAGCCCGACGCGAGCGCGCGGATCACGTCGGCGCCGCTGTCGAGCTTGCGGAACGTGACCTTGTAGCCGGTCGCCTTTTCGACTTCACCGCTCGCCTGCGCGTAGCGCCACGGCACGACCATGTCCTGATACGCGATCACGACTTCGCGCGATTCGGCGTGCGCCGCGCCCAGCGCGGCAAAGGCGGTCAGCGCGACGGCGGCGCGGCGGACGAAGCTGAAACGGGACATGCGGCTCTCCTTCGAATGCGGGCATTGCTGCGGGAGAGCCGACTTTACGAGCTTTGCGCGCGGCGGGAGCGAACTTATCCTGCGAAGCTATCGATGCCGTTTCAGCTTTGCTTTCCACGTTCGACCGGATCGCGCGTCCGGTCGGATGGCGATTGTCGTGCGAACGCGCAGGCGGCGGCCGCACCAACGAAAAAGCCCGCATCGCTGCGGGCTTCTTCAACTGCATGAGATGTGAGGCTGATGCGCGAACGCGGCGCTCAGACCACCCCGGCCCCGTGCGCCTGCAGATCGGCGTGATAGCTCGAACGCACCATCGCGCCGACGGCCGCGTGCGTGAAGCCCATCTTGTACGCCTCTTCCTCGTACATCTTGAACGTGTCCGGATGCACGTACGCACGCACCGGCAGGTGGTGCTCGGACGGCTGCAGGTACTGGCCAATCGTCAGCATGTCGACGTCGTGCGCGCGCAGGTCGCGCATCACCTGCAGGATTTCCTCTTCGGTCTCGCCGAGGCCGACCATCAGGCCCGACTTCGTCGCGACGTCCGGATGCTGCGCCTTGAAGTCCTTCAGCAGCTTCAGCGAGTGCGCGTAGTCCGAACCCGGGCGCGCTTCCTTGTACAGGCGCGGCACCGTTTCGAGGTTGTGGTTCATCACGTCGGGCGGTGCCGCGTTCAGGATCGAGATCGCGCGGTCGAGACGGCCGCGGAAGTCCGGCGTCAGGATCTCGATGCGCGTTTCCGGCGACTGCTCGCGCACTTCGCGGATGCACTCGACGAAGTGAGCGGCGCCGCCGTCGCGCAGGTCGTCGCGGTCGACGCTCGTGATCACCACGTACTTGAGCTTCAGCGCGGCGATCGTGCGGGCCAGGTTCTTCGGTTCGTCCGCGTCGAGCGGATCGGGACGGCCGTGGCCGACGTCGCAGAACGGGCAGCGGCGCGTGCACTTGTCGCCCATGATCATGAACGTCGCGGTGCCCTTGCCGAAGCATTCGCCGATGTTCGGGCAGCTCGCTTCCTCGCACACGGTATGCAGGTTGTGCTCGCGCAGGATCGTCTTGATCTCGTTGAAGCGCGAACTGCCGGTGGCCGCCTTCACGCGGATCCATTCCGGCTTCTTCAGCTTCTCGATCGGAATGACCTTGATCGGGATGCGCGCCGTCTTCGCCTGCGCCTTCTGCTTGGCGGTCGGATCGTAGGCAGGGGTCGCGGCCGAATCGGCCGGTGCGGGGGAAGCGGTAACGTCAGTCATTCGAATGTTCCAGTGCCTGCGGCTTGTCGGCGGCCGCGGATTCGCCGTCGAGGTTGGCGATCAGACGCCCCACCAGCGTGTGGGCGACGTCGTTCCAGTCGGCGGCAACCTCGAGGCTCGCCATGTCGACGGTTTCCAGTCCGGCATAGCCGCACGGGTTGATCGCGAGAAACGGGCGCAGATCCATCTTCACGTTCAGGCTCAGCCCGTGATAGCTGCAGCCGTTGCGGATCTTCAGGCCGAGGGCCGCGATCTTCGCGCCTTCGTGCACGCCGGATGCCACGTAGATTCCCGGCGCGCCCGCCTTGCGGACCGAAGCGAGATTATACGCCGCGAGGGTTTCGATCACGGCTTCCTCGATCTTCGTCACGAGCGTGCGCACCATCAGCTTGCGCCGGCGCAGGTCCAGCAGCAGGTAGACGACGATCTGGCCGGGGCCGTGGTAGGTGATTTGTCCGCCGCGGTCGACCTTCACGAGCGGCACGCCGCTGTCGGCCACCAGCAGGTGGGCCGGGTCGCCGGCCTGGCCGAGCGTGTAGACGGGCGGATGCTCGACGACCCAGATTTCGTCGCCGGTGTCGGTCGTGCGCGTGTCGGTGAACGCGCGCATCGCGTCGAAGCTCGTCTCGTAGGCCTCGCTGCCCCGCCAGCGCACGGTGACCGACGCGACGGGCTGAACCGGAGACCCGGCGGGCGATTCGGAAACAGCGACAGGCGTGGACACGATGGCAACCGGCGAGACGGACATGGGCGGTAGTTTACCGAAAACCCATGCGTCTCGCCGGCTCCGGAAGGGGACGGATCGCGAGTATCCGTCGGAGGAAAGGCCCGTCAGACGGTGCGCCAGCCGTCGTGGAGCAGCGCATTCACGCGATCGCGCAGCCGTGCGAGCGCGCCGCGCGCGATCTCCCCGGCCGGCCGCGACACCGAGAACGCGACATGCGCGCCCTGCCGGCCTTCCGCGCTGAGCCAAAGCCGCTCGCCGCGGCGCAGCCGGAGCGTCTCGCCGTCGACCAGGAAGTAGTCTTCGACGTCGTTGCTGCGCGTCGCCCACACCGGCCCGCACTGCACCGTCAGACGGGTGCTGCGCTGCACCTTCATCGGCACGGTTTCGCCCGCGGGAATTTCGAACGTGATGCTTGAAGAAATTTCTTGCATGATCGTCTCCGCCAATAAATGCTTCGATGGCTACAATCGTAGTCACTTCAAGGCGTCCGACAAAACGACCAATTTTCACGTCGATGTGAGGAAAATTAGCAAATGGACCTCCGCCAGCTGCCTGCGCTGAACGCGATTCGCGCGTTCGAAGCCGCCGCCCGCCACGAGAATTTCTCCCGCGCCGCCGACGAGCTGTACGTCACGCACGGCGCGGTCAGCCACCAGGTTCGCGCGCTCGAGGAGGAGCTCGGCGTGCAGCTGTTCACGCGCAACGGCAAGCGGCTGTGCCTGACCGACGCCGGCATGCGCTATGCGCAGCAGGTCCGCACCGCGCTGATGGTGATCGCCGACGCGACGCGCGAGGTGCGCGCAAGCGACCGCGGGCGACGGCTGGTGGTGTCGATGCTGTCGTCGTTCGCGGCGCGCTTCATCACGCCGCGCATCGGCACGTTCATCGAGCGGCATCCGGAAATCGACGTCGAGCTGCAGTCGACCAACTCGCTCACCGATTTCGCGCGCGACGATGTCGACCTCGCGATCCGCTTCGGCTCCGGCACCTATCCGGGGCTGCACGTCGAGCCGCTGTTCGAGGAGGTGTTCTTTCCGGCGTGCGCGCCGACGCTGAACGGCGGCAAGCTGCCGCGGACGCCCGCCGATCTCGTGCACTACAACCTGCTGCGCTCGGACGACGAGCTGTGGCGGCCGTGGTTCGACGCGGCCGGGCTCGATACGCTGACCGAGCCGAAACGGGGGATTCTGTACCAGGATTCGTCGAACCTGCTGCTGGCCGCGATCGACGGCCAGGGCATTGCGCTGGTGCGCCGCTCGCTCGCGGTGCACGACCTGCTGGACGGGCGCCTCGTGCGCCTGTTCGACATCGACGGGCAGAGCCCGTGGCACTATTTTTTCGTGTGTCCGCCGCCGCTCCTGAACACGCCGCGCGTGCAGGCGTTCAGGACCTGGCTGCTTCAGGAAGTCGCCGAATACAAGCTGCTGTGCGACGAGCTGGACGCGCGGCGCGCGGCGGGGAAGACCCCCGCCGAGTGCGCGCAGGAAGGAGGATGGAAAGCGGCGCTTAGAGCACGACCTTGACCATCGGATGGCCAGTCAGTGCACGATAGATGGTGTCGAGCTGTTCCTGGCTCGTCGCGCGCACGGTGATCGTGAGGCCGGTGTAGTTGCCGCCGCTCGAGGCACGCTCCTCGATCTTCTCGACGTCGATCTCGTTGTCGTGGACGGCCACGACCTTGAAGATCGTGTCCTTGAATTCCGGGTGCGCCTTGCCCATGATCTTGATCGGGAAATCGCACGGAAACTCCAGCAGCGACTCCTTCCGGGTATCGATCGCGCCGGTGACCTCGATGGTTTTGGTCGGTTCGCTCATCATTTTCTCCGGGTTAGGTCAAACTGTTCAAACTCGCGCGCCTTCGCACGCTGGTACGCGTCGTACAACGCCGCGAACACGGGGCCCGGCTTGCCGCCCTGCACGGGCAGATCGTCGAGCGACGTGACGGGCAAAATCTCTTTCGTGGCCGACGTGATCATGATCTCGTCCGCCGAGCGCAGCTCGACCTCGCTGATTTCGCGCGCGACGAACCGAATGCCGCATTCCTCGGCCAGCTGCTCGACCAGCGCGTAGCGGATCCCTTCGAGGATCCTGTTGCTGCGCGGCGGCGCCATCAGCTCGCCGTTCTTCACGATCCATACGTTCGACGACGAACCTTCGGTCACGTTGTCGTCGCGCAGCTGAATCGTCTCGAACGCATCGCGTTCGGCCGCATGCTGCGCCATCAGCACGTTGCCGAGCAGCGAAATCGACTTGATGTCGCAATGCAGCCAGCGACGATCCTCGGCCGTCACGCAGCGCACGCCCCGCGCGCACTCCTCGTCCGACGGCAGGCGCAGCGGGCTCGTCATCGCGAACACCGTCGGCACCGCGTTCGCCGGGAACGCATGGCCGCGCTTCGCGACGCCGCGCGTCACCTGCAGGTAGACGAGCGCATTGCTGTCGCCGAGGCCTTCCGCGTTCGCGGCGACCACGCGCTCGATCAGCGCGCGCCAGCCGGCCGCGTCATGCGGATCGTCGATGCCGATCTTCTTCAGGCTGCGCGCGAGCCGCTCCAGATGCTGTTCGATCCGGAACGGCACGTGCGCGCCGTCGTGCGCATAAACGGGGACGACTTCATACACGCCATCGCCGAAGATGAACCCGCGGTCGAGCACCGGGACCCGGGCTTGCGACAGCGGCACCAGCTCCTCCTGCGACGACACGCTGAGGTAGACGATCGGTTCGAATTCGGCTTGGCTCATGGCTATACCAGATGGGGATGAAGTCGTGAAAACAAAGGCCCGTCGTGCTTACTTCTTCTTGCTGAACATCAGCAGGATCGAGTCCCAGATACGACCGAAGATACCCGCTTCCGGCACCGCCTGCAGCGCGACGACCGGGAACTCCGACAGCGTCTTGCCGTCGGCGACGATCTTCACGGTACCGACCTGCTGGCCTTCCGCGAGCGGCGCGATCAGCGGCGCGTTGACCTCGACTTCCGGCTTGACCTTGTCGCCCAGGCCGCGCGGCACGGTCACCCACTGGTCGCCCTTCACGCCGACCTGCACGGTGTTTTCCTTGCCCTTGTAGATGCGCGGCGTCGACATCGCCTGACCACCCTTGAACAGGCGCACCGCGTCGAACGCGCTATAGCCGTAGTTCAGCATCTTCATGCTGTCCTGCGTGCGCTCGCTTTCCTTCTGCTCGCCCATCATCACCGACACGAGACGGCGCTGGCTGTCGACACCCGGGATCGCGCGCTTGGCCGACGCGATCAGGCAATAGCCGGCCGCTTGCGTATGGCCCGTCTTCAGGCCGTCGACCGTCGGATCCAGCCACAGCAGGCGGTTGCGGTTGCCCTGGCGGATGTTGTTGTACTTGAATTCCTTCTCCGAGAAGATGCTGTAGTACTGCGGAAAATCGCGGATCAGGTGCGCGGACAGCTTCGCGAGGTCGCCGGCCGTCGTGTAGTGGTTCGGGTCGGGCATGCCGTTCACGTCGGCGAAGTGCGTGCCCTTCATGCCGAGGCGCGCCGCCTCGTCGTTCATCAGCGTGACGAACTGCCCTTCGCTGCCGCCGACCAGTTCGGCCAGCGCGATCGCGGCGTCGTTGCCCGACTGGATGATCATCCCGTACACGAGGTCGTGCACCGACACCGGCTTGTTCGCCTCGATGAACATGCGCGACTCGTCAGTGCCGACACGGCGCACCGCTACGCTCGGCGTGACGATCTGCTCCATCGAGATCTTCTTCTTGTCGAGCGCTTCGAACACCAGGTAGGCCGTCATCAGCTTCGTCAGCGACGCGGGCTCGACGCGTTCGTCCGCGTTGCCCGATGCGAGCACGGTGTTGCTGGTCGCATCGACGAGCACCCACGAGCGCGCGTTCACGCCCGGCGGCGGCACCGCGCCCGGCATGAAGGTCGCGGGCGCGCCGGTGAACTGCTCGGTGGCGGCGGCCGGCGCGGCATGCGCGGCCTTGGCCTTGGCGGCCGGCTTCGCCTCGGCGACGACGATCGTCGACGCGAGTGCGACGGGCAGCATCACGCCCAGCGCGACGTTGCGCGCGGCGGTGCCGAAGGCGATGGAAGAAGCGAGGGACTTGAGGCCTTGGGGAGACAGACGCATGATCGATTCAGGCTGGTGGCAGAAAGTGCGGCGCGAAACGCGCAGGGGTTGAACGGCAAGGCGGCGAGCGTTCCGGCGTTCGTCCGACTGCGTCGGACGGCGCGAAACGCGCCGGTTGGACTCGTGCGGACGCGTTCGGTTCGCGGCCGTCGCGAGCGGGCGGACAGGCGGCGAAACGAGCGCCGCATGGGCCCGGCCGGGCCGCGGGCGACGCGAAATGCGGCCATTATACGTGGCCGCGAACGGCGTTTTCGCGAACCAGGGCTCAGGTGGCCACACACAGGCTTCGGGAGGATAGCGCGGCTTCGCTGTGGAGAATCGTGCTCGAAGCCGCGCGAAAGGCGTGCGCAGGCGCCGTGCAAGCCGGGTTGCGCCGTGCGGGAGCGGGTATGTGCGATCGCGTCGGGACACGATGCGGCGCGATGTCGCGCGCGCGGCGACATCGCGGTCGTGCGGCAGCGGCGCCGCACGCCGGGTTCAGCGGATCAGCGCCACGCGTCGACGATGATGCGCTTCAGCACGTGCAGCTTGCGATGCAGGAAATGCTCGGCACCGGGGATCACGACGACCGGCAGTTCCTGCGGCCGCGCCCAGTCGTAGACCGATCCGATCGGCACCGTGTCGTCGGTTTCGCCGTGGATCACGAGCGTGTTCTCCGGCACGTCGGCGACCTGCCAGCGGCTCGCGGCCGTGCCGACGAACACCATCCGCTCGATCGTCTCGCCCGCGTCGCGCAACCGCTTCGCGACGTGCGACAGCACGAAGGTGCCGAACGAGAAACCTGCGAGCACCAGCGGCAGGTCCGCATAGGCGGGCTGCGCGCGCATGTGCGCGAGCACGGCGAGCAGGTCGTCGGCCTCGCCGACGCCGTTGTCGTGCACGCCCTCGGTCGCGCCGACGCCGCGGAAATTCGACCGATACACCACGTAGTCGAGCTGAACCAGCGTGCGCGCGAGCGTTTGCGCGACCTTGTTGTCCATCGTGCCGCCGAACAGCGGATGCGGGTGCGCGACGAGCGCGATGCCGCGCGGCGCGGCGCCGCTTTCGCGCACCGCGTCGGGCAGGTCGACCGCGATTTCGATCTGCCCGACCGGGCCGGGGATCAGCGACTTCTGCGTATGAACGTTCATTCGGCCGGCCCGCTCAGATCTTCAGGCGGTCGACGACCTTGCCGTCGCGCAGGTGCGATTCGACGATCTCGTCGATGTCGGCCTGGTCGACATACGTGTACCACGTGCCTTCCGGATACACGACCATCACGGGCCCTTCCTCGCAGCGGTCGAGGCAACCGGCCTTGTTGATGCGCACCTTGCCCGGCCCCGCGAGGCCGAGTTCCTTCACGCGCTTTTTCGCGTACTCCTGCATGGTCTGCGCGTCGCATTGCGCGCAGCTCGGGCGCTCGGCGCCCGGTTCGCGCTGGTTCAGGCAGAAGAAGACGTGGTGCTGGTAGTAGGAATCCATGATGGTGACGTGCGGCCCGGCGCGGCGCCGGGCGGAAAGAAGGGGCGATTGCCGTTGCGCGCGGCAACGGATGTGCGGACGATTATAGCGACCGGCGCGCGCGGCTGCCCGCGACCGACGAGGCGCGGCCGCGCCGCCCGTTACCTCTCCCGCCGCGTCAGCGCCGCCGCGCGACCGGCAGCCACGCGTGCTCGACCCGCTGGCCGAGCCAGATCAGCGCCGCGTAGGGCCAGATCCACGCGAGCCAGCGCGCGATGCTGTTGAAGTGCACGTAGCGGCCCTGCCGCCAGCCCGACAATGTGAAGTCGAAGAACGGGTTGACGGGCAGCAGGTTGACGAGCGCCACACCGGCCAGCAGCGCGAGCGCCGCGAGCAGCGCGCGCCACGCGGCCGGCACGCGCAATGCGAGCAGCGCCGCCGCGAAGCCGAGCTCGATGCCGAGCCGCGCGCCGGGCGTCGCCCACACGACGACGAGGCCGGTGCTCGACTGCATGAAGGTCGCGGCCGCCTTCAGCGCAAGCGTCGCGGCGACGAACGCGATCAGGAGCCGCACGCGCGGCGCGCGGGCGCGCATCGCGAGCGACGCGATCGCCAGCGCGGCGAACAGCATCAACCCGCCGAGCGCGGCTTCCCACGCGGAATCGGACAGCCAGCCGTCGACGCGCTCGGGCCATTCGCTCACGCGCCACGCGGCCGGCAGCCATGCGAGCAGCGCGTCCTGCATCGAGCCGTCGGCGCGCTCCCACAGCGCGGCCGGCCAGTCGCCGATGCCGAACAGGAACGGCGACGGAAACAGGATCGCGAACGGCCACAGCGCGGCAAGCAGCAGCGGCGTCGCGCCGTCGGCCTCGAACCACGCGAAGCGCAGCCGGCGCAATGCGCCGCGGTCGAGCAGCGCGCCGGTGGCCGGTGCCGCGAGCGCCGCGCCGAGCAGCGCGCCGAGCGCGTTGGCCGCGAGGTCGAGATTCGACGCGACGCGCGTCGGCAGGTAGGTCTGCAGCGCCTCCATCGATCCCGACAGCAGTACGCCGAGGCCGCCCACGATCAGCGTCGCGGCCACCCCGCGCCAGCGCGGATGCAGCGCGAGCACGCCGAGTGCGCCGAACGGCATGTAGCCGAGCACGTTGGTGACCACGTCGAACGCGGTCACATAACGCTGCATCGGCGCGAACAGGTAGTCGAACGGCCCGATGCCGAGCGATACCCAGCCGTCGAACGGATACAGCGATGCATAGACGATGAGCGCCGCATACGCGGCGAACGCCTGCCGCGCCAGCGACGACGCGCGCGACGTGCCCGGCGCGCTCATCGCGGCTGCGCGCGCTGCGTCACGGGTTGCCCGCGTACGCCTGCACGCCGACCCACGCGGCGATCTGCGACACGAGCTCGTCGCTCGCGGCCGCGAGCGCGCGCGCGCCGCCGGCCGCGTCGGGCGTGCTCGACGGCGCGCGCGCGACGAACGTGCGCTGGCCGAGCACCTTGCCGTCCTGCATCAGCGTCGCGCGCGCGGTGACCGCGCCGTGGCTCTGCGACTGCCCGTCGAACACCTGCTCGAATTCGTTCAGGTCGACCTTCAGCGTCGGCGCGCGCACGCCGTCGGAGCCTTCGAGCACCGCGCCGCGCGACGACAGCGCGCCGCGCAGCCGCTGCGTGAGCAGTTGCGCGGGCGGCGCGGTCCAGCGGCTGTCGCGATAGACGGCCGTGCGCTGCGCATCCGCATACGCGAGGCGGTAGACGAACTTGTCCGTGTCGAGCGCGTCGGGCGCGGCGACGTCGAGCACCTTCAGCGCGGGGCCCGTGCCGGCCGTGACGGCCGATGCGGCCGGCCCGAGGTCGTAGCGGACGTTCGACAGCGCCGCGCCGTTGCCGGCGCAGCCGGCGGCGAACACGAGCGTCAGCGTCGCGAGCGCGGTCGCGGCGGGACGCAGCGCGCGATCAAGGATTCGTGGCATGGCATGTTCCTGCATGATGTTTCCGGTTTCGATGACATCGTGGCCCGGTCTGGCGCCGGGCCGGTCGATCGACGTCGATGGGCTGGCGATCTGCTTCATTTCCCGGCGGCCCCTGCCCCCGGCCAGACGAAGCCCGCCTCGCCGGGGCCGGGCGCGGAGCCGGGCGAACCGAACAACAGACTGCTCGGGTTGCGGCCGAGTTCACCGGCGACGTCCTTCAATTGCCGCGACGCATCGCCGACGCTGCCGGCCAGCACGTTGAAGCGCGGCAGCGTGTCGTACTGGACCCGCGCGTTCAGGTCGTTCAGCGCGACGCCGACCTGCTCGGCAGCCGAGCCGGCCTTGTTCAGGTTCGACACGAGCGGCCCGTTCGGCTGCAGCAGCGTGTTCGCCGACGCCATCGCGCGATCGACCTGGTGCATCGTTTCCGGCAGCGCGGCCACCGCCGGCGCGAGCTGCTTCGACAGCGTCGTCGCACCGTCCGCCGCGTGCTGCAGGCTTTCGGCCGTCGCGCGCAGCTGCTCGCGCATCTCCGGCGACATCAGCGCGTTCGCGCTTTTCGCCGCCAGTTCGAGCTGCCGCAGCAACACGTCGCCGCGCTCCTGGATCTGGTCGAACAGGCTCGGCCGCATCGGGATCTGCGCGATCGCCTTCGGCGACGACGGCAGCGGCGCCAGATCGCGGCCCGTATCTTCGAGCTGCACGAACGCGATGCCCGTCACGCCCTGGAAGCCGAGGCTGCCGTAGGTCGACTGCGTGATCGGCGCGTCGTGGTCGACGAGGATCCGGATCCGGATCTGGCCCGGATGCGAGCGGTCGAAGCCGATCGACTGCACCTTGCCGACGTCGAGGCCGCGAAAACGCACGGCCGCATCGGGGAACAGGCCCGTCACGTTGGTGCGCGCGAGCAGGTCGTACGGCACGCGCACGGTGCGATCGACGTTGAACCAGAACACGGTGCCCGCGATCGCCAGCGTCAGCGCGATCGTGAACAGGCCGGCCCAGAACGCATGTGATTTGTTTTCCATTCGCGGGTTCCTTGCTTCTTGCCTTTCCTACAGTTCGACGCTCGACAGCGCCGGTTCGAGGGCCGCCTTCGGCAGCTTCGCGCGCCGCTCGGGCGGCAGCGCCTGCAGTGCGCGGCGCCCGCGCAGCCCCAGGAAATATTCGTGGATGAACGGATGGTCGACGTTCGCGGCCTCCTCGACCGGCGCCGCCACAAGCACCTTGCGATCGGCCAGCACCGCGACGCGTGTCGACAACGCGACCATCGTGTCGAGATCGTGCGTCACCATCACGACGGTCAGCCCGAGCGTGCGGTGCAGCGTCGCGATCAGCTCGACGAATTCGTCGGACGCCTGCGGGTCGAGCCCGGCGGTCGGCTCGTCGAGGAACAGCAGCTCGGGCTCGAGCGCGATCGCACGCGCGATACCGACCCGCTTCACCATCCCGCCCGACAGCGCGGCCGGCATCTTCGACGCGTGCTTGCACGGCAGCCCGACCATCTCGAGCTTCAGCATCACGATGTCGTGCAGCAGGTCCGGCGGTACGCGGCCAAGCTCGCGCAGCGGCTGCGCGACGTTGTCGAACACCGTCATCGACGAGAACAGGGCGCCCTGCTGGAACAGCATCCCCGAACGCGTGCGCATCATCCGCGCGCTCGCGTCGTCGATCTTCGACGTGTCTTCGCCGAACACCTTGATCGTGCCCGACGTCGGCCGCTCGAGGCCGAGGATCTGCCGCACGAGCGTCGTCTTGCCCGAGCCCGAGCCACCGACGATCGCGACGATCTCGCCGCGCCGCACGTCGAAATCGAGCTTCTGGTGAATGATGTTGCGCCCGTAGCGCTTCGTCAGGTTGCGCACCTCGATCACGAGGTCGTCGCCGTGCGCGGCCGCCGGCGGCGTGCCGACCGTGCCCGCGCCGACTGCCGCGGCATGTGCGCTGGCGGCATCGGCCGGCACGGCACCGGCCGCCGGTTGTTTCGACGCGTTCATCCGAGCCCCACGTTCTGGAACAGGATCGCGAACACCGCATCGGCGAGGATCACGACCGTGATCGACGACACGACCGACGTCGTCGTGCCTTCGCCGAGGCTTTGCGAGTTCGCCTTGATCCTGAAGCCGAAATGACATGCGACCAGCGCGATCAGCATGCCGAACACGACGCCCTTGCCGAGGCCGATGTACAGGTTCGCGATCGGCACGACGCCCGGCAGCGAGCGCACGAAATAGTTGACGTCGATCCCGAGCACGAACTTCGCGGCGAGCGCGCCGCCCGTCAGCGCGACGATGTTGGTCCACATCACCAGCAGCGGCATCGCGACGCCGAGCGCGAGCACGCGCGGCAGGATCAGCCGCAGCCCGTGCGGAATGCCCATCACGCGCATCGCGTCGAGCTCCTCGGTCACGCGCATCACGCCGATCTGCGCGGTGATCGCCGAGCCCGAGCGGCCCGCGACGAGGATCGCCGACAGCACGGGCCCGAGTTCGCGAATCACCGACAGCCCGAGGATGTTCACGATGTAGCGATTCGCGCCGAACATCTGCAGCTGCTGCGCGGACAGATAGCTGAGCACGATGCCGATCAGGAATGCGACGAGCGCGGTGATCGGCAGCGCCTGCGCGCCGGCGCTGTAGATGTTCGCCGAGGTTTCCTTCCACGGCATCGTCTGCGGGCGGCGCAGCACCGACAGCGCGTCGAGGATCACGAGGCCGAACATCGCGATGCCGCCCTGCAGGTGTTCGCCGAACGTGAAGATCGCCTGGCCGAGGCGCGTGACGGGATCGAACCGCACGACGCGCTCGGGCGCCTCGCGCTGGCTGTCGAGACGCTCGATCCG
Source organism: Burkholderia sp. BCC1640 (assembly GCF_902833125.1). NCBI lineage: Bacteria > Pseudomonadati > Pseudomonadota > Betaproteobacteria > Burkholderiales > Burkholderiaceae > Burkholderia > Burkholderia sp. BCC1640. Next base: position 55,047 of record NZ_CADFEF010000014.1, on the reverse strand, counting down.
CTCGAAGATCGTGCGCTGCGTGGCGGTCAGCTCGACGCCGGCCGGCAGCTTGCGGCCCCAGACGCGCCACAGCGCCTGGCCGCCGACGTGATCGAGCCGCTCGATGCCGGACAGATCCCATTCGTTCACGCGCCCGGACGCGATGCCCGCGACGCGGCGCGCGACCTCGCCGCGATTGCGCGCGAGCGCGAGCGCGGTCCACTGGCCGGTCAGGCGCACCGTCTGGCCCTGGCCGCCGGCGTCGACCGACAGGTCGGGAGGTGTGTCGAAGTCCAAGGGCGGGTTGTTTGCAAAAGGATGACAGCGGCCATTGTATCGAACCGTCCGGCGCCGCGACGTGAGGATTGCCGCCGGGGCGCGCAGCCCGGCGCGCCCGGCGCCGACGCCGGGCCAGAGGCGCCTCGTCGAGGGCGCCCCGCCCGCCACGGCGTGGCGTTCGCCGCCGCAACGGCGTGCCGGGCACGCGACCTTTCATTCTTCCGTCACGTTTCCTTTCGATACTCTCACGCGCCGCACGTCAGGCCGTCGGCGCCCGCGCCGCCATTTCGCTGCGCTCCTCGCGATTCATAGAACAGAACACCAAACAGGACAATCGATGCGTCTCCCCCCGCTTTCCCGCCGCCGCGTGACCGCCGCCGCCGCGCTCGCCAGCCTCGCCTTCGCCCTCGCCGGTTGCGGCGGCGACGACGTCACCGCTCCGCCGTCGTCGCAGACGCAGGCGCCCGCCGGCACGACGGCCACGCTCGCGCTGCTCGAAACGACCGACCTGCACACCAACGTGCTGTCGTACGACTATTTCAAGCTCGCCGCCGACAAATCGCTCGGCTTCGAGCGCGTGTCGACGCTGATCGCGCAGGCGCGCGCGCAGTATCCGAACACGTTGCTGCTCGACAACGGCGACACGATCCAGGGCACCGCGCTGTCGGATTACCAGGCGCTCGTGAACCCGATCGGCTGCGACCAGACGCTCGCGATCTACAAGGTGATGAACGCGGCGAAGTTCGACGGCGGCGGGATCGGCAACCATGAGTTCAACTACGGGCTGCCGTACCTGTCGCAGGTGACGGGCAATACGTTCGACGTCGACGGGCTGCCGGCCCCCGCGCAGCAGAAGAAGTGCGCGGGCCCGAACTTCCCGCAGGTGCTCGCGAACGTGGTCAGCGCGCGGACCAACGCGCCGCTGTTCACGCCGTACACGATCCTGACTCGCACCGTGACGGCGGTCGCGCCCGACGGCAAGACCGTCAGCGCGCCGGTGAAGATCGGCATCATCGGCTTCACGCCGCCCGCAATCATGAGCTGGGACAAGCGCTGGCTCGACGGCAAGGTCTACACGACCGGCCTGAAGGAAGCGGCCGAGAAGTACATTCCGGAGATGCGCGCGAAGGGCGCCGACCTCGTCGTCGCCATCTCGCACGGCGGCCTCGACAATGCCGCGTATTCGCCGACCATGGAAAACGGCAGCTGGTGGCTGTCGACGGTGCCCGGCATCGACGCGATGCTGATCGGCCACTCGCACCAGGTGTTCCCGGACGCGAACAGCACCGTGGCGCAGTTCAACCTGCCGGGCGTCGACAAGGCGAAGGGCACCGTCAACGGCGTGCCGACCGTGATGGCCAACTACTGGGGCAAGCATCTCGGCGTGATCAAGCTCGGCCTGAAGTTCGACGGCAAGACGTGGAGCGTCGACAAGTCGCTGACGACCGTCGAGGCGCGGCCGATCCAGAACGCGGACAAGAGCTACGTCGACGCCGATCCGTCGGTGTCCGCCGCGATCGCGGCCGAGCACCAGGCGACGATCGACTACGTGAAGACGCCGATCGGCTCGACCGACTACCGGATGAACTCGTACTTCGCGGACGTCGGCGATCCGGGCGCGATCCAGATCGTCAACGAGGCGCAGGCCGATTACGTGAAGACCTACGTGCAGGCGAACCTGCCGCAATACGCGTCGCTGCCGGTGCTGTCGGTCAGCGCGCCGTTCAAGAGCGGCTTCGGCGGCGGCAGCGACTACACCGACGTCGCGCCCGGCGCGCTCGCGATCAACAACGCGGCCGACCTGTACCTGTATCCGAACACCGTGTACGCGGTGAAGGTGAGCGGCAGCGACGTGAAGAACTGGCTCGAGACGGCCGCGAAGCGCTTCAACACGATCGATCCGACCAAGGCGACCGTGCAGCCGCTCGTCAGCAGCTTCCCCGGCTACAACTTCGACATGTTCACGTCCGCGGATCTGGCGTACGAGATCGACGTCACGCAGCCGGTCGGCAGCCGGATCAGGAACCTGACGTACAAGGGCGCGCCGATCGACCCGAACGCGCAGTTCATCGTCGCGACCAACAACTACCGCGCGAGCGGCGGCGGCAACTTCCCGGGCCTCGACGGCAGCAAGACGATCTTCGCGTCGCCCGACGCGAACCGCGACGTGCTGATCGCGTTCATCAAGAAGCGCGGCGCGATCACGCGCGCGGCGGACGGCGCGCAGCGCAGCTGGCGCTTCACGAAGCTGGCGAGCTCGGTCGCGCACGTGCAGTTCACGTCCGCGCCGAACCGGCTCGGCGACGCGGCGGCAGCCGGCCTGACCGGCCTCACGCAGGTCGCGGCCGACGACGGCTCGGGCAAGAACCTCGCCATCTACGAGATCGACCTCACGCAATGACCACGAGACCCGCGATGCAACCGATCCGGACGATGCGGCCTGCAGAGGCCGGCTTCACCGCCGCCGCGCGGCGCCTGCTGCGCGCGAAACTCCCGCCGGCCGCGCTGCTCGCGGCGGCGGCCGTGACCGTTGCGGCCGTCGTCGCGGCGACGGGCTGGCGCGCCGCCGGCCCCGCGCCGAGCGCCGCGCAGCTCGACGAATGGCAGGCGATGGTCGCGCAGGCCGTCGAGCCGCACGCGCTCGCGCAATTGCGCACCCTCGCGCGGCGCGGCTCGGGCGACGCGCAGGCGGCGCTCGGCATCGCGCTCGTCGATGCGCGCGAGCCGGGGCTGCGCGACGAAGGGCGCGGCTGGCTCGAAACCGCCGCGCAAGCAGACACGAAAGCCGACACGCCGGCCGCGCGGCGTGCGCAGCTGGCGCTCGGCAAGGCGCTGCTGCTCGGCAACGGCGACCTCCCGAAAGACTACGCACGCGCGCGCACGCTGCTCGGCGAAGCGGCCGGCCACGGCGATCCGGCCGCCGCGTATTACCTCGGGCTGATCTATCGCAGCGGCTACGGCATCGCAGCCGACCCGGTGCAGGCCGCGCACTGGTTCGAGATCGCGTCGCGCGCGGACATCCCGGCCGCGGATTTCATGCTCGCAAACGCGTACCGCGAAGGCAGCGGCGTGCCGCGCGACGAAGCGCGCGCGCTCGCGCTGTATCGCCGTGCGGCGGAACACGAGCTGCCGGAAGCCGTGCAAACGCTCGCGATGGCCTATCGCAACGGCGAGCTGGGGCTCAAGCCCGACGCGGACGAATTCCATGCGCAGTGGATCGAGACCGCGCATGCGTTGAAGCATCCGGTCGTCGCGCCGTGACGGTGCGTCCGCCGCGCGGGCACGAACGCGGCGGCGGAGCGAGCTAACGCCCCGCGCATCGACCGCCCGCAACGGGAATCAGCCTGCCAGGACGCCGGCCCTGAACGGCAAGACGCTGCTTGCCCGCGAAAACGTCCGAAGAGGGCGTCAAGGCGCTGGTGCAGATCGAGAAGCACCACGCCGCGCGGGCGGCGGCTTTGCGCAGGTCGCGTGCGGGCCGCCGCCCCGGCCCCGCCTGTCGTGCGCGCCGCCCGTCACGCACGGCCCCCTGTCGCTACAATAGGCGCCATGAACGCCCCCACCTCCTCCGACACGCCCGATTCCGGCGACGCGCACATCGCGCGCAACCGACTCGAGGCGCACCTGGACGCCGCGCCGCGCGCGTGGCCGCTCGACATCGTCGCCGCCACCGGCTCGACCAACGCCGACGTCGCGACGCGCCTCAAGGCGCTGCCGCGCACCGCGAACGCGCTGCCCGCGCCGCTCGTGCGCGTCGCGTTCGAGCAGACGGCGGGCCGCGGTCGGCAAGGCCGTCCCTGGTTCGCGCAGCCCGGCAACGCGCTGCTGTGCTCGGTCGGCTGCATCGTGCCGCGCCCCGTCGACGCGCTCGGCGGCCTCAGCATCGCGATCGGCGTCGCGCTCGCGGAAGGGCTCGCCACGCTGCCGCTCGACGCCCGCACGCGCGTCGCGCTCAAATGGCCGAACGACCTGCTGCTGACGACCGCCGCCGACGGCACGTCGCGCATCGTCGGCAAGCTTGCCGGGATCCTGATCGAAACCGTCTGGACCACCGCCGACGCGACCGCCGTCGTGATCGGCTTCGGCATCAACGTGCGCGGCGCGGAAGCCGTCGCCGCGCAGGTCGATGCGCTGCGTGCGCGCGAAGCGACGCTCGCGAGCGGGCTGCCGCCGGCGGCGCTGTCGGCCGCGTGCGCGTCGGCGAACCTCACCGATACGCTCGCCGCGGCGCTGAACGCGCTCACGCCCGCACTCGCGCAGTTCGGCACCGACGGGCTCGCGCCGTTCCTGCCGCGCTGGCACGCGCTGCACGCATACGCGGGGCGCGAAGTCGTGCTGCTCGAACAGGGCGTCGAACGCGTACGCGGCATCGCGACGGGCATCGACGCGACCGGCCAGCTGCTGCTCGACACGCCCGACGGCATCCAGGCGATCGCGGCCGGCGACATATCGCTGCGCGAAGCGCAATGAACGAACCGCATCTGCTGATCGACGCCGGCAACAGCCGGATCAAGTGGGCGCTCGCCGACGCGCAGCGCACGCTCGTCGACACCGGCGCGTTCGGCCATACGCGCGACGGCGGTGCCGATCCCGACTGGTCGGCCCTGCCGCGTCCGCATGGCGCATGGATCTCGAACGTCGCGGGCGCCGACGTGGCCGCGCGGCTCGACGCACTGCTCGACGCCCGTTGGCCGGGCCTGGCGCGCACGACGATCCGCTCGCGACCCGCGCAATGCGGCGTGACGAACGGCTATACGACGCCCGAGCAGCTCGGCAGCGATCGCTGGGCCGGCCTGATCGGCGCACGGGCGGCGTTTCCGGGCGAGCATCTGCTGATCGCGACGTTCGGCACGGCGACGACGCTCGAAGCGCTGCGCGCGGACGGTCGTTTCACCGGCGGGCTGATCGCGCCGGGCTGGGCACTGATGATGCGCGCGCTCGGCACGCACACCGCGCAGTTGCCGACGCTGACCACCGACATCGCGAGCGGGCTGCTCGCGGGCGCGCAAGCCGAGCCGTTCCAGGTCGATACGCCGCGCTCGCTGTCGGCGGGCTGCCTGTACGCGCAGGCGGGGCTGATCGAGCGCGCATGGCGCGATCTCGCCGACGCGTGGCAGGCACCCGTGCGGCTCGTGCTGGCAGGCGGCGCGGCGGACGATGTCGCGCGCGCGCTGACGCTGCCGCATACGCGGCACGACGCGCTGATCCTGTCGGGGCTTGCGTTGATCGCCGCGGACGCGGCGGCGCGGAATTGACGGAAACCGGTCGGCATCGCGCCGGCCGTGTCGACGCAGGCCCGAGTGCGGGCTTCGTCACGGTGGGGATGGAGAACGGGCGCCGGCGCGTGCGCCCGTGCAGACAGCCGGCCGCACGGGCATGCGGCCCGAGCAAACGGTTGAACGACTGGACAACGACGAGGAGTGTCGACGATGCTGCGCTGGCTGATCGCTGTTCTCATTCTCGCGAACCTGCTTGCGTTCGTCGCCGTGCGCGGCGTGTTCGGGCCGCTGCCGGCGGCCGGCCCGCGCGAGCCGGGCGTGCTGTCCCGGCAGGTCCGGCCCGATGCGCTGCATGCGATGCCCCTCGCGCAAGCGAGCGATCAGCCCGTGATCGGCGGTCCGATCGGCGCGCCGGCCGTGACGGCGGAGCCGCTCGCGGCATCCGCGCCCTGACGGCGCGGCACCGGATCAGGACTGCTGCGCGCGCACCTTCTTCAGCAGCGCGGTGGTCGAGCGGTCGTGCTCGAACGGAATCGCGAGCGCACGCCCGCCCCAGCCGCGCACGATGGCCGATTCCGGCAGCGCGTCCATGTCGTAGTCGCCGCCCTTCACCAGAATGTCCGGACGGACGGCCTCGATCAGCGACACCGGCGTCTTTTCCTCGAACTTCACGACCCAGTCGACGCTTTCCAGCGCCGCGAGCAGCGCCATCCGGTCTTCCTCGCGGTTGATCGGACGGTCGTCGCCCTTGCCGAGCATGCGCACCGACGCATCGCTGTTCACGCCGACGATCAGGCACGCGCCGAGCGCCTTCGCATCGGCGAGATACGTGACGTGGCCACGGTGCAGGATGTCGAACACGCCGTTCGTGAACACGACGGGCGAAGGCAGCGAAGCGCGCAGGGCAACGAGGGCGTCGCGGGTGATCAGCTTGCGTTCGAAGGTAGCGGACATGATGAATTTCGGATGGCGTGAGCGGCGCGCGGTGCACGTCGCGACGGAACACGGCGGCGCCAGATAAAAAGCCCGCCGGATGGCCGGGCGGGCTTCATGCGGGAATACACTGCGGCGATCGCGACCGGGCGCTTCACGCCGGCTGCGAGATGCCGCGCGGCCTCAGGCCGGTTGCGCGGCCGACGACGGGCCGCTTTCGGACTGCAGGCGGCCGGTGACTTCCTTGCGGTAGCGATTCAGCTCCTGGGCGGTCGCGAACGTGCGCTCGAACAGGATCGACAGGTTGTGCAGGATCCGTTCGACGACCTTCTTTTCCCACTCGCCGTCGAAGCGGATCTGCTCGTCGAGCCAGCGCTCGAGCCATTCCGGATCGGGCAGGCGCGACTGCACGGTGTCGCGCGGAAACAGCGCCTGGTTCACGTGCAGGTTGGTCGGGTGCAGCGGCTTCTCGGTGCGGCGCGCCGACGCCATCAGCACGCCGATTTTCGCGAACGCCGCGCGCGCGACGTCGCCGCAATTGTTCAGCGCCTTCTTCATGTAGCGCAGGTATGCGCCGCCATGGCGCGCTTCATCGCGCGAAATCGTTTCGTAGATGTGCTTGATGACGGGCTCGGTGTGCCAGTCGGCCGCGCAGCGATACCAGTGGTTCAGGCGGATCTCGCCGCAGAAATGCAGCATCAGCGTCTCGAGCGGCGGCGCCGGATCGAACTCGAATCGCACCGCGTGCAGTTCCTCTTCGGTCGGCACCATTTCCGGCCGGAAGCGGCGCAGGTATTCCATCAGCACGAGCGAATGCTTCTGCTCCTCGAAGAACCACACGCTCATGAACGCGGAAAAGTCGCTGTCGTGCTGGTTGTCGCGCAGGAACATCTCCGTCGCGGGCAGCGCCGACCATTCGGTGATCGCGTTCATCTTGATCGTCTTCGCCTGCTCGTCGGTGAGCAGCGAAGCGTCGAACTTGTCCCACGGAATGTCCTTCTCCATGTCCCAGCGGACAGCTTCGAGCGACCTGTAAAGTTCCGGATAAAGCATGGTGTTCATGATGGTCCCACCCCTGTTCTGCGCAATGCGACTTCTCTAAACGTGACTGTTGCCGCGTGGGCGCGCGAGCGCGCCTTTTGCAGCCAAGACTCTAATTTTACGCGTGTATCCAGCCCCCCGACGCAGTTTCCGCGTCCGGCAACCGGGCGGCCGCGCCGCCGCCTTGCAGCACGCCGCGGCCCCGCTCTGCTCGAACGGAACCGGCCGCGCGTGCCTGATGTGGGGGCCGGCGCAGGCCGGCTCGGTGGCGAGCCCGCCCGGCGCCACGCGGTTCCCGGACGGGTTCCCGTGCGACCGCCGGACCGGCGGGCTGCTCGATATGGTGTATACGGCGGCGGCCATGATAGCACGCGCGCATGACGGTTCCGAGACGTGGAACCGGTCGCGCGCCGCCAACGTCGGTGCGGCGATCGGTCGCGGGCGGCCGTCGCGAAAACGCAACCGATATGTAAGTTTCGTCCGTTTCGGCCCCGCTCCGCGCGTATCAGACCCGTATTTCGCCGGTCGCGCGGCCGCTCTCCGGCGGCAGGCCGGATGCCGGCCCGCTGCCGCCGTCGGCCCCCGCGATCCAGTTCGCCAGCGTGTCGCGCTGCGCGCGCCCGTCGCGATAGCCGAGTTCGATCAGCTCGCGCGTGAAGGCCTCCTCGAACAGCAGGTAGCTCGCGAACGATGCGCCGGCCGGCTGGCTGCCGCCGATCGCGCCGAGCAGCCCGCGCATCGTCGCCGGCATCTGCTTCAGGTGCTTCGCGGCGATCAGCTCGATGCGCTCGGACGGTGCGATCGCGAGCACGTCGACGTGCCGCCAGCCGCTGTCCACTTCGACCTGGTGCGGCAAGTGCTCGATCATCTGATTGATGTGCTCGATCCGCTCGATGTCCGAGCCGATCGAGTCGAGAAACACGCTCGCGAGCACCTGCTGGCCGATCTGCGCGAGCGTCGGGTAACCGCGCACCCGTCCGGAGCCGTTCGCGGCCGGAATCTCCGGCCGCGGGTCGGCCGCGCCGACGACGACGATCCGGTTCGCGCCGAAGTGGATCGCCGGCGACAGCGGCGCGACCTGCCGGATCGAGCCGTCGCCGAAATATTCGATCTGGCCGTCGAGCACGAGCGGCACGGCCGGAAACACGAACGGAATGGCCGACGACGCGAGCAGGTGCGACGCCGACAGATCGACGAGCCGCGCGGTGCGCTGCGCGCGCCGCCATGCCTGGATCGGCTCGGCGGCCTGGTAGAACGTCAGGTGCCGGCCGCTCGAATAGCTGAGCGCCGTTATCGAGAGCGCGTGCAGCAGCCTGCTCTCGAGCATCTGCTCGATCCGGTGAAAGCTCAGCTCGCGCTGCAGCAGATGTGCGAGCGGCGCGTTGTCGAGTAGCCCGCGCGGCGAGCGGCGCGCCGCCCAGCCGAAGGTCATCGTCGCGAGCCAGCGTGCGCCCGCCGCCGCGATGCCGAGCCAGTCGGTGCGATACACGTAGTCCGCGCGCAGCGGTTCCCAGAATTCGAGCAGACGACGCACGCCATGCGAAAAGTCGTCCGCGTGGCTCGCGATCGACGTCGCGTTGATCGCGCCGGCCGACGAGCCGCAGACAACCGTGAACGGCACGGTGTGCCGGTTCGGATCGGCCTCGCGCGCGATCTCGGCCAGCGCCTTCAGCACGCCGACCTGATAGGCGGCACGTGCGCCGCCTCCCATCAGCACGAGCGCGAGCCGCATGATCGACCTGCTATCCGGTTGGCGTCACGTCGAGCGCTTCGGCGGACGCGTTTCGGGCGACGAGGCGGCCGCCGCGCGCGCCGCGGCCGAGCCGGCCGGCTTCGCACGCTTCGCGGCCGGCTTGCGCGGCGCGGCGGCCGCGGCCGGTGCGGGCTGCTCCGCCCGCGCCGTCGATGCGGCCTGCCCAGACGGCGCGGCGCCCGCCTCCGCGGGCTGCGCGCCCGGCTGCGTCATCGCGAGGCTCGCGAGCTGGTTGAACTGCGCCTGCAGCAGGTTCCACCAGCCGGCCGGATCGAACGCCTGCTGCGCGGCGTCGCCTGCGGGCGGTTCGTCAGCCGCGGCAGCGGTATCCGGTGCTCGCGGCGCGGACGCCGCTTGCGCGGCCGCGGCCGCCGCCTCCTCGGCCGCCGACATCGAGCTTTGCGCGAACGCGCCGAACGCGCGCAGCGTCGCGAGCGTCGCGCGCTGCACCTCGAGCGCCTGGATCGCGGACTGCAGCATGCCGAGATTGAGCTTGAGCCACTGCTCGACCGCGCGCAGATCGGTGATCCGCTTGTCGAGCTCCTCGACGCTCGTGAGCGGCGCCATCATGTCGGACATGCTCGACAGCGACGGCGGCAGCCCCGACGCGGCGCCGGGAAACGACGCCATGCCGCCGAACGGCGACATCCGCATCATGTCCCACATCCGGTCGAGCATGTCGGCAGGCTTGAAACCGGCAAAGCCGGCGAAAGGATTGGAGCCGGAGGCATCGGTCGTCATACGGGCATCCTGGTTGACTGGGTGGGCGATGCGGCCGGCACGAGTCGCGCGGCCGCCCTTGATCCGATCATAACGCGCGTCAGAACGGTGCGTCGCCGGGGAAATCGGGCGGGCGCCGCTCGCGCAGCGAGCGGATGCCTTCCTGCACGTCGGGCCCCGAGAAGCCCATGAATTCGAGCGCGAGCGACGTATCGAAGGTCGGCCCGGCGCTGCGCAGCCAGTTGTTCAGCGCGTACTTGGTCCAGCGGATCGCCGACTGCGACCCGTGCGCGAGCCGCTCAGCGACCTCGTACGCCTTCGGCAGCAGGTCGGCCGGCTCGACCGCGAGCGACACGAGGCCGATCCGCTCGGCCTCCTCGCCGCTCACCGGTTCGCACAGCAACAGGTAATACTTCGCCTTCGCCATCCCGCACAACAGCGGCCACACGATCGCCGCGTGATCGCCGGCCGCGACACCGAGCCGCGTATGGCCGTCGATGATGCGCGCATCCTTCGCGGCGATCGAGATGTCGGCGAGCAGCCCGGCGACGAGCCCCGCGCCGACGGCCGGGCCGTGCATCGCGGACACGATCGGCTTGCTGCAATTGATCACGTTGTAGACGAGGTCGCGCGCCTCGCGCCACACGCGGGCGCGCACGTCGAAGTCGTTCGCCATCGCCTCGACGAGCGCGAGATCGCCGCCCGCCGAAAAGCCCTTGCCCTCGCCGCGGATCACCGCGACGCGCGTGTCGGGATCGCGGTCGACGTCGCGCCAGATGTCGGCGAGTTCGCGATGCATGCGCTCGTTCGCGGTCGCGAGGCCGCTGCGGTTCGCGCCTTCGCCGCTCATCACGATGTCCAGCACGCCATGATCGCGGCGCGTCACCTTCAATGCTTCGTAACCGCCGTACGCGGCGAGATCGGTCATGCGCAGCTCCCGGGTTCTTGAAAATGCTGAAACGCCTGAATCGAGTGTAGCCAAGCCCGCGCGGGCAAACATCAGGCGAAACCCGGCGCGCGGGCCGGCGCCGGGCTTCGCGCCGGGTTTCGCGCAGACGTCAGGCCGCGCCGTCGGGCGGTGCGACCGACTGCTCGATCGCACCGAAGATCGACTTGCCGGCCGCGTCGAACATCTCGATGCGCACGGTATCGCCGTAGCGCATGAATTCGGTCTGCGGCGCGCCGTGCTCGATCGTCTCGAGGCAGCGCTTCTCGGCGATGCAGCAGTAGCCGCGCTTCGCGTCCTTGTTCGACACCGTGCCCGAGCCGACGATCGAGCCGGCACGCAGGTTGCGCGTCTTCGCCGCATGCGCGATCAGCTGGCCGAAGTGGAACACCATGTCGGTGCCCGCGTCGGGCTGGCCGACCTTCCTGCCGTTCCAGTGGACGATCATCGGCCGGTGCACGCGGCCTTCGCGCCATTCGTCGCCGAGCTCGTCGAGCGTCACCGCGACCGGTGCGAACGCGGTGGCCGGCTTGCTCTGGAAGAAACCGAAGCCCTTCGCGAGTTCGGCCGGAATCAGGTTGCGCAGCGACACGTCGTTCACGAGCGTGACGAGCCGCACGGCCTTCAGCGCGTCGTCGGGCGATGCGCTCATCGGCACGTCGCCGGTGATCACCGCGACCTCGGCCTCGAAGTCGATGCCCCATTCCTCGGACGGGCACACAATGTCGTCGCGCGCGCCGAGGAAATCGTCGCTGCCGCCCTGGTACATAAGCGGATCGGTCCAGAACTCCGGCGGCATCTCGGCGCCGCGCGCGCGGCGCACGAGCTCGACGTGGTTCACGTACGCGGAGCCGTCGGCCCACTGGAACGCGCGCGGCAGCGGCGCCATGCAGTTCGCCGGGTCGAACGCGAACGCGTTGCGCGCGCGGCCGTGGTTCAGCGCGTCGTACAGATCGCGCAGTTGCGGCGCGTAGAACGCCCAGTCGTCGAGGACGCGCTGCAGCGTCGGTGCGATCGCATCGGCGATCGCCGCGGTGTGCAGGTCGCGCGACACGACGATCAGCTGGCCGTCGCGCGTGCCGTCCTTCAGCGATGCAAGTTTCATGGGGTATCTGCCGTTGTAGTGACGATGGAGGGAATCTATTTTACGATGGTGAATCCGTGCGGCGCGCCACGATCGTGCGCGCCGTTTTCGTCCCGACCCTTGCCGCCTTGTCGCGCCCCGTTGCCCATGCCCGCCAGCCCGCTTCCCGACGACGATCTCGCCGATTCCGACACCGACGACACCGGCTCCGGCGAGCACGGCGAAGGCGGCGAGAAGGTCCGCTCCGGCATCCAGTCGATCGAGGTCGGCTTCCGCCTGCTCGACGTGCTGACGAGCGAGCCGCGCGCGATGATGCTGCGCGATCTCGCGCAGCGCGCGGGCATGAGCCCGGCGAAGGCGCACCGCTATCTGGTCAGCTTCTCGCGGCTCGGCGTCGTGTCGCAGGATCCCGTGTCGGGCCGCTACGAACTCGGCGGCTTCGCGCTGCAGATGGGGCTCGCGCGGCTCGCGCGCGTTGACGGCGTGAAGCTCGCGCGGATCGCGCTGACCGAGTTGCGCGACCGCGTCGACCAGACGGTCGGCATCGCGGTGTGGGGTAACCAGGGGCCGACGATCGTGCACTGGATGGAATCGAGCCACCCCGCGAAGGCGTCGCTGAAGCTCGGCGACGTGATGCCGCTGCTCGGCTCCGCGACGGGCCTGCTGTTCGCCGCGTACCTGCCGCGCAGCAAGACCGCGACGATGCTGGAGCGCGAGCTCGCCGACACGCGCCGCTCGCCGCATCACGGCGGCCCACGCACGCTCGACGAGGTCGAGGCGGTGCTCGCCGACGTGCGCGCGCATCAGGCCGCGCGCGTGGAAGGGATGCTGCTGCCGACGATCCATGCGTTCTGCATGCCGGTGTTCGATGCGGTCGGCGAACTCGCGCTCGCGATCGTCGCGCTCGGCCAGGAAGGCATGTTCGACATCGCGTGGGGCGGCGAGATGGACACCGCGCTGCGTGCATGCGCGCAGAAACTGTCTTACGAACTCGGCTATAGTCCGGACGCGCGCGACGCCTGACACGCGGGGCGTGCGACACCCGCGCGATGTACCGCGAACGCGTGGCGCACCCGGCGGTCCGATGGCTGTGACGCGCGCCGCGCGCCGCGACCGCCCCAACCCTGTTCCGATTCGCCGATGCCGCCTGCCGACACCCGTCCTCGTCACGCCCTGCCCCGCCACTGGCTGCGCGTGGGCGTCGCGCTCGTCGTCGTGCTGGTGCTGCACGCGCTCGCGGCGTTGTGGCTGACGCGCAGCCGCGATGCGTTCACGCCGCCCGCGCCCGCCGAGATACCGGTGCAGATCGAGCTGCTGAAGCCGCGGCCGATCGAACGCCAGCCCGCGCCGAAGCCCACCGAACATCCCGCCGAGCCAGCGCCGGCGAAGCCGGCCCCCGCCGCGCCGAAGCCTGCTGCGAAACCCGCGCCGTCGCCCGAGCCGGTCCTCACGTCGACGCAGACGGCCGAGCAAGGCGAGCCGCCGCCGGCCGCCGCCTCCGCGGCTTCTGCCGCGAGCGGCGCGGCAGGCGCATCCGGCACGCAGGCGGCATCGGCCGGCGAAGCCGGCGGTGCCGCGACGCCGGGCCCCGCGACGAGCGGCGTGAAATTCGCCGCGCCGCCGCCCGGCGACCTGCAGTACGACACGTTCTACAACGGAATGCAGAACATGATCGGCACGATCCACTGGCGCACCGACGGCCGCACCTACGACCTGTCGGTGTCGATGCCCGTGCCGTTCGTCGGCCCGTTCAGCTATCGCAGCGAAGGCCGCATCGACGCATTCGGCGTCGCGCCCGACCGCTATGTCGAGAAGCGCGGCAAACGGCCCGAGGACATCGCGATCTTCAACCGCGAGATCCGCCAGGTCGTCTTCACGCGCACGCCGAACAACGCGCCGCTGCCCGACGGCGTGCAGGACCGCTTCAGCATGCTGATGCAGCTGTCGGGGCTCGTGCGCGGCAATCCGTCCGCGTATCAGCCGGGCGTCACGCAGCAGTTCTTCGTAATCGACAACAACAACGGCGAGACCTGGCCGATCACGGTGATCGGCGACGAGGACGTGCAGACGCAGGCCGGCATCGTCCGTGCACGCCACTTCATGCGGCTGCCGCGCCGCGACGGCGACACGCGCCGCATCGACATGTGGCTCGCGCCGTCGCTCGGCTGGCTGCCCGCGCGGCTCGTACAATCGGAACCGAACGGCTCGCAGATCGAACTGCTGTGGCACGGCCGGCTCGCCCCGCCCGATGCACCTGCCGACGGCGCGACGCAAGGTGCAACGAACCCAGGCGCAACGAACGCGCCTGCCAGCGCACCGGCCGCGGAGCCGGCACAACCCGCACCGGCGCCCGCCGAGCAGGCGCCAGCGGCTGAGCCGCCGGCAGCGTCGCAGCCCGTGCAGTGACGATCGACCAATCGGCAATTTCGACCGATTAAAGCTCTCGCCAAAATGGCCGATGACACTCTTTAACAACTATTTCGGTGCACCGGATCACAATAAGAAACGTTTGATAGATATCGGCTTCTAACCCGATACACCCCACGCAAACGGGAGAACGGGGTGTGCAGCGCAAGCCCCTTGAAACCGGCAAGGCCTGCCCCACCTACGGGACAACAAGGCCAGATGCCACTGCGAAGAGGAGTGCCGCCATGCAAATGATCTACAACAGCCCCAACTACTGCGTCGTCGAATTTGCGCCGCAGGCCGGCCACCATCTGATGAATGCCGGCGGATACGAAATCGTCGACAAGAACGCGCAGCGCGAGATCTTCATCGACGGCGAGCTCGCCGAGCGATTCCGCGCACACGTGAAGCAGCTGATCGAGGATGAACCGTCGCTCGACGAAGTGGACGAATTCCTCGGACAGTTCGACAGTCTGATGATGATGCCCGTCGTCCTGCACTGACGACCCGCGGCCCGGCGCATCGCCGGGCCATTCGCCGCGTTCGAGCGGCGCCGCGAGCACTCCGATCCAAGCCCCCGTCCGGTTCGCCGGGCGGGGGTTTTCGTTTGTTGGCGCGGGCCGGGCGGCGCCCCGGCGCACCGGCTACAATGACGGTTTTCCCGTCTTCGCCGCTCTTCCGCCATGTCCGCGACCCCTCTCGCCGCTTCCGCCCCGCTCGACGCGCCCTACACGCGCGGCGCCGACCTGCCCGCGCTGCTGAAATCGCGCATCCTGATCCTCGACGGCGCGATGGGCACGATGATCCAGCGCTACAAGCTCGACGAGGCCGCGTATCGCGGCGAGCGTTTCAAGGATTTCCCGCGCGACATCAAGGGCAACAACGAACTGCTGTCGCTCACGCAGCCGCAGATCATCAGCGAGATCCACGACCAGTACTTCGCGGCCGGCGCGGACATCGTCGAAACCAACACGTTCGGCGCGACGACGGTCGCGCAGGCCGACTACGGGATGGAAGACCTCGTCGTCGAGATGAACGTCGAATCGGCACGGCTCGCGCGCGAATCCGCCGCCCGCTACAGCACGCCGGCCAAGCCGCGCTTCGTCGCGGGCGCGATCGGGCCGACGCCGAAGACGGCGAGCATCTCGCCGGACGTCAACGACCCGGGCGCGCGCAACGTCACGTTCGACGAGCTGCGCAACGCGTATTACCAGCAGGCGAAGGCGCTGCTCGACGGCGGCGTCGACCTGTTCCTCGTCGAGACGATCTTCGACACGCTGAACGCGAAGGCCGCGCTCTTCGCGCTCGACGAGCTGTTCGAGGACACCGGCGAGCGCCTGCCGATCATGATCTCGGGCACCGTGACCGACGCGTCGGGCCGCATCCTGTCGGGCCAGACGGTCGAGGCGTTCTGGAATTCGCTGCGCCACGCGAAGCCGCTCACGTTCGGCCTGAACTGCGCGCTCGGCGCGGCGCTGATGCGCCCGTACATCGCCGAGCTCGCGAAGCTGTGCGACACCTACGTGTCGTGCTACCCGAACGCGGGCCTGCCGAACCCGATGAGCGACACCGGCTTCGACGAGACGCCGGACGTCACGTCGGGCCTGCTGAAGGAATTCGCGCAGGCCGGGCTCGTGAACCTCGCGGGCGGCTGCTGCGGCACGACGCCCGAGCACATCGCCGAGATCGCGAAGGCGCTCGCCGACGTGAAACCGCGCCGCTGGCCGAGCCAGTACAGCGACGCCGCCTGACCGACCGCCCCAACGCCCGCCCTACCTCATACGAATTCGCACCGCCATGACCGATCACATGATGCGCCTTGCCGGCCTCGAGCCGTTCAACGTCACGTCCGGGACGCTCTTCATCAACGTCGGTGAACGCACCAACGTCACCGGCTCGAAGGCATTCGCGCGGATGATCCTCAACGGCCAGTTCGACGAGGCGCTCGCCGTCGCGCGCCAGCAGGTCGAGAACGGCGCGCAGGTGATCGACATCAACATGGACGAGGCGATGCTCGATTCGAAGGCGGCGATGGTGCGCTTCCTGAACCTGATCGCATCCGAGCCGGACATCGCGCGCGTGCCGATCATGATCGACTCGTCGAAGTGGGAAGTCATCGAGGCGGGCCTCAAGTGCGTGCAGGGCAAGGCGATCGTGAACTCGATCTCGCTCAAGGAAGGCGAGGAAGCGTTCCGCCACCACGCGAACCTGATCCGCCGCTACGGCGCGGCCGCGGTCGTGATGGCGTTCGACGAGACGGGCCAGGCCGATACCTACGAGCGCAAGACCGAAATCTGCAAGCGCTCGTACGACTTCCTCGTGAACGAAGTCGGCTTCCCGCCGGAAGACATCATCTTCGACCCGAACATCTTCGCGGTCGCGACCGGCATCGAGGAGCACAACAACTACGCGGTCGACTTTATCGAGGCGACCCGCTGGATCAAGCAGAACCTGCCGTACGCGAAGGTGAGCGGCGGCGTGTCGAACGTGTCGTTCTCGTTCCGCGGCAACGACCCGGTGCGCGAGGCGATCCACACCGTGTTCCTGTATCACGCGATCCAGGCGGGCATGGACATGGGCATCGTGAACGCGGGGCAGCTCGGCGTGTATGCCGATCTCGACCCGGAGCTGCGCGAGCGCGTCGAGGACGTGATCCTGAACCGCCGCGCGGACTCCACCGACCGTCTGCTCGAGATCGCCGACAAGTTCAAGACCGGCGCCGCGAAGAAGGAGGAGAACCTCGAGTGGCGCAATCAGCCGGTCGAGAAGCGCCTCGCGCACGCGCTCGTGCACGGCATCACGAACTTCATCGTCGAAGATACGGAAGAAGCGCGCGCGGCCATCGCCGCGGCCGGCGGCCGCCCGATCAACGTGATCGAAGGCCCGCTGATGGACGGGATGAACATCGTCGGCGACCTGTTCGGCCAGGGCAAGATGTTCCTGCCGCAGGTCGTGAAATCGGCGCGCGTGATGAAGCAGGCGGTCGCGCACCTGATTCCGTTCATCGAGGAAGAGAAGCGCCTGCTCGCGGAAGCGGGCGGCGACGTGCGTGCGAAGGGCAAGATCGTCATCGCGACCGTGAAGGGCGACGTGCACGACATCGGCAAGAACATCGTGTCGGTCGTGCTCCAGTGCAACAACTTCGAAGTGGTCAACATGGGCGTGATGGTCCCGTGTAACGAGATCCTCGCGAAGGCGAAGGTCGAGGGCGCGGACATCATCGGGCTGTCGGGCCTCATCACGCCGAGCCTCGAGGAAATGGCGTACGTCGCGTCCGAGATGCAGCGCGACGACTACTTCCGCGTGAAGAAGATTCCGCTGTTGATCGGCGGCGCGACGACCTCGCGCGTGCATACGGCCGTGAAGATCGCGCCGCACTACGAAGGCCCCGTCGTCTACGTGCCGGACGCCTCGCGCTCGGTGTCGGTCGCGTCGAACCTGCTGTCGGACGAAGGCGCGGCAAAGTACCTCGACGAACTGAAGTCCGACTACGAACGGATCCGCGACCAGCACGCGAACCGCAAGGCGCAGCCGATGGTCACGCTCGCCGAAGCGCGCGCGAACAAGACGAAGATCGACTGGGCCGGCTATCAGCCCGTGAAGCCGAAGTTCATCGGCCGCCGCGTGTTCCGGAACTACGACCTGAACGAGCTCGCGAACTACATCGACTGGGGCCCGTTCTTCCAAACCTGGGACCTCGCGGGCCCGTACCCGGCGATCCTGAACGACGAGATCGTCGGCGAATCGGCGCGGCGCGTGTTCTCGGATGCGAAATCGATGCTCGCGCGCCTGATCCAGGGCCGCTGGCTGACCGCGAACGGCGTGATCTCGCTGCTGCCGGCGAACACGGTCAACGACGACGACATCGAGATCTACACCGACGAATCGCGCTCGGAAGTGCTGATGACGTGGCGCAACCTGCGCCAGCAGAGCGTGCGTCCGGTGGTCGACGGCGTGATGCGCCCGAACCGCTCGCTCGCCGACTTCATCGCGCCGAAGGAATCGGGCGTCGCCGACTACATCGGGATGTTCGCGGTCACGGCCGGGCTCGGCGTCGACGTGAAGGAAAAGCAGTTCGAAGCCGACCACGACGACTACAGCGCGATCATGCTGAAGGCGCTGGCCGACCGCTTCGCGGAAGCGTTCGCCGAGGCGATGCACGCGCGTGTGCGCCGCGAGCTGTGGGGCTATGCGAGCGGCGAGACGCTCGACAACGATGCGCTGATCGCCGAAAAGTACGCGGGCATCCGCCCGGCGCCCGGCTACCCGGCGTGCCCCGACCACCTGGTGAAGCGCGACATGTTCGACGTGCTGCAGGCGAACGAGATCGGCATGAGCGTGACCGATTCGCTGGCGATGCTGCCGGCGGCCAGCGTGTCGGGTTTCTACCTCGCGCACCCCGACAGCACGTATTTCTCGGTCGGGAAAATCGGTCAGGATCAGCTCGAGGACTACGCGCAACGCATGGCCCTGTCGCTCGACGACGCGCGCCGCGCGCTCGCGCCGCAGCTCTGATCGATGTCCGACCGGGGCGGCCTCGCCGCCTTTTGATCAGACAAATAAAAAGCCCGCGTCGCGCGGGCTTTTTCTTGCCTGATCAATCCTGCGGCCGCGTCGGCCGGGCAACGAAGCTCAGAAGCCCCAGTGCACGTCGGCCTCGCCGGCCTTCGCTTCACGCAGCATCGACAGGAACGGCGCGACGCGCTGCGCCAGGCTCGGCGGCACTTCGTGGTGCGCGTGGTCGTCTTCGTCCTCGTGGAAATGGCCCGCGTGCTCGGCGCGCTCCTGCTTCGCCTGCGCGACAGCGCCTTCCAGCTTGGCGATCGCGTGGTCCAGTTCGTCGTGCGTAATGACGCCGCGTTCGCCCAGCTGCTTGCCGACGAGGCCCAGCACGTATACGGCGAAATCCTTCAGCACGTCGAGATCCTGTGCCGCCTTGCTCTTGAACGTAATCATGACAATTCCCTTTTCATCTTGTTGTGCCCGCGCGGCGCAGTTGGGGGACGCCGGCAGACCGGCGTCCGGCCTCGCGGACGCGGGGCGCCTGAGCGGCATATTAGCACCTGTTAAAATTCTGCGATCCCTGAAACGCGCGCTTAAAAAGCGCGCCGGCCGGCCGGCGTTTCCGGCCGCCACCAACGAAGCCTTCTACCAGCATGCTGCCAGCACACAAACAGACCCTCGAAGCCCTGCTCGCGGATAGCGTCACGCAGGTCGCACACGCGCTGAAAGGCGCCGACGCGGCATTCGTCACCCCGGCCATCACGCTGGAGCGCCCGAAGGTCGCCGCGCACGGCGACGTCGCGTGCAACGTCGCGATGCAGCTCGCCAAGCCGCTCGGCACGAACCCGCGCCAGCTCGCCGAGAAGATCGTCGCCGCCCTCACGGCCCAGCCGGCCGCGCAAGGGCTCGTCGACGCGGCCGAAATCGCCGGCCCCGGCTTCATCAACCTGCGCCTGACGGCCGCCGCGAAACAGGCGGTGATCGCCGCCGTGTTCGACCAGGGCCGCGCGTTCGGGACGTCGGAGCGCGAAAAGGGCAAGCAGGTGCTGCTCGAGTTCGTGTCGGCCAACCCGACCGGCCCGCTGCACGTCGGCCACGGCCGCCAGGCGGCGCTCGGCGACGTGCTCGCGAACGTGATCGCGAGCCAGGGCTACGCGGTGCACCGCGAGTTCTACTACAACGACGCCGGCGTGCAGATCGGCAACCTCGCGATCTCGACGCAGGCGCGCGCGCGCGGCCTGAAGCCGGGCGACGCGGGCTGGCCGGAAGCCGCGTACAACGGCGAATACATCGCCGACATCGCACGCGATTACCTGAACCGCGAGACGGTGGCCGCGAAGGACGGCGAGCCGGTCACCGGCGCGGGCGACATCGACGATCTCGACGCAATCCGCAAGTTCGCGGTCGCGTACCTGCGTCACGAGCAGGACATGGACCTGCAGGCGTTCGGTGTGAAATTCGACCAGTACTACCTCGAGTCGTCGCTGTACAGCGAAGGCCGGGTCGAGAAGACGGTCGACGCGCTGATCAAGGCCGGCATGACCTACGAGCAGGACGGCGCGCTGTGGCTGCGCACGACCGACGAAGGCGACGACAAGGATCGCGTGATGCGCAAGTCGGACGGCACGTATACGTACTTCGTGCCGGACGTCGCCTACCACGTGACGAAATGGGAGCGCGGCTTCACGAAGGTGATCAACATTCAGGGCTCGGACCACCACGGCACGATCGCGCGCGTGCGCGCGGGCCTGCAGGGCCTGCACGTCGGCATTCCGAAGGGTTATCCCGACTACGTGCTGCACAAGATGGTCACCGTGATGCGCGACGGCCAGGAAGTGAAGCTGTCGAAGCGCGCGGGCAGCTACGTGACGGTCCGTGACCTGATCGAATGGTCGGGCGGCGCGGCGCCGGGCCAGGAAGCGGCACCCGACCTGATCGACGAGGCGACCATCACGCGCGGCCGCGACGCGGTCCGTTTCTTCCTGATCTCCCGCAAGGCCGACACCGAATTCGTGTTCGACATCGACCTCGCGCTGAAACAGAACGACGAGAACCCGGTCTATTACGTCCAGTACGCGCATGCGCGGATCTGCTCGGTGCTCAACGAACTGAAGTCGCGCTACAACTTCGAGGCGGCGCAGCTGCCCGGCGCCGACCTGTCGCAGCTCACGAGCCCGCAGGCCGTGTCGCTGATGCAGAAGCTCGCCGAGTATCCGGACATGCTCACGCACGCGGCGAACGAACTGGCGCCGCACGCGGTCGCGTTCTACCTGCGCGATCTCGCTGGTGAATTCCACTCGTTCTACAATGCGGAGCGCGTGCTGGTCGACGACGAAGCGCCGCGCAACGCGCGCGCCGCGCTCCTCGCCGCGACCCGGCAGGTGCTCGAGAATGGTCTGGCGGTGCTCGGCGTGTCCGCGCCCGCCAAGATGTAAGCGGCCCGAACCGGGCTGCGAATGGCCGCAGCGGGCGCCGCCGTCGGATGCCCGCCGCGGCCTTTTCACGATTCTTTTTGCAGGTGACTCAAGCAATGGCACAACCACGCCGAACTTCGAAGCAATCGAAACAAGCCGGAGGGACATTTCTTGGAATCGTGCTGGGCCTGATCGTCGGCCTCGCGATCGCGGTGGTGGTGGCGCTCTACATCACGCGTTCGCCGTCGCCGTTCGTGTCGAAGGTCGCGCCGCCGCCCGCCGACAACGGCGCGAGCCAGCCGCAGCAGTTCGACCCGAACCGCGCGCTGCAAGGCAAGACGCCCGGCCAGCCGGTGCCGCAGGCCGCGCAGCCCGCGCCGCCCAATACCGCGCCCGGCCAGGCCGCGAACCAGACCCAGGGCGGCCTGCTGCCCGAGCCGCAGATCGTCGAAGTGCCGCCGTCGGGCAACACGAACGGCACGACCGGCTCGAGCAACACCACCGCGTCGAACAATGCGTCGTCGGGCAACGGCGTCGCCGTCGCGCCGAAGCCGGCCGACAACACGCCGCCGCCGAAGAAGACGCAGCAGGCGCAGCAACAGCAACAACAGCAGCAAGGCGGCGAGGACGACCTCGCGCGCTTCGCCGCGCAGAAGCAGGCGCAGCAGGCTGCCGCGCAGAAACAGCAGCAACAGCAACAGGCCGCGAACACGCCGAAGCCGGCGCCGTCCGCGACGTCCTCCGCGGCAGCGAAGCCGCCGACCGCGAACGACGCGAACACCGGCTACTTCCTGCAGGTCGGCGCGTACAAGACGGAAGGCGACGCCGAGCAGCAGCGCGCGCGCTTGGGCTTCCAGGGCTTCGAGTCGAAGGTGTCGAAGCGCGATGTCAGCGGCGTGACCTATTTCCGCGTGCGCGTCGGCCCGTTCTCGAAATTCGAGGATATGAACTCGGCCCGTCAGCGCCTGTCCGATGCAGGTGTCGACACGGCGGTGATCCGTTTCACGAAGCAGTAAGCAACCGGCCGCGCCCACGCAGAACCCGTTACGTTTCGTAACCCGAGCAACTGATTCGACGTCTACAACATGAAAAAACTGCTTAGCACGCTCCTTCTGTCCCTGGGCCTGGCCACCGCCGGCTTCGCCCAGGCAACGCCGGCCGCACCGGTGTCCGGCAAGGACTTCGAGGTGATGAAGTCGCCGCAGCCGGTGTCGGCGCCGGCCGGCAAGGTCGAGGTCATCGAGTTCTTCTGGTACGGCTGCCCGCACTGCTACGAATTCGAGCCGACGATCGAGGCCTGGGTGAAGAAGCAGGGCAACAACATCGACTTCAAGCGCGTGCCGGTCGCCTTCCGCGACGATTTCGTCCCGCACTCGAAGCTGTTCTACGCGGTGTCGGCGCTCGGCATCTCGGAAAAGGTCACGCCGGCGATCTTCAACGCGATCCACAAGCAGAAGAACTACCTGCTGACGCCGCAGGCGCAAGCCGACTTCCTGGCGACGCAAGGCGTCGACAAGAAGCAGTTCATGGACGCGTACAACTCGTTCAGCGTGCAGGGCCAGGTGAAGCAATCGGCCGAGTTGCTGAAGAACTACGCGATCGACGGCGTGCCGACGGTCGTCGTCCAGGGCAAGTACAAGACGGGTCCGGCTTACACGAACAGCATTCCGGGTACCGCGCAGGTGCTCGATTACCTCGTGAAGCAGGTTCAGGACAAGAAGCTCTGATCCCCGCCCGCGCGCCGGCATGACAACTCCGCTGAAGGTCTTCATCACCGGCGCGTCGAGCGGCCTCGGCCTCGCGATGGCCGAGGAATACGCCCGCCAGGGCGCCACGCTCGCACTCGTCGCGCGCCGCACCGAGGCCCTCGATGCGTTCGCGCGACGCTTTCCCAAGCTGTCCGTCTCCGTCTACTCCGCCGACGTGCGCGACGCCGATGCGCTCGCCACGGCCGCCGCGTCGTTCATCGCCGCGCACGGCTGCCCCGACGTCGTGATCGCGAACGCCGGCATCAGCCAGGGCGCCGTCACGGGACAAGGCGATCTCGCCACGTTCCGCAACGTGATGGACATCAACTATTACGGGATGGTCGCGACGTTCGAGCCGTTCGTCGGCCCGATGACGGCCGCGCGCCACGGCACGCTGGTCGGCGTCGCGAGCGTCGCGGGCGTGCGCGGCCTGCCCGGTTCCGGCGCGTACAGCGCGTCCAAGTCGGCCGCGATCAAGTATCTCGAGGCACTGCGCGTCGAGCTGCGCCCGGCCGGCGTCGGCGTCGTGACGATCGCGCCCGGCTACATCCGCACGCCGATGACCGCGCACAACCCGTACCGGATGCCGTTCCTGATGGACGCCGACCGCTTCGCGGCCCGCGCCGCACGCGCGATCGCCCGGCAGCACGCGTTCCGCGTGATTCCGTGGCAAATGGGCGTCGTTGCGAAGGTGCTGCACGTGCTGCCGCGCTGGCTCTACGACCGTCTGTTCGAAAAGGCGCCGCGCAAGCCGAAAGCCGGCGCGCACTGAGCGCATCGGGTGCATCGGGTGTCCGGCGCGTCTGTCGCGCCGTGCACGCCCGCGTGCGGCGCTTCCTTCTGTCGGCCGTATCACGGACCGCACGCCGCGATCCTTCCGCTTCTCCGCTTCTCCCTTCCGCCGCCCCAGCAAATTCGCGCCGGCCCGCCTCAATTTGCAGTCTCCTCGCAACAGCCTCGCCCGCCCGCCATTCACTGCCGCACCGGCCTCGCCTCCCCCGCCACTGCGCCGCCCCAACACGCATTCCGTCGCGAACGCAGCCGTTTTTCGCTCAACTCGCCGCGTTCCGGCGCCTTTTTTCACGCGCGGCACGCTTTGACGGTATGCTATTCGCCAGCCGCGCCGGCCTACCCGCTGTCGGGCCGCGCCCGCATTCCGACACCCGGCAAAAAATCACAAGTCACATGGGAGAACCTATGCAGGTCAAGCTGTTCGCCGCGGCCGCGCTCGCCGCCGCCCTCGCCGCTCCCGGCCTCGCCGCCGCCAAGCCGCTCACCGTCTGCACAGAATCGAGCCCGGACGGCTTCGACGTCGTGCAGTACAACTCGCTCGTCACGACCAACGCATCGGCCGACGTGATCTTCAACACGCTCGTATCGTACGACGAAGCCGCGAAGAAGGTCGTGCCCGCGCTCGCCGACAAATGGGAAGCGAGCGCCGACGGCCTCACGTACACGTTCCACCTGCGCCCGAACGTCGCGTTCCAGACCACCGACTACTTCAAGCCGGGCCGCCCGCTGAATGCGGACGACGTCGTGTTCACGTTCTCGCGGATGCTCGACGATGCGAACCCGTGGCACAAGGTCGCCGGCGCGAGCGGCTTCCCGCACGCGCAGTCGATGGGCCTCGTGAAGCTCGTGAAGTCGGTCGCGAAGGTCGACGACAGCACGGTGAAGTTCGTGCTGAACGAGCCGAACGCGACGTTCGTGCCGATCCTGACGATGGGCTTCGCGTCGATCTACTCCGCCGAATACGCGGACCAGCTGCTGAAGGCCGGCAAGCAGGCCGACCTGAACGCGAAGCCGATCGGCACCGGCCCGTTCGTGCTGAAGAGCTACACGAAGGACGCGCTGATCCGCTACGACGTGAACCCGGCCTACTGGGGCACGAAGCCGAAGGTCGACCGGCTGATCTACGCGATCACGCCCGACGCGTCGGTGCGCATGCAGAAGGTGAAGGCCGGCGAATGCCAGATCGCGTTGTCGCCGAAGCCGCAGGACGTGCTCGCCGCGAAGGGCGAAAGCGCGCTGAAGGTCGTGCAGACGCCCGCGTTCATGACCGCGTTCGTCGCGCTGAACACGCAGAAGAAGCCGCTCGACAACGACAAGGTGCGCGAGGCGCTGAACCTCGCGTTCGATCGCGCGACCTACCTGAAGGTGGTGTTCGACAACACGGCGACGGCCGCGAACAACCCGTATCCGCCGAACACGTGGAGCTACGCGAAGGACGTCGCGCCGTATGCGTACGATCCCGCGAAGGCGAAGCAGTTGCTCGCGCAGGCCGGTTTCCCGAACGGCTTCTCGACGACGATCTGGACGCGCCCGACGGGCAGCGTGCTGAATCCGAACCCGAAGGCCGGCGCGGAACTGCTGCAGGCCGATCTCGCGAAGATCGGCGTGAAGGCCGAGGTGAAGGTGATCGAATGGGGTGAGCTGATCAAGCAGGCAAAGCTCGGCCAGCACGACATGCTGTTCATGGGCTGGGCCGGCGACAACGGCGATCCGGACAACTACCTGTCGCCGCTGTTCAGCTGCAACGCGGTGAAGTCGGGCATCAACTTCGCGCGCTTCTGCGACGCGCAGCTCGACAAGCTGATCGCCGACGGCAAGGCGACCGCCGATCAGGCCAGGCGCGCGAAGCTGTACGAATCCGCGCAGAAGATCATCCACGACCAGGCGCTGTGGATTCCGCTCGGCTACCCGACCGCGGCCGCGCTCACGCGCGCGAACGTGAGCGGCTATCACGTCAGCCCGTTCGGCCGCCAGAACTTCGCGGCGGTCGCCGTGCAGTAACCGCACGTGGCGCGCAAGCGACGGCACGCTCGCCCGTCGCTTGCGGCCCGCGCGCCGCGCTTGCTACACTGCGCGCTCATTCCTCATACCGGACGCCAGCCAAAGTGAACAACTAAGCCTTCCAAAAAATGTTTTCGCCGCCGTGCCACGCACGCCGCGCGAAGGGTTTCACGCATTTTCGGAGGTGCTTATGGCTGCTGCCACGCCGACCGGCGCGCTCGTCGCGCTTCATCACGTTTCTTTCCGCTTCGACGACGGCGTCACGCTGTTCGATTCGCTCGACCTTTCCATCGATCGCACGCCGACGGGCATCGTCGGCCGCAACGGCGTCGGCAAAAGCCTGCTCGCGCAACTGATCGCGGGCCGGCGCACGCCGAGCGCGGGCACGATCGACCGGCAGACGCCGGTCGTCTACGTCGCGCAACAACACGACGACGCGCGGGCCGGCACGCGGAGCGTCGCGGAAATCGCCGCGCTCGACGCGCCGCTCGCGGCCCTCGCGCGCCTCGCGGACGGGCGCGCAACGGCGCACGACTTCGACCTGATCGGCGATCGCTGGGACCTGGCCGAGCGGCTGCGCGCGGCGCTCGACGCGGCCGGCCTGCACGACGTGCGCGCCGACATGCCCGCGCATGCGTTGAGCGGCGGCCAGATGGCGCGCGTCGCGCTGATCGGCGCGTTGCTGTCGGAAGCCGGGCTGCTGGTGCTCGACGAACCGACCAACCACCTCGATGCGCCGGGCCGTGCATGGCTGCGCGGCGCGCTGGACGGCTGGCGCGGCGGTGTCGTCGTCGTCAGTCACGACCGTGCGTTGCTCGCGCACGTGCAACGCATCGTCGAGCTGACGCCGCATGGCGTGCGCGCATACGGCGGCAACTACGCGCTGTATCGCGCGCAACGCGATGCGCAACACGATGCCGCGCAGGCCGCGCTCGAGCATGCGCGCACCGAGCGCGGGCGCGCACGGCGCCGGCTCGAACAGGAACACGACACGATCCAGCGCCACGCGGCCGGCTCGCTGCGCGACGCGAAGACGGCCAACCTGTCGTCGATGGCGCGACAGAGCCGCAAAGGGGCGGCTCGCAGCATCATGGGGATGGTCCGCCGTCACCAGAGCGAATGCAAGGCGACGCTCGATGCGCGCGTGCAGGAAGCAGCCGCGCGCGTCGAAGCCGACGCGCCGGTGCTCGTGTCGCTGCCGGGCACCGAGGTGAGCGCGCGCCGCCAGCTGTTCGCGCTTGAGCGCGCGCAATTGCCGTGGCGCACCGCGGGCCGCATGGACGCGATCACGTGGTCGGCCAGCGGCCCCGTGCGCATCGCGCTGACGGGCCCGAACGGCTGCGGAAAATCGACGCTGCTGCGCATGCTCGCCGGCGAACTCGCGCCGCGCGCCGGGACGTGCACGACGCACGTGAGCGCTGCGTATCTCGATCAGCGGCTCGCGTTGCTCGACCCCGAACGCTCGATCGTCGAGCAGTTGGGACGCCTCGATACGCCGCTCGCCGAAGGCGACCTGCGCAGCCGGCTCGCGCTGCTGCAGCTCGATGCCGCGCGCGCGACGCAGCCGGTGCACCGCCTGAGCGGCGGCGAACGGCTGAAGGCCGCGCTCGCGTGTGCGCTGTGGCGCGGCACGCCCGCGCAGCTGCTGCTGCTCGACGAGCCGACCAATCACCTCGATCTCGAATCGGTGCGCGCAATCGAAGCCGCGCTGGCCGGCTTCCCCGGTGCGCTCGTGGTCGCGTCGCACGACGACGCGTTTCTCGCGGCGCTCGCACCGACGCACACGATGCAATGGCAGCGCGACGGGTGGCGTTACGAACCCGTCGCGTGACGGCGACGACGCGCGCTCAGCGCGCGGAACGGAAACGCAGCACGCCGTCGTCGCCCTGCTCGCGCACGAGTTCGCCCGCGAGCCACAGCAGGTTCAGGTGCGCGAGCGCCTCGCCGAGCGCGAAGGTCATCTGGTGGATGTCGAGCTCGCGGCGGCGGAACATGATCGGCACGATGTCGGCCGCGCTCGCCGGCTTTTCCGCGCAGGCGACGCGCACTTCGTCGAGCCGCGCGTCGTGATGCGCGCGCAACTGCGCGATGCGCGTGCGCACGCCGCGGAACGGCTTGCCGTGCGACGGCAGCACGAGCGTATCGGGCGCCATCGTCTCGTAGCGGCCGAGCGATTCCAGGTACAGCGCGAGCGGGTTGGCTTCCGGCTCGAGGTCGAACACGGACACGTTGGTCGAGATGCGCGGCAGCACCATGTCGCCGGAGATCAGCACGCCGTCCGCTTCGCTGTGAAGCGCGCAATGTTCAGGTGAATGACCGTAGCCGGTGACGACGCGCCATGTGCGCGCGCCGATCTTCACCGCGTCGCCTTCGCGCAGGCGCCGGTAGCGCGGCGGCACGGCCGGCACGAGGTCCGAGTAGTAGCTGCGGCGGCTGCGCAGCTTCTCGAGCGCGACCGGATCGGTCAGGCCGTGGCGCGCGAAATGATCGGCCGCGGCCGCGCCGCCGGCGTTCGAACCGTTGCCGGCCGCCATCAGGCAGCCGAACATGTATTCGCCGAGCGTCATCCATAGCCGCACGTTCCAGCGGCCCTTGTCGCCGCCTTCGCAGAGCCAGTTCGCGAGGCCGAAGTGATCGGGATGGCAATGCGTGACGAGCACGCGCAGCACCGGCAGCCCGTCGAGATGCGTGTCGAAAATCTGTTCCCAGTGCGTACGGATCGCGTCCGACGAGATCCCGCAGTCGACGATCGTCCAGCCGGCCTGCCCGTCGATCTCGTCGCGCAGCAGCCAGAGGTTGATGTGATCCAGCGAAAACGGCAGCGGCATGCGCAGCCAGCGCACGCCGGGCGCGACTTCGAACGTGTCGCCCGCGGCGGGCAGCGTGTCGGCGAAGGGATAGTCGAGTTGGTGTTCCAGTGCGTTCATCGGTGGGGCGTCTCGTCGTTGTCAGGGCAAATGCCCGTGCGAATGCGGGGCGCGCGCGCGGGCGGCAGGCCGCGGCGGGCATCGCGTCGATTCTATCGCCGTCGCGCGAAACGCGTGCCCGGCGGGGCGCCGGACGGTCAAAAAAAGTTCGTGTCAGAATCGATTCCGTACCCGTATCTTTACGCGAAGATGCACCGAACGGCATGTAACGGCGCACAACCCGCGCATTGACGGCGCTTGGCGCCGGCCCCCGAAAGTCATTGAAACGCCGACTTGGGCGCTAAAATGGCGAGTGCTTTCAGTCCCTCTCGAACGAGCCTGCACGCGATGAATCACTTCCCCAAACTGCTGTCGTCGCAGATCGGTTTCGACGTCGCACAGACGATGCTCGAATACTTCGACCGCCACTACCGGATCTTCCGGGAAGCCGCCGTCGAGGCGAAGACGCTATTCGAGCGCGGCGACTGGCACGGCCTGCAGCGGCTGGCGCGCGAGCGGATCACGTCGTACGACGATCGCGTGCAGGAATGCGTCGAGGTGCTGGAGGACGAATACGACGCCGAGAACATCGACGACGAAGTGTGGCAGCAGATCAAGCTGCACTACATCGGCCTGCTCACGTCGCACCGCCAGCCCGAGTGCGCGGAGACGTTCTTCAATTCGGTGTGCTGCAAGATCCTGCACCGCTCGTATTTCAGCAACGATTTCATCTTCGTGCGCCCCGCGATCTCGACCGAATACCTCGAGAACGACGAGCCGGCCGCGAAGCCGACCTATCGCGCGTATTACCCGGGCACCGACGGCCTCGCGGCCACGCTCGAGCGCATCGTCACGAACTTCCAGCTCGAGCCGCCGTTCGAGGATCTCACGCGCGACATCGGCTGCGTGATGCAGGCGATCGCCGACGAATTCGGCGAGTTCGACGCCGCGCCGAATTTCCAGATCCACGTGCTGTCGTCGCTCTTCTTCCGCAACAAGAGCGCGTACATCGTCGGCCGCATCATCAACGCCGATCGCGTGCTGCCGTTCGCGGTGCCGATCCGCCACGTGCGCCCGGGCCTGCTCGCGCTCGACACCGTGCTGCTGCGCCGCGACCTGCTGCAGATCATCTTCAGCTTCTCGCATTCGTATTTCCTCGTCGACATGGGCGTACCGTCCGCGTATGTGGACTTCCTCTGCACGATCATGCCGGGCAAGCCGAAGGCCGAGATCTACACGTCGGTCGGGCTGCAAAAGCAAGGCAAGAACCTGTTCTACCGCGACCTGCTGCACCATCTGTCGCATTCGAGCGACCGCTTCATCATCGCGCCCGGGATCAAGGGCCTCGTGATGCTCGTGTTCACGCTGCCGTCGTTCCCGTACGTGTTCAAGATCATCAAGGATCACTTCCCGCCGCCGAAGGAAACGACGCGCGCGCAGATCATGGAGAAGTACCAGCTCGTGAAGCGCCACGACCGTCTCGGGCGGATGGCCGACACGCTCGAGTATTCGAGCGTCGCGCTGCCGCTGTCGCGGCTCGACCATGCGCTCGTGCGCGAGCTGGAGAAGGAAGTGCCGTCGCTGCTCGAATATGAGGACGGCAATCTCGTGATCAAGCACCTGTACATCGAGCGCCGGATGACGCCGCTCAACCTGTACCTGCAGAACGGCACCGACGCGGACATCGAGCACGGCGTGAAGGAATACGGCAACGCGGTGAAGGAGCTGATGAAGGCCAACATCTTCCCGGGCGACATGCTGTACAAGAACTTCGGCGTCACGCGTCACGGCCGCGTCGTGTTCTACGACTACGACGAGATCGAGTACCTGACCGATTGCAACGTGCGGCGCGTGCCGCCGCCGCGCAACGAGGAAGACGAACTGTCCGGCGAGCCGTGGTATACCGTCGGCCCGCACGACATCTTTCCGGAAACCTACGGACCGTTCCTGCTCGGCGACCCGCGCGTGCGGACGGTCTTCATGAAGCATCACGCGGATTTTTTCGAGCCCGCGCTGTGGCAGGCCAGCAAGGACAAGCTGCTGCAGGGCGAGTTGCCCGACTTTTTCCCGTACGACGCGTCGCTGCGCTTCAGCGTGCGCTACCCCGCGCGCTTCGACGCGACGCCGGACGCCGGTGACGACGCAGGCGACGCGCAACGCGCCGCCTGATACGCGACCGGATCCAATCGAATCGAACCCGTTATCGACCCGCTTTCCGCCAACGGAATCCACACCGATGAATACCCAAGACAATCCGCTTTCACATCTGTTCGACAACAACGACGCCTGGGTCAAGCGCCAGCTCGCCGACGATCCCGACTTCTTCGCGCGTCTCGCCGACCAGCAGGCGCCGGAATATCTGTGGATCGGCTGTTCGGATTCGCGCGTGCCCGCGAACCAGATCATCGGCCTGCCGCCGGGCGAAGTGTTCGTGCACCGCAACATCGCGAACGTCGTCGTCCATAGCGACCTGAACTGCCTGTCGGTGATCCAGTTCGCCGTCGACATCCTGCGCGTGAAGCACATCATGGTCGTCGGCCACTACGGCTGCTCGGGCGTGAACGCGGCGCTCCACAACCGCCGCGTCGGCCTCGCGGACAACTGGCTGCATCACGTGCAGGACGTGCGCGAGCGCCACGCGGCGCTGCTCGACGAATGGCCGGTCGGCGAGGCGCGCTATCGCCGCCTGATCGAGCTGAACTCGATCGAGCAGGTCGTCAACGTGTGCCGCACGACGATCGTCAACGACGCGTGGGCGCGCGGCCAGTCGCTCACGGTGCACGGGCTCGTGTACGGCGTGCACGACGGGCGGATGCGCAACCTCGGGATGTCGGTGTCGAACTTCGACGCGCTCGATGCGACCTACAAGCGCTGCGTCGCGGCGCTGACCGCGCGGGGCCAGCACGCGCCCGACAACGACATGGTCGCGGCGGATGCCGCACGGCTCGACGACGTCGCGCAGGCGGTCGCCGACACGCTGAAGCCGTGCGACGACGCGAAGTAACGTGCGCCCGCGCCGTCGCGGCCGAAGACGCATCGCGCGCCCGGCCGCGACGGGCATCGAACTGATCTGACACCGACACTGCCGCGACGGCGGTGCACTGCGAAGGAGCGGCGAACATGAAAACCGTATTGATCGTCGGCGCATCGCGCGGCCTCGGACGCGAATTCGTCCGGCAATACCGGCGCGACGGCTGGAACGTGATCGCGACCGCGCGCGACGACGCGTCGCTCGCCGCGCTGCGCGAACTCGGCGCGCACGCGCACGCACTCGACATCGCGCAGCCCGAACAGATCGCGGCGCTCGGCTGGAAGCTCGACGGCGAACGGCTCGACGCCGCGGTGCTCGTGTCGGGCGTGTACGGGCCGCGCACCGAAGGCGTCGAAACCATCGGCGCCGAGGATTTCGACGCGGTGATGCACACGAACGTGCGCGGGCCGATGCAGTTGCTGCCGATCCTGCTGCCGCTCGTCGAGGACGCGCGCGGCGTGCTGGCCGTCGTCTCGAGCCGGATGGGCAGCATCGCCGAGGCGACCGGCACGACCGGCTGGCTGTACCGCGCGAGCAAGGCCGCGCTGAACGACGTGCTGCGCATCGCGTCGCTGCAGACGCGCCACGCCGCATGCATCTCGCTCCATCCCGGCTGGGTGCGCACCGACATGGGCGGCGCGCAGGCCGCGATCGATCCGGAAACCAGCGTGACCGGCATGCGCCGCGTGATCGCGGAGGCCGGCGCGGACGTTTCGCAGTCCAACGGCCGTTTCTTCCAGTACGACGGCGTCGAGCTCAGTTGGTGAGCCGGCATCACAACCCGACGTCGTTAATTCGCGATTCGCATGATTTTGAACCGACCTGACGCGTGCCCGTGCGGCGGCGCGTCCCCGGCGCCTGCCGGCAAAGCCCCGGCGCCGCGCTATGCGGCCTGCTGCGGCCGCTTCATCGACGACGGCGAAGCCGCGCCGACCGCGCTCGAGTTGATGCGCTCGCGGTACAGCGCGTACGTGCTCGGCGCGACCGACTACCTGCGCGCGACCTGGGACGCGCGCACCTGTCCGGCCGATCTCGATGCGGACCCGGATGCGCCCGACGCGCCGCGCTGGCTCGGCCTCGCGATCAAGCGCCATGCGCCGCTCGACGAACGGCACGCGGAGGTCGAATTCGTGGCCCGCTACAAGGTCGGCGGGCGGGCGTACCGGCTCCACGAGACGAGCCGGTTCACCCGCGACGAGCACGGTTTCTGGCGCTATGTCGACGGCGAAGTAAGTGAACGCTGATAAATAGTTGCCATGTCAGACGCCGGGTAATTCCCGCATTGCACAACCTGAATTTGTCGGGCTAGGATGGCCCTCAGATTGGTCATGTTGCATGGCAGGGCTTACGAATGGCGTTCAGCAAGGTATTGGTGGGATGGATGGCGGCCTGTGCGCTGTCGGCCGCTCAGGCCGGTGCGCTGCCGGGCGCAAACGCCGGCGCGGCCACGGCCGGCGGCTCGCTCGCCCACGCCGAGCGCTTCGATTACGGCGATTCGGGCCTCCCGCAGGTCGCCGCCAACCTCAACGAACAAATCATCAGCATTCCGGCCGATGCCTCGGGCGCCGTGATGCTCGAGGCCACGCTGTTCAAGCCGAACGGCCCCGGCCCCTTCCCGCTCGTCGTCTTCAACCACGGCAAGAACACCGGTGACCTCCATCAGCAGCCGCGCAGCCGGCCGCTCGCGTTCGCGCGCGAATTCGTGCGCCGCGGCTATGCGGTGATCGCGCCGAACCGCCAGGGTTTCGCGGGGTCGGGCGGCTCGTACCAGCAGGAAGGCTGCAACGTCGGCAAGAACGGGCTCACGCAGGCCGCCGACGTCGACGCGACGGTCCGCTACATGTCGCGCCAGTCGTACGTCGATGCGTCGCGCATCGTGGTCGCGGGCACGTCGCACGGCGGCCTCGTGTCGGTCGCGTACGGCACCGAAGCGGCGCCCGGCGTGCGCGGCATCATCAACTTCTCCGGCGGGCTGCGCCAGGATCTGTGCGACGGCTGGCAGCGCAATCTCGTCGATGCGTTCGACCATTACGGCGCGCATACGGCTGTACGTTCGCTGTGGCTGTACGGCGACAACGATTCGGTGTGGACTCCCGCGCTCGTCGCGCAGATGCACGACGCGTACGTGTCGCACGGCACGCAGGCGCAATTCATCGATTTCGGCCGCTACAAGGACGACGCGCACCGGCTGATCGTCGATCGCGACGGCGTGCCCGTGTGGTGGCCGGCCGTCAATGCGTTCCTCGCGGACCTGAATCTGCCGACCTCGGTGCGCTACGCGGTCGCCAACCCGCACGAACCGAATGCGACCGGCTATGCGTCGATCGATGCGGTCGACGCCGTGCCGTTCCTCGACGAAGCCGGCCGCGAAGGCTATCGCCGCTTCCTGAACCAGCATCCGAGCCGTGCATTCGCGGTGTCCGCTGAAGGCGCCTGGTCGTGGGCCGAAGGCGGCGACGATCCGATGGCGCTCGCGCTCGACAACTGCTCGAAGCAGGGTGCGGGCGCATGTCGGCTGTATGCGGTCAACGACCGCGTCGTGTGGAACGCGAACGCGACGCAAACGGCCGACGACGGCAGCGCCAACTCGCGCGCACTGGCTTCGCGCTGACGCGCGAGCCGCGGCGCTCCGGGGGCGGGCGCTGCCCGCGTCTCTCCCCTTCTCCCTTCTCCGTTTCATGAACGCGCGCCGCAGCCCGCGGCGGCGTTCGCACGCCCGTTCACGCGGCTGCATGAGCCGCCGACGAGCGCCTGGCCCGCAACGCCGTCCGGGGTCGTTTTCGGGCGTTTCCTGAACCCCGGCCGCGCCGGAATCCGCGCGCCATTCGCCGGCGACCGTGCACGTCGCGTCGCGCTTCCCGCCCCGATTTTTCGCCCGTCGGCATCCGCCTGCCCACGATTTTTTTCTGTCGGGGGGTCTCACTCGAACGTCGTCATCTGCGGTCATTTCTGGGCTTCTGGCGCGTACCGTCCCGAGCACCTCGCATCTGCGCCGAACTCCCGCCCAGCAAGGCTTTGCGGTGTTTGTAACCGGTAGTGCAACGTGCGGCGGAACACGCTAATCTCAGCGCGTTTTCCGTCCGTCGCCGCGCGGCATCCCGTTCGATGCCCGCCGCCGTTTTACCCCCGGAGTTGCCTTGAGTACGCCAGCCACCGACGACTGGGTCGCGCGCAGCCTGCGCGCGGTCTGGCATCCCTGCACCCAGATGAAGCACCACGAGCGCCTGCCGCTCATTCCCGTCGCGCGCGGCGCGGGCCTGTGGCTGTACGACCGCGACGGGCGCCGCTACTTCGACGCGATCAGCTCGTGGTGGGTGAATCTGTTCGGCCACGCGAACCCGGACATCAACGCGGCGCTGAAGGACCAGCTCGACACGCTCGAGCACGCGATGCTCGCCGGCTGCACGCACGAGCCGGCGATCGAGCTCGCCGAGCGGCTGCACGCACTCACCGCGCGCACGCTCGGCCATGCGTTCTTCGCGTCGGACGGCGCGTCGGCGGTCGAAATCGCGCTGAAGATGAGCTTCCACGCGTGGCGCAACCGCGGCCGCGCGGACAAGCGCGAATTCGTGTGCGTCGCGAACAGCTATCACGGCGAGACCATCGGCGCGCTCGGCGTGACCGACGTCGCGCTGTTCAAGGATGCGTACGACCCGCTGATCCGCCATGCACACGTGGTCGCGTCACCCGACGCACGCGGCGCGCTGCCGGGCGAGACGGCCGCCGACGTCGCGGGCCGCGCGCTCGACGACGTGCGGCGTCTGTTCGCCGAACGCGCCGACCGGATCGCCGCGCTGATCGTCGAGCCGCTCGTGCAATGCGCGGCCGGCATGGCGATGCACGATCCGTCGTACGTGCGCGGGCTGCGCGCGCTGTGCGACGAATTCGGCGTGCACCTGATCGCCGACGAGATCGCGGTCGGCTGCGGCCGCACCGGCACCTTCTTCGCCTGCGAGCAGGCCGGCGTGTGGCCCGATTTCCTGTGCCTGTCGAAGGGCATCAGCGGCGGCTACCTGCCGCTGTCGCTCGTGCTCACGCGCGACGACGTGTTCGCGGCCTTCTACGACGACGACACGACGCGCGGCTTCCTGCATTCGCATTCGTACACCGGCAACCCGCTCGCGTGCCGCGCGGCGGTCGCGACGCTCGACCTGTTCGCGCGCGACGACGTGCTCGCGAGCAACGCGCGCAAGTCGGCCGCGATGCGCGCCGCGCTCGCGCCGCTCGACGCGCACCCGCAGGTGCGTCACCTGCGCGAGCGCGGCACGCTATTCGCCTTCGACGTCGCGCTCGACGGCGACGCGGCACGCGGCTTCTCGCGGCGCTTCTTCGAACGCGCGCTGGAACGCGAGCTGCTGCTGCGCCCGATCGGCACGACCGTGTACCTGATGCCGCCGTACGTGATGAGCGACGACGACATCGCGTGGCTCGCGCAACGCACGCGCGACACGCTCGACGCGACGCTCGCGGAGGTGGCGCGATGAAGCAATCCTCACGGGAAACGACCATGCCCCTGCTCGACACGCTGCAGCGCGGCCTCGCCGAACTCGACGCGCAGGGCCTGCGACGCGTGCGCCGCACCGCCGACACCGCCTGCGACGCGCACATGCGCGTCGACGGCCGCGACATCGTCGGCTTCGCGAGCAACGATTACCTCGGCCTCGCCGCGCACCCCGCGCTCGTCGCCGCGTTCGGCGAAGGCGCGCAGCGCTACGGCTCCGGCAGCGGCGGCTCGCATCTGCTCGGCGGCCATTCGCGCGCGCACGCGACGCTCGAGGACGAACTCGCCGCCTTCGCGGGCGGCTTCTCCGATGCACCGCGCGCGTTGTACTTCAGCACCGGCTACATGGCGAACCTCGCCGCGATGACAGCCCTCACCGGCAAACACGCGACGATCTTCTCGGACGCGCTGAACCACGCGTCGCTGATTGACGGAATCCGGCTGTCGCGTGCGACCGTGCAGGTCTACCCGCATGCGGACATGGCCGCGCTCGCCGCGCTGCTCGATGCATCGGACGCCGAAACGAAACTGATCGTCAGCGACACCGTGTTCAGCATGGACGGCGACATCGCGCCGCTCGCCGAACTCGTCGCGCTCGCCGAACGCCACGGCGCGTGGCTCGTCGTCGACGACGCGCACGGCTTCGGCGTGCTCGGCCCGCAAGGCCGTGGCGCGCTCGCGGCCGCCGCGCTGCGCTCGCCGAACCTCGTATACGTCGGCACGCTCGGCAAGGCCGCCGGCGTCGCGGGCGCGTTCGTCATCGCGCACGAGACCGTGATCGAATGGATGATCCAGCGCGCGCGCAGCTACATCTTCACGACGGCCGCGCCGCCGGCCGTCGCGCATGCGGTCTCGGCGAGCCTGAAGGTGATCGGCGGCGACGAAGGCGATGCGCGACGCGCGCACCTCGCCGCGCTGATCGAGCGCACGCGCGCGCTGCTGCGCATGACGCGCTGGCAGCCGGTCGACTCGCATACGGCCGTGCAGCCGCTCGTGATCGGCAGCAACGACGCGACGCTCGCGGCGATGCGCTCGCTCGACGCGCACGGCCTGTGGGTGCCCGCGATCCGGCCGCCGACGGTGCCCGCCGGCACGTCGCGGCTGCGCATCTCGCTGTCGGCCGCGCATTCGTTCGACGATCTCGCGCGGCTCGAAACCGCGCTGATCGAGGCCAGCGAGGGGGCGGACCACCCCGACGCTCACGCGCGTTCGCTGCCCCCCGAGGAAGCTGCGGCATGACGGCCCCGCTTTCCCTCTTCGTCACCGGCACCGACACCGAGATCGGCAAGACCTTCGTGTCGGCCGCGATGCTGCACGGCTTCGCGCGGCACGGGCTGCGCGCGGCCGCGCTGAAGCCCGTCGCCGCCGGCGCGTACGAACGCGACGGCGTCTGGCACAACGAGGACGCCGACCAGCTCGACGCGGCCGCAAACGTCGCGCTGCCGCCCGAGCTGCGCACGCCGTTCCTGCTGAAGGCACCCGCCGCACCGCACATCGTCGCCGCGCAGGAAGGCGTGACGCTCGACCTCGACACGATCGTCGCGAGCCACCGCGAAGCGCTGACGCGCGCGGACGTCGTCGTCGTCGAAGGCGTCGGCGGCTTCCGCGTGCCGCTGAACGACACGCAGGACACGGCCGATCTCGCGGTCGCGCTCGGCCTGCCCGTCGTGCTCGTCGTCGGCATGCGGCTCGGCTGCATCAGCCACGCGCTGCTGACGGCCGACGCGATTCGCCAGCGCGGCCTCACGCTCGCCGGCTGGGTCGCGAACCACGTCGACCCGGCCATGTCGTACGCCGACGAGAACGTCGCGACGATCCGCGACTGGCTCGCGCGCGAGCACCGCGCGCCGCTCCTCGGCCGCATCGCGCACTTGGCGCCGGCCGCCCCCGAATCCGCGGCGGCGATGCTCGACATCGCCACGCTCGTCGACACGCTGCGCCACGCGCGGCATTGACCTCACGATCCCCGCATTCACGACAGGAAAACCACCATGACCCAAGCCCAGACCGCCGCCGTGCAACCCGACGCGATCCCCGTGGCCGCTCCGGCGCCGCAGCGCTGGCGCGTCGCCGACGTCGTCGCGCTGTTCGAGCTGCCGTTCAACGACCTGATGTTCCGCGCGCAGCAGGTGCATCGCGAGCATTTCGACGCGAACGCGGTGCAGCTGTCGACGCTGCTGTCGATCAAGACGGGCGGCTGCGAGGAAGATTGCGGCTACTGCTCGCAATCGTCGCATCACGAAACGGGCCTGAAGGCCGAGAAGCTGATGGACGTCGACACGGTGCTCGACGCCGCGCGCGCGGCGAAGGCGAACGGCGCGAGCCGCTTCTGCATGGGCGCGGCCTGGCGCAACCCGAAGGAGCGCCACATGCCGGCGCTGACCGAGATGGTGCGCGGCGTGAAGGAACTGGGCCTCGAGACCTGCATGACGCTCGGCATGCTGGAAAACGAGCAGGCGCAGCAGCTCGCCGACGCGGGCCTCGACTACTACAACCACAACCTCGACACGTCGCCGGAGTTCTACGGCCAGGTGATCTCGACGCGCACGTACCAGGATCGTCTCGACACGCTCGACCGCGTGCGCGATGCGGGCATCAACGTGTGTTGCGGCGGCATCATCGGGATGGGCGAATCGCGCCGCGAACGCGCGGGCCTGATTTCGCAGCTCGCGAACCTGAATCCGTATCCGGAGTCGGTGCCGATCAACAACCTCGTCGCGATCGAAGGCACGCCGCTCGAAGGCACCGCACCGCTCGACCCGTTCGAGTTCGTGCGCACGATCGCGGTGGCGCGCATCACGATGCCCAAGGCCGTCGTGCGCCTGTCGGCCGGCCGCGAGCAGCTCGACGACGCGATGCAGGCGATGTGCTTCCTCGCGGGCGCGAACTCGATGTTCTACGGCGACCAGCTGCTGACCACGAGCAACCCGCAGACGCAGCGCGACCGCGCGCTGTTCGAGCGCCTCGGCATCCGCGCGAGCCAGGCCGACGCACTGGCGGAGAACGCGTAAGCGACTGCAGCGCGTTTGGCTTGCAGACGAAAAAGCCGGGGCATGCCCCGGCTTTTTTTCGCCCGATCGTCGGCGCGCGGCTTTCAGCGCCGCCCGTCACACATGCGCCGCCGCACCGTCGAGCGCCGCGCGCACGCGCTCGACGCGCTGTTCGTCGACCGGCGCCAGCACTTCACCGCGCGGCCGCACGCCCGAGCCGAAATGCACCGCGCGCACGCCGGTGGCGCGAACGAAATCACCGACCGCGTCGATCGTGAGCCCCGAGCCGGCCAGCACCGTGCAGGTCGAGCCCGCCGCCTGCCGGACCAGCCGCGTGATCGTCGCGACCGCGTCGAGCACCGACGGATGGCCGCCCGAGGTCAGCACCGACGTGACGGCCGGCACGCGCAGCAGCGCATCGAACGCGGCATTGAGGTCGCGCGACACGTCGAATGCGCGATGGAACGTCAGGTCGCGCCCGTCCGCGGCCGCCGCGACGCGCGCGAGCGCATCGAGATCGACGTCGCCGCGCGCATCGAGCGCACCGAACACGACGCCGTTCGCACCGGCCGCGACGGCCGCGCGCACGTCGCGCTCGATCACGCGCAGGTCGTCGGCATCGTAGACGAACGAGCGGCTGTGCGGCCGCACGATCACGTTCACCGGAATCGCCACGGCGGCCACGACGGCCTCGATCAGGCCGACGCTCGGCGTCAGCCCGCCTTCGCTGATCGCGGTCACGAGTTCGAGGCGGTCGGCGCCCGCGCGGGCGGCGGCCTTCGCGTCGCCGACGGTGGTGGCGATCACTTCGAGGAGGACGGAGGAAGCGGCGGTTCGGTTCATCGGCGGCTCGCGAATCGTCAGGACAATTCGCGCATCCTAGCCGAGCGGCGTGAACGGCGCCAGCGCGACGCCGTCGCTATGCGCCATCCGCTTCCTCGTCGATCCAGTCGATATCGCCGCACAGCACATGCTGCGCATCGCCGATGCGCACGGCCACCGACAGCGTCACGCAGGGCTGCGCCTCGTTGATCGACAAGTACGGGCGCGTCACCTGCACGCGTCCGGGCTCGGCGATCGCCGTGCGGAAATATGGCCGGCGCAACCAGTTCGCCCCCTGCGCGTCGGACAGCGGCGAGAAGCGCGCCTCGGCGAGCGCGCGGTCCGCGCGCAGCACGACGTTGCGGCCCGCCTGGCGGCCCCGCGCGTCGAGCAGGAAGCAGCGCGCGGCGGCGTCGAGCGCGAGGAAGTTCCAGCACACCTCGTCGAGCGGCTCGCCGGCCGCCACCCGCTCGGCCGCACGCTCGAACGCGCGCAGGTACGGCGCGAGCCGCTGCGCGTCGCGCCGCTCGCGCGCTTCGGATTGTTGCCGAAAACGCTCGGTCAGCTCGCCGATGCAGCCGGTCGCCGTCGCGCTGTCGGGCAGCCCGGGCGCCGGACGGCCGAAGTAATAGCCCTGCACGAAATCGGCCTCGCACGACAGCGCGATCTGCGCGTCGTGCTCGGTCTCGATCCCCTCGACGAGCACGAGCTTGCCGGCCTCGTGCAGCAGCGTGACGAGCCCGTGCAGGATCGCGGTGAGCCCCGTGCGGTGCGCCGCGTGCGACAGCATGATCCGGTCGAGTTTCACGATGTCCGGGTTCAGCTGCCAGATCCGCTCGAGGTTCGAGTGGCCGGCGCCGAAATCGTCGAGCGCGATCAGGAAACCCTGCGCGCGGAATTCGCGCACGGCTTCGGCGAGCCGCTCGATGTCCTCCGCGCGCTGCTCGAGCACTTCGAGCACGACGCGGCGCGGCGGCATGCCGATCCGCTTCAGGTTCGCGAGCAGCGCGGCGGCCTGGAACGGGTCGGTGAGCACGCCCGGATGCACGTTGAGAAACAGCCACTCGCGCTCGGCGCCGAGCAGCGCGAAGTTCTCGAGATGCAGCGCCTGCGCGAGCCGGTCGAGCTGCAGCAGTTCGCCCTGGCGCGCGGCCTCGCCGAACACGTCGAGCGGCGACACCGCCCGGTCGAGCGCGTCGTGGGCGCGCAATAGCGCCTCGTAGCCCACCGCACGCTGGTGCGACAGGCTGAAGATCGGCTGGAACACGGTCGTGAGCGTCAGGTCGCGATGCTGCGTCGCGAGGCGTTCGAGGCCGGAGCTCATCTCCCGCTCGAAACGATACGGCGAAGCGGTGGCCGGACGCTCCTGTTGCACGATCGTCATGGCGCCCTCCTGGCGATGCAGCCGAACGCGGCGAGTGCTTGAAACGGCGCGCGCAATGTCATGGTGGAATCCTCGGTTGTCCGGCCGGTGCCGGACGGTAGGCAAGCATCAAGCAAGGTCCGTGCAAGGGCCGATCACCCGCGCCGCGCCTGCGTGCGGCGGCGCCGCACCAGCGTGGCGCAGGCCGGATGCACCGTTCGCGTGCATGCGCACCGGCGCACTCGAACGCACCCGTCACGTCGCCACGCTAAACTCCGTACGGTCGTTTCATTCTCCACAATCGCCGTATCGATGGAAATCGTCTTCACAGTCCTGATCCTGCTGCTGACCGTCGCGCTGTCCGGCGCGGTCACGCGCATCCTGCCACTGCAATTGCCGCTGCCGCTGATGCAGATCGCGTTCGGCGCGATGCTCGCATGGCCGAAGCTGAACCTGCACGTCACGTTCGATCCCGAAATCTTCATGCTGCTGTTCATTCCGCCGCTGCTGTTCGCGGACGGCTGGCGGATTCCGAAACGCGAGCTGTACCTGCAGCGCCGCGCGATCCTGATGCTCGCGTTCGGGCTCGTGTTCATGACGGTACTCGCAGTCGGCTACTTCGCGCACTGGCTGATACCCGAGTTGCCGCTGCCGATCGCGTTCGCGCTCGCGGCCGTGCTGTCGCCCACCGACGCGGTCGCGCTGTCGGGCATCGCCGGCAAGGGGCGGATTCCGCCGCAACTGATGCACATCCTCGAAGGCGAGGCGCTGATGAACGACGCGTCGGGCCTGGTCGCGCTGAAGTTCGCGGTCGCGGCCGCGCTCACCGGCGTGTTCTCGCTGCGCGATGCGTCGATCACGTTCGTGATCGTCGCCGCCGGCGGGCTCGCGACGGGCGCGATCGTGTCGTGGGTGTTCAGCGCGCTGTCGACGCGGTTCCTGAACGCCGAGCAGGAAGGCGACCCGGCCCCCGGCATCGTGATGACGCTGCTCGTGCCGTTCGCCGCCTATCTGTTCGCCGAGCACCTGGAGCTGTCGGGCGTGCTCGCGGCCGTGTCGGCCGGGATGATGATGAACTACACGAGCTTCTCCCGCAAAAGCACGGTCGCGTCGCGCGTGCGCGCCGAGAGCACGTGGGCGATGATCGAGTTCGTGTTCAACGGCATGGTGTTCATCATGCTCGGGCTGCAGCTGCCGCACATCATCGGCCGCGCGCTCGTCGACGCGCATCACACGAGCGACGCGCTCGTCGGCCGGATGATCTTCAATGTATGCGCGATGATGCTCGCGCTGTACGCGATCCGCTTCCTGTGGGTCTGGCTGCTGCGCTGGATCGCGAGCCGCCGCGCCGCCCGCCACGGCCTCGCGGGCACGATGGCCGGCGTCCGCACGATCGCGGTGATGACGGTCGGCGGCGTGCGCGGCGCGGTCACGCTCGCGGGCGTGCTGTCGATCCCCGTCGCGCTGTCCGACGGCGCGCCGCTGCCCGGGCGCGACACCGCGATCTTCGTCGCGTCGGCGGTGATCCTCGGTTCGCTGGTCGTCGCGGTGATCGGCCTGCCGTTGCTGCTGCGCGGCGTGCGCTCGACGCGCAATCCGCTCGCCGACGAGGAGCGCACCGCGCGCGCGGCCGCCGCGCAGGCCGCGATTCGCGCGATCGACTCGTCGCACGACGCGATCTCGGCCGATCTCGACGAATCGGGCGCCGCGCGCTGCGCGGACATCTCCGCGCGCGTGATGGACCAGTATCGCCGCCGCCTGGCCGCGCTCGCCGAGGACGGCCTGACGCCGCGCGCGGAAGCCAAGCAGACCGAAACGATGGAGCTGCAGATGCGGATCGCGGCGGTGCGCGCGGAACGTTCGGTGTTGTACCGGCTGCGCAGCGAAAGCAAGATTTCCGACGAAACGCTGACGAAGCTGATCCGCGAGATCGATCTGTCGGAAACGGCGCTGTCGACGCGCAAGAAAGGGATCATCTGAGCGGCTGCGCCGCGGCGCGATTGCTCGGCTTGCCGATAAAAAAACGGCGACGCGCAGGCGTCGCCGTTTTCACATCCGCATGTGTTCGCGTTACTTCGCGATCACGACCGGGATTCCCTTCAGCATTCCCGCACCCTTCATCTCGTCGAGCGCGTGCTGCACGGCCGCGCTCGTCGCCGCGTCGATGCCGAGTTGCAGCGCGAGCTCGCGCTCCGCGCGCTTCACGCCCGCGAGGTTGCGCACCTTCACGTGACCGAAGCCGCGCACGCGGGCGTGAAGATCCGCAAGCTGCGCGACCTGTGCCGCGTTGCCGGCGGTCGTCGCGGCGAGCGCGCGCGTGAGCGTCGTCTCGTAGTCGTCCGCGAGCGCGCGCTCCATCCTGCGCTCGGCGGTGCGGCCGAACGGATCGAGCCACGTGCCGCGCAGGCCGCGCACGCGCGCGAGCGTGCCGAGCACCGGCCACATCCACTGGCCGAACACGCGCTTCTTCGGCGCGCTGCCGTCGCGCCCGGCCTTCGCG
The DNA here is from genome assembly GCF_902833125.1 of Burkholderia sp. BCC1640. Taxonomy (NCBI): domain Bacteria; kingdom Pseudomonadati; phylum Pseudomonadota; class Betaproteobacteria; order Burkholderiales; family Burkholderiaceae; genus Burkholderia; species Burkholderia sp. BCC1640. The sequence goes on along the minus strand of NZ_CADFEF010000014.1, from coordinate 11,116 downwards.
ACCGTCGGCGGCGCCAGGTTGAACTTCACGCGATAGTCCTGCCCCGGCACGCCTTCGAACTGCGCTTCGAGCGCCGTGCGGAACGCACCGTCCGCATACAGCCGCGCGACTTCGTATTCGTCCTTCACCGCGAGCAGCCGGTAGAACGTCGTCGCGACGGCACGCGTCAGCGCATCGTCGCCCTTCGCGCGCGCCGCGCTCACCAGCGCGCGGTAGCGCTCAACGTATCGCGCGCCGCCGTATGCGTCGAGGCGCGCTTCGCGATCGGCGATCAGTTCGGCGAGCGTTTCGGGCGCAACCGCCGCGGCCACCGCGTGACGCGCGTTCCACAATGCATCGAGGCCCGCCGCGTCGCCGGCCGCCATCCGGCCGATCGCGAACGCGAGCTTGTTCATCGGCACCGCGACGTTGTTCAGCTCGATCGCGCGCATCATCGCAGCGAGCGACACCGGCACGAGGCCGAGCTGCCATGCGTAGCCGAGCATCAGGATGTTCGCGCCGATCGAATCGCCGAGGAACTTCGCGGCGAGCGCCTGCGCGTCGCAGCTCGACAGGTAGCCTTCACCGGCCGCATGGTGCATTTTTTCGAGCAGCGCATCCGCGTGCAGGTTTGCGTCGGGGTTCTGCACGAACGACGCGTTCGGAATCCGGTGCGTGTTGACGACGATCCGCGTGCGCTCATGGCGCACCGTCTGCAGCGCCTCGGCGCTCGCGCCGACGACCATGTCGCACGCGAGCAGCACGTCGGCCTGCTGCGTGTCGATGCGCACCTGGTTCAGCCACCGGTCGCTCGACGCGATCCGAACGAACGACAGCACCGAGCCGCCCTTCTGCGCGAAACCCATGAAGTCGAGCACCGACGCGCTCTTGCCTTCGAGGTGCGCGGCCATGCTGATCAGCGCGCCGACCGTCACGACGCCCGTGCCGCCCACGCCGGTGACGAGCATGTCGTACGGCGCCGCGTCGAGATGCGTCGCGGGCACGGGCAGCGCGTCGACGCGCACGGCGAGCGCCGCCTCGTCGAACGCCGCGCCCGCGGCCTTCTTCAGCGCCGCGCCTTCGACCGTCACGAAGCTCGGGCAAAAGCCGTTCACGCACGAGTAATCCTTGTTGCATGACGACTGGTCGATGCGGCGCTTGCGGCCGAGCGGCGTCTCGAGCGGCTCGACGGACAGGCAGTTCGACTGCACGCCGCAGTCGCCGCAGCCTTCGCACACCGCGTCGTTGATGAACAGGCGCTTGTCCGGGTCGGGGAACTCGCCCTTCTTGCGGCGGCGGCGCTTCTCGGCCGCGCAGGTCTGGTCGTAGATCAGCACGGTGACGCCCGGCGTCTCGCGCAGCTCGCGCTGCACCGCGTCGAGCTCGCTGCGGTGATGGAACGTCGTGCCCTTCGGGAACAAGCCGTGATGGCCGTCGTACTTCTCCGGTTCGTCGGACACCACGACGAAGCGCGACACGCCTTCCGCCTCGACCTGCCGCGCGATCTGCGGCACCGAGATGCTGCCGTCGACCGGCTGGCCGCCCGTCATCGCGACCGCATCGTTGTAGAGGATCTTGTACGTGATGTTCGCTTTCGCGGCGACCGCCTGGCGGATCGCGAGAATGCCCGAATGGAAATAGGTGCCGTCGCCGAGGTTCTGGAACACGTGCTTCGTGTTGGTGAACATCGCGTGCGCGGCCCAGTCGACGCCCTCGCCGCCCATCTGGATCAGGCCCGTCGTGTCGCGCTCCATCCATGACGCCATGAAGTGGCAGCCGATGCCGGCCTGCGCGATCGAGCCTTCCGGCACCTTCGTCGACGTGTTGTGCGGGCAGCCCGAGCAGAAGTACGGCGTGCGCTTCACCGCGTCCGCCTCGTTCGACAGGATCTGCGGCGCGACGAGATCGACGACGCGCTCGCGGCGATCGAGCGCCGGCTTGTGGCGCGCGAGCCACGTGGCGAACACCGGCAGAATGCGCGACGGGCGCAGTTCGCCCAGCTCGGACAGCAGGCACGCGCCTTCGGCATCGTGCTTGCCGAGCACGCGCGGGCGCGCACCGTCCGCGCGGTTGTACAGGTAATCCTTGATCTGCTGCTCGATCACCGGGCCCTTCTCTTCGATGACGAGCACTTCCGACAGGCCGTCGACGAAGGTTTCGATTCGCGTCATCTCGAGCGGATACGACAGGCCGACCTTGTAGATCCGCACGCCGGCCGCTTCCAGGTCGGCGACGGTGAGGTCGAGCCGGCGCAGCGCTTCCATCAGGTCGAGATGCGCCTTGCCGCACGTGACGATGCCGACGTTCGCGTGCGCGCTCGGCGCGATCCACTTGTCGATGCTGTTGGTGCGCGCGAAATGGCGCACCGCGTCGAGCTTCGCCGCGAGACGCGCCTCGATCGTGAGGCTCGGCAGGTCGGGCCAGCGGTTGTGCAGGCCGCCCGCCGGCGGCGTGAAGCCCGCCGGCGCCGGCCATTGCGTCTGCAGCGCGTCGAGATCGACGGTCGAGCCCGACTCGACGGTCTCCGAGATCGCCTTGAAGCCGACCCACGCCCCCGAGAAGCGCGACAGCGCCCAGCCGTACAGGCCGAACTCGAGCATGTCGGCGATGTTCGACGGGTTCACGACCGGCATATGCCACGCGATCATCGCGAAGTCGCTCTGGTGCGGCATCGACGACGACACGCAGCCGTGGTCGTCGCCCGCCACCACCAGCACGCCGCCGTGCGGCGACGAGCCGTATGCGTTGCCGTGCTTCAGCGCATCGCCGGCGCGGTCGACGCCGGGGCCCTTGCCGTACCACATCGCATACACGCCATCGACGGTGCGCTCCGGGTCGGCCTCGACGCGCTGCGTGCCGAGCACCGCGGTGCCGCCGAGTTCCTCGTTGATCGCGGGCAGGAAGCGCACGCCGCCGCCGTCGAGCAGTTTCTTCGCCTTCCACAGTTGCTGGTCGACCATCCCGAGCGGCGAGCCGCGGTAGCCGCTGACGAAGCCGGCCGTGTTCAGGCCCTGCGCGGTGTCGGACGCGCGCTGCATCAGCAACAGGCGCACCAGCGCCTGCGTGCCGGTCAGGAAGATCCGGCCGCGCGTGGCGGTCAGGTTGTCGGTCAGGCGGTAGTCGGATAGAGCGGGCGTGCCGTCGACAGGCAGTCGGGCGGTCATGGGGATGTCTCCTGATTGTGTGTTCTATGCCGTGCACCGGGGCGTCGGGCGACGCCGGCCGGGGAGCAACTGGATGGCTCTATTTTTTCGCGGGAAGGCGAGAAAGTTTTTTCTCATCTTGCTCGGGCGGCGCCGGAGTGAGAAAAACTGCGCAGGTTTTGGCCGGGAATTGAGTGAGTTTTCGCGCGGGGTGGCGGACGGCTTCTGGAGGCATATCGGCGTGGCCGAAGCGGTTGCCTCGAAAACGCGGGGACATGCGGGAGACGGCCCGCGGGCCCGGCGGTGGGCGCTCGCGGGCCGTGCGGCAAGGGTTCGCGCGGCGGAACGGGCGCGTCCTCACCCGTCGGATGCACAGCGTTCGGATTGGTCGCGGATGCGGGATGTCCACAATGCCGGGGGCCGCGGGCTGCGGGCGAAGCGGTTGGGCGTGTTCACCAGTCGATCGCACAGAGTTTCGACTCGCGTCGAAGGCCGGATGTCCACACCTCGATCGCTCCGCGGTTCGAGCGGATGCCGACGCTCACCGTTGAGATTCACAGCGCGACGAGTCGATGCCGGCGGGAGATATCCACACCGCCGGATTCCCGCCCGGCCACTGCGACGTTCGCTCTCACCTGTCGGATGCACAGATTTGCGAGTCGATTCGGCGGTGCGATATCCACACCGCTGTCCGCCCTTGCGTCGCTCCGGAGCGGCGATCCGGTCGTCACGGCAATGCAGGCATGTGTGCGGCGGGCTCGCGTCGGGTGCCAGTTTCTGCGCGGATGGGCGTCCCCGCGCGAGCACTGGCGCGGCTTTGGCGTTCATCTGAACATGCCGTCGCGCAACTGAACGCGACGCAGATCCGCGTGTGGATATCGTCGCCGCCAGACACTAAAAACCCTGTGAATTTCGATGGTGAGCGCCGGCACGCGACCGAACGAAAATGCCTACTCAGGTGCGGAAATCCCAACCCGCGACGAATCGAAACGCTGTGAAATTCGACGGTGAGCGACGGCACTCGATCGAAAGAGCGCGCCGATCCCGGTGTGGATAGCGCGATCCACGACGACTCGAAACGCTGTGAATTCCGATGGTGAGCGGCGGCACGGCGATCGAAAGAGGACACCGACCCGGGTGTGGATAGCCCACCCTACGACCACTCGAAACGCTGTGAAATTCAACGGTGAGCGTCGGCACGGTGTCGAATGCAGTCGCCGATTCAGGCATGAACAGCGGTGGCCGCAACCCCGCCGAGGCCCGTCGGTCGGGACTCGCACCGACATGGCCGAGCCGCACGCGCCCGCGCTCACCGCTGAAATACACAGCACGTCGACTGGTTTCGGCGACCGGATATCCACATCGCGGCACATACTCGAATGAAACGCGCGATCGCGAGTGCGGGTAGAATGCGCGACCCTCGAAGCCGCGATCGACGATCGCGAACGGGCGCGCAAGCCAACACCCGGTTCGACCGGGCGCGACGCTCACCATTGAAATACACAGCGCTTCGAGTGAACGGCACGGCAGGATATCCACACCGCGATACGCGCGCGGAGCTATCGCCGATCCGCACGCGCCGCTAGAATGCGCGGCGTTCCGGATTTCGCGCGACGCCCGGAAGTCCGCACCCGGCAAGCCTCACGCGCAATCGGTCGACGGTACTCACCGTTCGATGGCACAGCTTTTTTCGTCGTCGGGAGCCCGGTTGTCCACACCCTGCCCCGCGCATCCGGTCGCACGACGTCGCACTCACCGGTGAAATGCACAGCATGCCGAGTGGTTTCGAGGCCGGGATATCCACAAGCGGCCCGGCGCGGACATTTTCCGCCGGCGCATCGGCAACGTCGGCTCCTGCCCCTGCCAGCGATCGGCGTCACATGCCGGAAAGCCTCGCAAATTCGACCTCCGGGTGCACGCTCACCGGTCGAATCCACAGCATTTCGAGTGAACGGCGCGGCCGGTTGTCCACATTCGCTGCGCAGCGGGCCGCACCCGCAAGCGCCGTCATTCGGCAATCGAACGGATGATCCGCGCCGGGTTTCCGCCGACCAGCGTATTCGGCGGAACGTCGCGCGTCACGACGGAACCCGCGCCGACGACCGCGTTCTCGCCAACCGTCACGCCGCCGATGATCGTCGCGCCCGCGCCGATCCATACGTTGCGGCCGATCGCGATCGGCCGGGCGACGACGGCGTCGCGTCGGCGGGACGGCTCGATCGGATGGCCCGACGTGATGAGACTGACGTTCGGGCCGATCATCACGTCGTCGCCGATATCGAGGCCACCGAGGTCGTAGAACGTGCAGTTCTGGTTGACGAACACGTTGCGGCCGATCCGCGTATCGGCGCCACCCGTCGCGTAGAACGGCGGGATCAGCAGGAAGCCGTCGTCCAACGGCTTGCCGATCAGTTCTCCGAACAATGCCCGGACTTCGTCCGCATCGTCGAAGGTCAGACGGTTGAGCCGCGCGGTGATCGCCATCGTCCGCTTGAGCTCCGCGCGCATCGCGGCCGATTCCGGCGTGCGTCGCGGAATGATCGTGGTGCGATCGTCGTTCGCCATTCGTTGCTGTTCTCCGTGCGCGATCGCACCGGCACGCTGCGCATCACGCAGCACCTGACTCGCCGAATGCGACCGCCTGGCCTGACTTCAATCCCTCGGTCGCCCCGCGCGGGGTGACCCGGTTTTCGTGTTTCGCGCGCGGTCGACGAACGTCGTCCGGGCTCGCGCGCCCCGTCACCGATGCTGCCGCATCGGCCGGGCGCCCACGCATCAATTCATAACTAGTGAATCAATAACTAGTTATTTCATGAACTTTGGCAGCGCCGGGCTTTGCGGGAAATTCGTTACCCGCTTCCGCCTTTCGCCCCTGTCCGAACCTCTCCCGCTCGGGTACGCTTGAGCATCCACCGAACCGACACGCATACCGAGACGCGGAGGCGCGATGAAGCTCTACTACTGGCCGAAGACCCGGGCATTCCGGGCGCTGTGGATGCTGGAGGAAATCGGCGCCGTCTACGAACTCGTGCCGATCGACCTGCATTCGCACGAACAGGGCAGCGACGCGTTCGTCCAGGTCAATCCGATGGCCAAGCTGCCCGCGCTCGACGACGGCGGCGAACCGTTCGCCGAATCCGGCGCCGTGCTGCTCTATCTCGCCGATCGCTGCCCGGGCGCCGGGCTCGGCATCGCGCCGGACGATCCGCTGCGCGGCCGCTTCCTGCAATGGATGTTCTTCACGCCCACCTGCCTCGAACCCGCGATGGCCGAGAAATTCACCGGTGCGTCGGGCAATCCCGTCGCCTTCGGCTGGGGCAACATCACGCGCGTGCAGCGTGCGCTCGCGCAAACGCTCGCCCACAGCCGCTGGCTCGTCGGCGATCACTTCACCGCGGCCGACCTGCTGCTCGCCAGCACGCTGAAGATCGCGTTCGACGCGCACCTCCTGCCGCACGAAGGCGTGCTCGGCGACTATGTCGCGCGCGCCGAGGATCGCGACGGCCATCGCCGCGCGGTCGCGGTCGAACAGCGGGAAGCGGCGCGTCTGCTGCATGCGTGATGCATGAACGGCACGGCACTCGATCGCGGCTGCCGCGACCGAATGCCGGCGCCGGTTCGCGCCGCTCGCCAGTGTCATGCAGCCGGCCCGGGCGCCTGCGTCGCCGCCTCGGCCCCGACCACCACGCCCGGCGAGCCGCGCTCGTCCGTATCGGCGTCGACCGGCACGATTTCGTGAAAATGCGTGTAGTCGATGTGCGTGATACCGCCTTCGTCGTGCATCAGGTCGACATAACGGTGACGCCAGCGGATCTCCGCATGCGCCCATGAGTAGCGCGCCTGCATGACTTGCGCGGTCGTCTCGTCGGAACCTTCGATGGTGATCAGCAGCGACGCGTCGTGCGCAGCGAGCGACTCGGCGGTTTCACCGAAAAGCGGGCTCGTTTCGTCGATCACGTGCATCAGGTTCCAGCCGAGCAGGAAGATCGGATGCTCGCTGCGCACGAGCGGCAGGTCGTGGATCTTGCGCAGCGTATAACCCTCGTGCGTGCCTTCCAGGCGCATCAGCCGCAGTTTTGCCTGCGCTTCGGCGATCACGTTCTGGCGCGCATTCGCGGCCCGCACCATCAGCGTCATCTGCCCGTTCAGCGGGCGCACGATCGCGTAACGCGCGAACAGGATCTTCGCCTGCGGCCGCGAGAAGCGCGCGAACACGAGGCCGGTCGCCAGCGCGATGCCCGACATCCCGATGAAGATCTCGAAGGTCGAGACGAGGTGCGCGTAGACGGTCTGCGGATGCATGTCGCCGTAGCCGACCGTCGCGAGCGTCTCGACGCTGAAGAAGAACGCACCGACGAACCCGGGCGGCGACTGGTTCGCGATCGGCGCGTGGCCGAGCAGGTAAAGCGTCGCGAAGCCGCCGTTGAGCAGCAGGAACAGCACCGCGAGCGACAGGAAGAATACGGGCCAGCTCACCGTCAGCGCACGGTGATAGAGGTCGCGCCAGCCGAGCGGCGGCATCCCGTATGCAATCACGGGGCGGGTGCCCGACCAGATCTTGCGGCCACGGCCGCGGGAAGCTGGGGAGGACGGATCGACGTTCATCGCGCGAGGCCTGAAGCAGGGAGGCGATGAGCGTAGCACGCGAAGGCGGCGGCCGGGGATGCGGAGCGGGCTTTCCGCGCGAGGCGCAAAAAAACGGCCGCATGAGCGGCCGGTTTCGTGGTCGTCCCGCCGGCACGCGCGCGGCGTGCGGCGTGCTTACTTGCGGTCGACGATCACGCGGTCGAACGTACCACCGTCGGCGAAGTGGGTCTTCTGCGCGTTCGCCCAGCTGCCGAAAACCTGCTCGACGCTGAACGTCTTCAGCGGCTTGAACTCGGCCGCATGCTTCTTCAGCACGTTCGCGTCGCGCGGACGCAGATGGTGCCGCGCGATGATCTCCTGCGCCTGCGGCGTGTACAGGTAGTCGAGATAGGCTTGCGCGACCTTGCGCGTGCCCTTCTTGTCGACGACCTTGTCGACGACGGCGACGGGCGGCTCCGCGAGAATGCTCGCCGACGGGTACACGGCGTCGAATTCCGCCCCCGACGCGCCCGTGTCCATCAGCGCGACCTCGTTCTCGAACGTGACGAGCACGTCGCCGATGCCGCGCTGCGTGAAGGTCGTCGTCGCGCCGCGGCCGCCCGAGTCCAGCACCGGGACGTTGCGGAACACCGCCTTCTCGAAGTCGAGCGCCTGCTGGTCGGTCGCGCCCTTCTGCTTCTGGTAGCCCCACGCGGCGAGATACGCGTAGCGGCCGTTGCCCGACGTCTTCGGGTTCGCGATGATCACCTGCACGCCCGGCTTCGCGAGATCGCTCCAGTCCTTGATCGCCTTCGGATTACCCTTGCGCACGAGGAACACCATCGTCGTCGAGTACGGCGAGCTGGCGTCGGGGAAGCGCGCGCGCCAGTCCTTCGGCAGCAGCTGGCCGCGCTCGGCGAGCAGGTCGATGTCGTTCGGCTGGTTCATCGTCACGACGTCGGCCTGCAGCCCCTGCAGCACCGACAGCGCCTGCGCGCTCGACGCGCCGTGCGACTGCTTGATCGTCGCGGTTTCGCCTGTCTGCTGCTTGTACGCAGCGGCGAAGCTCGTGTTGATGTCCTTGTACAGCTCGCGCGTCACGTCGTACGACACGTTCAGGATCGACGTGTCCGCGTGCGCGGCCGTTGCCGCCACGACCAGCGCCGCCGCGGCGCCCGTGTGCAGCCAGCGGCCGATCCCGTTGATGCTTGCCATCGTGATATGCCCCGTTTTCAGTGGTGGTGAATGTGCGTGACGGCACGCGTATGCGCTGTCATCGAAACGTAAGCGGGCATTCTAGCGGCCGGGCGCCGCGCGCTTTCCAATCTGTCGTGCAAAGCAAATCTCGAATTCTGCTAAACGGGCGCGTCGCTCGCGTACGCGCCGGATCCGATGTTAAGATCGCCGCTCAGCCCATTTCACGGTTCATCCATGTCCGCTGCCCTGCGCTCGCCCTCGATCCTTGCCGCCATCGCGGCCGGTGCGCGCGCGGCCGGGCTGAAACTGAAAAAACGACTCCTCGACTGACGGGGACGTCGCGTCCCGTCAGGCGAATGCCGGACGGGATGCACGCAGGTCGTTTCTTTCTCCTTGCTCGAATGCCTCGCTCCGGCACACCGCCGGCGGAACGGTTCCTTCCCACTCCGTTTCCACCTTGAGGCTTTTCATGCACACACGTTTCGAAGGTATCTGGCTGCCGATCATCACGCCGTTCCACGACGGCGAGGTCGACCACGGTGCGCTCGCGCGGCTCGCGCGTCACTATGCGGCGGCGGGAATCGCGGGTTTCGTCGCGGGCGCGACGACCGGTGAAGGCGTGCTGCTCGACGCGCGCGAACAGGACGCCGTGTTCGCGACGCTGCGCGATGCCGTGCCCGGCCTGCCGATCGTCGTCGGGCTCACCGCGAGCGCGACGCACTTCGCGGCCGCCCGCGCACGCGAACTCGCCGCGCTGCGACCCGACGGGCTGCTCGTCACGCCGCCCGTCTACGTTCGGCCGACGCAGGACGGAATCCGCCGCCACGTCGAAACGATCGTCGATGCGGCCGATCTGCCGGTCCTCGTCTACAACATCCCGTACCGCACCGGCGTGAACGTCGAACTGGAAACGCTGCAGGCACTCGCGCGCGATCCGCGCGTCGCCGGCATCAAGGAGTGCGGCGGGACGCTCGACCGGATGAGCCGGCTCGTGCACGACACGCCGCTCGCGATCCTCTCCGGCGACGACAACCAGAACTTCGCCGCGCTATGTGCCGGCGCGCACGGCGCGATCGCCAGCAGCGCGCACGTGCTGCCCGAATGGCATGTGCGCATTCATACGCTGCTGCGCGACGGTCGGCTCGCCGACGCGCGACGGCTGTCGGTCGCGCTGCAGCCGCTCGTTGCGGCCCTGTTCGCGGAGCCGAATCCGGCGCCGGTGAAGGCGGTGCTGGCTGCGCAGGGGTGGTGCGAGGACGGGCTGAGGTTGCCGTTCGTGCCGGCGAGCGAGGGGTTGCGGGAGAGGCTGGGCAAGCTGTGTGCGGCGCTCGAGACGTCAGCGCAGGTTGTCGCGGCAGCGTAGGATTTCGCTCCGAAACTGTTTCAGACCGTCAAGACTCTCGACGAGCCGTACTGCGAAAGACGGCTGTCAGCCGTTATGAGCAGCATCGGTTCGGACGACGCCTGCGCGACCAGCAAACGATCGAACGGGTCGCGATGGTAATGGGGCAGATAGTGCACGGCTGCGCCGTGCGCGGCCCGAACCGGCAGCTCCCGATACCGGCTCATTGCAATCGCCTCGACCATCCGATCCACATCCACATCCAGCTTCCCCGTCCCGGCCTTGATCGCGACTTCCCAGATGCTCGCGCTGCTGATGAACACTTCGTCGGCTTCGGCGATCAGATTGCGCGCGCGAGCGCTCAGTTTCGGATCGTTGGCCCACATCCAGAGAAAGATGTGCGTATCGAACAGCAACCGCATCACTTTCCTTCGAACGCATCCAGCAAATCGTCGGGAAGCGGTGCGTCAAAGTCGTCCGCGATCCATATCTGCCCCTTGAGAAGCCCGTAATGATGAATCGGCTTGAGCGGCACAAGTCGGACCGACTGCTTGCCGTTCTGCATGATCACGACGCGTTCGCCGGCGATCGCGGCATCGAGAAGCCGCTGAAGGTCGAGCGTGGCTTCGGGGACAGTGGCAACTTGCATGAGGGCCTCCATTGAGTGATCCTCCATTGTCACGACATTCGCCCCGTCCCTCCAATAGGCCGAACGTCCGGCCGACCGCCTGCGTGTCGATCGATATCACGCCGCCAGCGCCACCCCCGTTACTATCTTCGTGCCCCGATAATCGGGGCTTTGGCCAGCCAGGCCCGGCATGATTCTCGCCCCCAGTCGCAGTCATGATCCGGGGGGTGTTGTCACCGGGCCTGGTGGGTGGCTGGTGAT